>JBHAQQ010000001.1:0-4074 GCA_041830435.1 Corynebacterium sp.
AGGGGAGTAGGGTGGAGGTAGTCGTGGACCCACAGACCGTCACTGGCCAACATGGCGAGGTAAATGGCAGTGTGTTCGTCGTCGCTGGTGGCTTCGGCTGGGTTTGGTAGCCAATCGAGTTCTACCTTGCGCCACGGGGCGGTGAAGTCGGGATGGCTGCGCGATTCGGTGGCCATAATCATCAGCACCTTTGGGGCTGAGATCGCCATGGTGCGCGCAATGACTTCAAGGCGTTGTTTCGGGGAAAGTTCTTGGGGGTGAACACCTCCGGACAATTCGAGCATCTCCTCATGCCAGGCTTCGGCAAGATAGGTATGCATACCGGTGAGGAGCGCATGTTTCGTAGGGAAGTGGTAGATCACCCCGGATTTGGAAATCTCTGTGTGCTCGGAAAGAACTTCAAAGCTCAACGACTCCAGACCGTGGGCGTCGACGAGGGCGATGGCTGCCTCCACGATCTGGCGCTTTCGACTAGTGCGCATGTGCTGTTCCTTTCGGGTTGTTCCGCAGGAGGTAGCCGGTATAGCAGGCGGCGATTGCTGCTAGCACGGTGATTCCGACCAGCAGGTGAAAGAAGGCGGTGTCGAAGAGCCCCAGAGCGAATGGCTGGGTGAGTGGGTTGGTGACGTCGGTGGTGAAATCTTCAGCAAATTGGCCGCCTGCTTGTTGTGCGGCATTCCTGGCCGCGTCGGTGATGTTGAGTCTGTATAGCAAAGGAAACAGGGAGCCCAAGATCGCGACGGAGAGGAGCGTGCCGAACTCGTAGGACACCTCTTCGACCGATGCGGCCATGCCCGCCTTGTCTTTCGGTGCTGCGCCAATGATCGCTGACGAGGCAACGGAGAAAGATAGACCGACGCCAAATCCAGCGACAATCAGTCCCAATAGAAAAAACGTCATGTTGGTGTGTCCGGCCTCGGTATATCCGCCCACGCTCGGACCGAGGACCCG
Source organism: Corynebacterium sp. (assembly GCA_041830435.1). GTDB lineage: Bacteria > Actinomycetota > Actinomycetes > Mycobacteriales > Mycobacteriaceae > Corynebacterium. The sequence continues at coordinate 952 of JBHAQQ010000001.1, forward strand.
TGTGGTGCGGGCGACATCCCAAACTCCATAGGCGGCAACCGCCAAGCCGATCGCCAGTAGGGTAAAACCGCCACTGATGAGTGGGAGGAAGCCAATTCTGTGGAGTACATAACCCCCAGCTACGGAACCTGGCAGTGCGGCGAGCGCGACGATGGTGGTGAGGAGGCCCGCTTCGAGAGGGGTGAAACCCACTCCAATTTGAAAGCGCTGGGCGCTAGCCAATTCGACGCCGACAAGGAGGAACGTAGCTGCACTCGCGGCTATGACGCCTGCCAAGAACAGAGGGTTGCGGAAAATGCTCCACTCGAGGACGGGAGTGCTGAGCTGCCGTTGGCGTCGTTGAAAGAGGATTCCACCCAAAACTGCGAAGAATGCGGCAATGCCCAACACCCCGAAGTGGGTATGCGCATGTGCGAGTTCCTTGATAATCATCACAAACCCCACGAGGGCAAACATTGCGTACAAGGAGGATGCGAAATCCCAATGCTGCTGGGGATTTGGCTGATTTGCCGGAGCAAGCGTGTAGGTCAAGATCAACACGAGGACAACGATTGGAACATTCACCAAGAACACCGATCCCCACCAAAAATGCTCCAGCAGGAATCCGCCAACGACAGGACCGAGCGCGGCCCCCATGGTAGAAGTCGAAGCCCAAATGCCAATGGCTATATTACGTTCTCGTTCGATCGTGAAGGTTTGGCTGATCAATGCCAGCGTGGCAGGCATCATGGTGGCTGCGCCCACCCCAAGAGCAGCGCGTGCAGCAACCAGCGACCATGCGGAAGGGGCAAACGCGGCAAACAGTGAGGCTATGCCGAATACATAGAGGCCGATGAGGAACATCCGCCGATGCCCAATCTTATCGCCGAGAGTGCCTGTGCCGAGCAACAATCCAACGAGAGTCAAGGGGTAGGCATTGATGATCCACAGACCCTGAAGGTCGGAAGTTTGGAGAGACTCACGCAGTGTAGGCAGTGCAGTGAACAAGATCGAGTTATCCACCGCAATGATGAAAAGTCCCATGCTCAATACGCCAAGGAAGACCCAACGGCGAGCGCCTGCTGTCTGGTCTCCAGTGAAGGTTGGTCGGATGGTGATCATGGTAAGTAAACTAACCGACCGGTCATGCTAGTTTCAAATCTGATGGATGTGCGCACAGCGTGATCCTGGAAACACACTTGCCCATAATGGGGGCAAAAACTCGACCCAACGCAAAAAGTTCAGGCCTTGATAGTGGAGAAAATCACCACATCCGCTAAAGTCATGGGGTGAAGTGGTGTTCTTTTGCCAACGTGTTTGCGTCCAACAACGACAAACACACAGATGAAAGACCACACCAAAGACGTGTTAATGAGGAAGGCAAAACTCGCGTGGAACAGCGAAAAGCTCACGGTTTGACTCGCCGTCTCGGCCTGACGGGTGCCCTCGGTCTCGGCGCATTGGCGTTGACTGGCTGCACAGTGGCACCACCGGACAATAAGTTCTTCGAATTCCTTCGAATGGGCTGGCCACAAGGCGTAACCCCAGAATCCTACGAAATGGGCAACTTCTGGGTCTGGGTATGGGTTGCAGCATGGATCATCGGCTTCATCATGTGGGGCCTGATGTTCTTCGCAATCGCCCGCTTCTCTGACAAATCTCGTACCCGCCGCGGCGATAACGAAGAATTCCCTCGTCAGACGGCATACAACGTTCCTTTGGAACTGGTACTGACCATGATCCCAGTGGTCATCGTTCTGGTCCTGTTCTTCTTCAACGTGCAGACCCAGGACCGTGTCACCGCACTGGATAAGAACCCAGAGGTGTCCGTAGACGTCACCGCTTACCAGTGGAACTGGAAGTTCGGATACGAAAAAGTCTCCGCCAACATCACTGGTGGCGCAGAGTACATCGGAACCGATGAGGAAGCACAGGCACGCGCCGAGGCATCCAAGTACGAAGGTGTGGTTTCCCCTGAAGAGCGCACTGGCGACCACCATGAAGAAGTAGGCCCAATCCACGGCAAGTCCAAGGAAGACTACTCCTACCTCAAGTACAACAAGATTGAGACCGTAGGTAGCACCCAGGAAATCCCAGTACTGGTTCTGCCAACGAACACCCCAATCCAGTTTAACTTGGCATCTGCCGATGTGTCCCACGCATTCTGGGTACCTGAATTCCTGTTCAAGCGCGATGCTTACCCGCACCCAGAAAATAACCAGCAGGAACGTCGTTTCCAGATCACCTCGATTGATCGCGAAGGTGCTTTCGTTGGTCGCTGTGCAGAAATGTGCGGTACCTACCACGCAATGATGAACTTCGAAGTTCGTGCGGTAACCCCAGAGAAGTTTGCACAGTACATCGCTTTCCGTGATGCAAACCCAGAGGCAACCAATGCTGAAGCCCTGGAAGCGATCGGTGAAGCTCCGTACGCAACCTCTACCGCTCCATTCGTTTCCGACCGCACCGGCACTCGTAACGGCGACAACGCTGTCGATCGCCTCAACAACGCCTAACAACAGCACTCAGCCCGCAACTGAGTACGCACGCGAAAGAGAGAATTCGAAATGACTTCTGGCGCAAAGCTCTTCTACGGCATCGGCACATTCTTTACCGTCATGACCGTCCTGTACTTCTTGGCGACCCACTTCGTCAAGGATGCCGGTAACCTCCAAGGCATCGAATGGTCTGGTGCAACCGGCCTGGTAATGGCAACCCTGCTGGCCTTCATGTTGGCCGCATACCTGCACATCACCGACAACAAGTCCGATATTGGTCCAGCTGACTGGGAGCAAGCAGAAATCGAAGACGGAGCTGGCATCCTCGGCTTCTTCTCCGCAAGCTCCATCTGGCCATTCGTGATGACCGTTGCAATCGCACTGATGGCCTACGGCATTGCCTTCTGGCACCTGTGGTTGCTCTTCTGGGCAGCAGGCATCCTGATCTGGGCAGGCACCATGCTCAACCTGCAGTATGGCCTTCCACCAGAGAAGCACTAAGCTCTCACACGCTCATTAACACCAAAAGCCTCCACCATGATGGTGGAGGCTTTCGCTTATGCAATTCGCACGAACTGGAGCGGCTGTTCGCCCAATTATCTCGCCCAGTTATCGGCGACTTTAGTGACTCGAATGCTGGGCAGAC
>JBHAQQ010000002.1:0-7830 GCA_041830435.1 Corynebacterium sp.
CGCCGACAACGGTGTGCGCTTCACTGCCATCATCTACGGCTCACCGGTAACACATGCAGGGCTTCTGACGCCCATGCCCGCGCCCAAAACGGTAGAACTGGAGCCCAGGGAGTCCAATTCGGAGCGTCCAGTCACACTACCTGCGTCGCATCAATTCGTCACGAAAAAACGGGACGCTTGTTCTTGAAGCCCTTGCTGATGGTCAGCTGCTTTCGTTCCAGGAGCTCATTTCCCGCACTGGTCTCAACGACGGGCGCTTGCGTTATGCGTTGGCGAAGCTAATGGAGGCCGGCAGCGTGGAGCAGAACGGTGGATGGGGTATCCGCAACACAACGTACTTCATACCTGACTGAAAACGTGCAATCGGGCATTTCTCAAAATAAGGTTGGCATTGAACTGCAGGTCTTGTGCACGTGTGTCACTTTTAGGGTGGATTCCCCTTGGCGTCGGGCTGTCTGAGACCCAATTTTGGCACAGTGCAACTCTAGAGTGAAACAGTGAAACTTTAGAGTGTGAAAATTTGGCGTTAGAGTGCAAATTTTTTGCACAGGGGAAAACTGGTATCACCGCGGCTTTCGCCATGTCGGTGAGGTTTATGCAAGCTTCGGAGTCCGGCGGGAAGTCAGCGGTGGGAATGACGTCAGTCCCTGTTGTGCTCCAATGCAGGATCTCCTGGTTCTTGGGGCATCGCTGCTCGCCTCTTCAACTCGCTGTGGTGGCACGGCTTGTGACGGCAAGCGATTCGCGAATGCCACCGCACCGCTCCACTTTTCCATCCATAACAATTTGATCGGAGGGTGATCGAGAAACTCGACGAGGCAGAGTGGCCGGATCTCAAACCCCAAGAAAAGGCTCAGCCAAGCTCCACCTAACGAAATGTTTTCGCTATTTCGAGTGACTGCTGGGCCAAGTCGGCCGCTAGTACGTCTTCACCGGCGGCGACTGCCTCCCAGTACTGAATTTTGAGCGTCAAGTATTTGCGCCGCTGCTGCAGAATGCGCTGCTCTTGAAGCAAATCCTCGTTGTGCGCACGCAATAGCTTGATTTGCTCTTCTGGATTGAGAAGCGCGGACTTGCCGTTTTGGCAACGTACTCGCGCATCTCTGCGATGCCCATGCCTGTTGCAGCCAAACAGGCGATCCAACCGAGAAGCTCCACATCGTCTTCAGAATAGACTCGGTGCCCGCTTGACTCATCCCGCTTGATGCTTGGGCTTACGTGAACCTCTTCGTAGTAGCGCAGCGTTGAAGCCGAAAGCCCAGTTATATGCGCGGCCATCCTTGATGGAGTACGTACGGGCAGTCGAGTGAGACGGAGGTTGCGGATCCATGAGCAAGTTTTATACTTGTACGAATGTCTTGATTGCCTCACGTGCGTCCATGGCGCGGTAGCCTTCGGCGATCTCCTCCAAAGTGACAGTTTTGGTGAACACTTTTCCTGGTTCGATCGCGCCACGGTAGATGAGGTCGATGAAATGTGGGAGGTACTTTCGCACAGGCGCAGGGCCGCCCATCAGGTGAACCTCTGAGAAGAAGAGGTTAAGCCCGTTGGTTGACGTCATGAGAAACACCGACGTAACCAATATGGCCACCTGGCCTGCACACCGCAATCGCCGTGTCCATTGTTTGTTGGGTACCCACGGCCTCTATGACGCAGTGGGCGCCGAGGCCACCGGTGAGTTCACGGACCTTCGCGATGCCGTCTTCGCCACGTTCAGCAACAATGTCGGTGGCACCGAATTCGCGGGCAAGGGCTTGGCGGTCTGCATGCCGGCTGATTGCGATAATTCGAGCTGTGCCCAACTGTTTTGCTGCGAGAACACCCATGAGTCCTACGGCGCCGTCGCCGATTACTACCACGGTTTTCTCTGGGCCCACCTGCGCTTCATCGGCGTCGAACCAGCCAGTGCCCAAAACATCGGAGGCGGCCATGAGATGACGGAGTTGTTCCTCGTTTGGGGCGGCGGGAGTGGCCACCAGGGTGCCGTCGGCTTGCGAGAACCTCAAATATTCAGCTTGAGCTCCGGACATGAAGCCGCCGTGCTGGCAGCGCGAGGGGTAGCCGTCGGTGCAGATTTCGCAGGTGTTGTCGGAGATGCAGAAGGAGCCGACGGCGAAGTTGCCAATCTGAATGTTTTGGACATCCGCCCCTACTTCTTCAACCACTCCAAAGTATTCGTGGTCCATCGCCATGGGCTCATTGATTGGATCTACGCCGCGGTAGGGCCACAGATCGGAGCCACAAACGCACGTGGCTGACACCTTAATAATCGCGTCAGTGGGTTCAATGATCTGCGGCCTCTCATGCTCCTCAACACGCACATCACCTGGGCCATAAATATACGTTGCTTTCATGGCTTCCTAATCCCGGGTATTCCTTGGTATTCCGTAGTATTCCGTGGTAAAAATGCCTTTTTCCAGCACTTTTGGCGTTTGCGGTTATTCTAGGAAACTTCAAGCGCTTGAAGTCAAACAGGGTTGAGGGGAGCAAGTTCGCGCTTCCTCCTTGTCACGATCGGCGCCTGGGCTGCAGCCGGATCCGGGACCGGGGCCAGGGGCAGGTGCCGGGGCGCGTGCAGGGGCCCGTGAAGGGGGGCGTCGGTACGTGAAAGCGCAGGTTAGGAAGCACGGATGTCGAGCACCTCGCTGACCCGCAGCATGTCAAGGGGCACGCTGGTGTCGGAGGGGAACCGCCCGCTGATCTCTGGGGTGGTAATGGTAACGTGCTGGCCTTCGAACTGGGAGTAATCTCCGACTGTGAGGAGAACGCCATCATCGATGGTCTCTGTTCGTACGTTTGAGTCACTGCTCACGATGTTGCCGGTCACGGTTGTCGATGTATCCAACAGCAGGATCCTGTACATATCGCCACGATCGGCACCGGGGTTGGGATCCCGTTCGCCGAATAGCGCCTCCTGGTACGTCAGGTGATGCAGCGTGCCAGTGAGCTTTGTGCCCGCGACCTCTGGCGCGGGAGCAGCAGGTTCTGCGGCTGGGCCCGACGCGTTAGCAAAGGTTGCGGCTACTTGTTCAAGCGCGTCCAAACCGCTGGGGTCAGTGGTGGGGAGCCAATTGGGTCGGTTGTGATCATCGTGATCGGTGCCCACCCCATGTAATCCTTGCGCACCAGCATGTCGGGGCGCCCGTCGCCGTTGAATTCACCAATCGCATTGGAATAGGTGCCAAGGAATTTGTCATCCGACGCGTGATTCAGCGTGTCGAGTTGCGGGGCGGGGGAGAGGCGAGCACCTGATCATAGGCGCTGCGCAGTCGAGCCAAATCCACAGTGCCGCTGTTATCCTCCGTGCTTGTTTCTGCGGGCAATTGCTCGCTCGTGGTGCTGGAGGCGGTCGTCACCTGCGCCACCTCTTGGTCCTGTTAGCCACTGCAAGCCGCCAACGCTAGGGAAGTCACCATTGTTATGCCAACAGTCTTGAGGAAACTGTTAACGTCAGAACCCTTCTTTCATGTAAGAAAATCCTTTTTTGACCTTACGGTATTTGCTGAGAAGTCTCTGGCGAGCGCTTGTTTCTCGACGAACCTCACACCCACCTTGGCCCGATGTTTGCTTGCCGCGACCTATGGTGTGAATGTGTGAGGGCCGCCCCAACTTGCAGGTGCCCGCCATTTTGCTGCAACTTCGCGCACCATTAGGGCAAGCGCTCGATCAGCTGGCCGAGCGTTCCGTTGATAATGCCGCCGTGGATCACGCTTTTGCCCAGAAGGGTTGCCATGGTCTCATACATCGTGAGGCACGCGAGCACTTCTTCGGTGGTCAACGTGCCTACCGGATGTTGCGCGAGAAAGTCTTCGAGCGACTGCTTGCCGAGGTCTTCCGATGGGTTTTCCACACGGTGAAGGGCCATACGTTTGAGGAATTCATCTTGGAGCTCCAGGGTCTCCGCCTGTTGCTGAGCTTTATCTTTGACGTTGTCGTCGAACAGCCGTGGGGTAGCGGTCATGTACAAGCGTTTTGCGGCTTTGATGTAGGCGGCGTCGTGAATCTTGGTGAAGTTCGACGCCTCATCCCCAGCCAACGTCACACCAGTCGTGCGGTGCGCCTCATCACAAATCACCAGATCAAAATCATCCAAGCCCAGCGACTGTGCCTCATGCACTGCCGGCAACGACTGATACGTGGAAAACACCACCGTCAGCCCCTTGCCACGTTTCCCGGCATTCAGCCGCGCAGCAATGGAAGCACCATCCGTGGAAACCGGCACCTCCAAATCATAGGAGGCAATATCCTCAGCCTTCTTCGACACTTTCGAATCCGAACACACTGCATACGGACGCAAATCCAGGCGGGCCTGCGCCGCCCACTCCTTCAAGGTTTGCGACAGCAACGAAATCGAAGGCACCAGGAAGAGAATACGAGCCCGACCATTGTTGCTTTCCGCAACCTGCTCCGCCAACCGCAACGCGGTGAACGTCTTACCAGTACCGCAAGCCATGATCAGTTTGCCACGGTCATGTGTCGCAAAGCCCTTGAGCGTGTTATCAATCGCCGCCTGCTGGTGTGGGCGCGGCTCAAACGTTTCCTTCTGGGACAGGTTGATTTGAATCTCCGAGCCAGGGAAGGCCACGTCCCAGTTAATCGGGGACTCCGCAATCGTCGCCAACCCAATACGGCCAGTTGGGATCAGCTGGTCCTCCAGCGCCGCCTCAGCATTGCCGGACCACTTATCGGTGGTGGAAACGATGAGGCGATCCTTGAAGAATTGCTTACCGTTTTCCGTCACAAAGGCGTGGCCGGACGCCTCGAAGAAGGAATCCAGGTGGGATTTCTGGATGGAGGTGGTTTCTTTGTAGAACTTGCATTGAATTGCAGTCCAGGAATCGTCTTCAATGCGGTGGGCAACGAGGTCGATGCCGGTATCCGCGCGACCGCCGTTGTAGCGCCAGTCGGCCCAGCGATACACTTCGTCGAACTGGGCTTTAGAGGTCGGATCGGTGCGGAAATAGTTGACCATCAACTTTTCAAACGCGATGCCGTACTTCGCTTGCGGCTGATTTTCACGAAGTTGTTGGAGGACCTCAGAGAAATTAGACATGTAGCTATTTTCCTATACTTCTGTTCACTGCGTATATGGAATGGGGCGCCGGGCGACGAATGGGGGTTCCCGCCCGGCGGCTGCTTAGGCTTCCTGTTCGTTTGCCCGCTGCTTCAACTTCTTGAGGGCCTCGCGCAGTTCGCTTTCGAAATTCTTGCTCCCTTCATGAAGCTCAAATCCATCAGTTGCGGTTCCAGTGCATCCTTCCGGAGTTGGGTGATCATCCACGCCGACCATGTTGTACGCTTTCAGTCCGCTTTCGGTTTCACTTTCGAACGCGAGGAGTTGGTACTTCTTGATCCAGAAGGGCGGTCTACCGGAATCAATGAGCCGTTGCACAAAGTCTGGATCATGGTTCCAACCTGTGATCAGAATGTCATTGACCACGAAGGCAATAGTTTCGCCATCCATCCAAATGTCATCAACACTCGGCCAAGGCATCTCTTTAAATGCTAGCTTCCCGCGGATTCGGTGAGCTTCATGTCCCGTCAAAAAGCGGCCACACTTAACGGTTGGCAAAATTGGTTCTGAATGATTGTCCCGCATGGGGATCTCCTTGAAGTATCGCTCTTTCCCGGAGGGGGATTCCTCTCGGGACGGATCTTCCTTCGGGGGCACCGTGCGCGATGCGCGGTTGCCAGTCAGCCAACCGAAGGGTTTATGGCTGATCTTCTTGATCCGAAATCAAGTTAACGAACCGTTGCAACATAGCGCAACTGCTGCCGAAAAGCTCCAGTTCAAGCTGAGCTCATGTCCCTCATTTTGGGGGTGTGTAACAAGTTTGCAGATCACTCCTCTTGACTCCCCCCCCTTATGTGAAAATCGGCACACAAAAGTCAAGTTTTGGCTGCATTTCAACCTTGAACGTTTCGAGAGGGAACCATGTCACAATCCGCTACACATGAGCCGAATGCCCATACGTCCGGGCTAGGCATATCTGCACTGATCCTCGGCATCCTTGCAATTCCGATTGCTTGGGTGCCGTTCGTAAGCAAACTTGCATTCCTCCTGGCTCTCGTTGGCCTCGTCCTAGGAATCATCGCAATCCTCGACATCCGCAAAGGAAAAGCGAGCGGCCAAGGTCTGACCGTCGCCGCAATCGTCCTAAGCCTCGCTGGTCTGGGCTTCGCGAGCTATACCCAGTACCAGGTTTACCAAGCAGTCAATTCCACCAAGAACATGTTTAACAAAGTGCTTGATTCGGCGACGGACGCTGCTGACGTTGCTTCCGCGTATAGCGACGCGCTTGATTCGGTGGCGGGCTCTGATGACGTTGCTTCCGTGTCTTCGGGTACTGCAGATTCCACGGATGCGGCGTCGTCGGATCAGGGAGTGAACCCAACGCAGGGCTTGGGAATCGGCCAAGCTGTAACGCTTGATAGTGGATTGGTAATTTCCGTGGATGCGGTGGAAACCCGGCAAGACACATTCGGCACTTCGTACCTCTTTGCGACAGTGACCTACAACAACACCGGCAACAAGCCGGCGGATTTCAGCATCTTCGACTGGAGGCAAGTTGGCCCAACCGGGGTGGTTGAGGGCACTGAATATGGGTTTTTCGATGACGCCCTCATTGAAAGCGGCACCCTGCAACCAGGGGGAACCATGTCCGGCGGGGTTCTGACCAAGACCGATGCGGTGAGTCTGAACTACCGCAGCAATTTGCTCATAGACAAGGACACTGCTATCTGGAAGCTGCAATAGCTCCCACTGACGAAAAGGCACGCATCTGCCGGTGCGTGCCTTTTCGTATGGGTATAGATGAACTGTTGTGCATTGGCGCGGGTGTGCCCCCATCCGGGGCGAATATAGACTAAGCTGTCTGCAATTTGGGGTTTGTTGTATACACTCAAACCATGACCATCATCGAAACAACCACCGCCGGCAGCCTCCCACGTACAGACGCACTCATCGCAGCAAACGCAGCACGCGAATTCGAAGCAGACGGCTTCACTCTCAAATCCACCCCAGAATACAAAGCACTCGTCGCCGAAGCAGTCCGCGATGTCGTAGAAAAGCAACGCAACCTCGGCATCACCCAACCCGGCGATGGCGAATTTGGCAAAGCAATGTCCAACCCTGTGGACTACGGCGCATGGTGGGGCTACTCCTTCCAACGCGTCAACGGCCTCGCGCTCACCGAAGTCAACGCCTTCACCGAAGCACCACGCAAAACCGACGACCCAACCGCCGCCGGCGGCATCAAACTCTCCCCATTCGTCGAGCGCCGCGACCGCACCATCTTCGCCGACGCCTACAACGACCCGCACTCCGGAGTTGCAACCGGCAAATGGGCAACCGAATTCCCAACCACCGTCGGAGAAATCACCTACAAAGGCCAAGCAGCCGTAGCTACCGACGCTGAAAACCTGAAAAATGCGCTACAACCAGGCGAAACTGGATTTCTCACCGCCATTGCGCCCGGATCCGCCGCCCGCGTCCGCGACGACTACTACCCAACAGACGCCGCACACATCGAGGCCTGGGGAGCAGCGCTGCGCGAGGAATACAAGGCCATCACCGACGCCGGCCTGATCCTCCAGCTCGACGACCCATCACTCGCAGAATCCTGGGACCAAATCAACCCAGAACCAAGCGTGGAAGACTACCTCGCCTTCACGCAGGTACGAATCGACGCCATCAACGAAGCAACCAAGGGGCTTCCAAAAGAGCTCATCCGCTTGCACCTATGCTGGGGATCTTGGCACGGTCCACACACATCCGACATTGAACTGAAGCACATCATTAAGACCGTGCTCGGGGCCAACGTTGGGCAG
>JBHAQQ010000003.1:0-6845 GCA_041830435.1 Corynebacterium sp.
GGTGACATATTTGCCGGAGTACAGCATGGTGGCGAGCGCGCCGATTCCCGCCACGACCAGGAGCGCTACCACCCCAGCTTGTGGCAGTGGTGCCTCTTCAAACGCGGCAAGCATGCTTTCTTTGGATACAAATCCGAAGGTTGGCGGGATGGCGGCCATGGATGCTGCCGCCACGATGACGGCGATGAAGGTCAGCGGGAGTTGCCGCCAGAGGCTGCCGAGGCGGTGCATATGCCGGGAGCCTGCTTGGTGGTCGATCACCCCGGCCAGCATAAAGAGGGAGGACTTGAATAGCGCGTGCGCGGCTGTGTGGACAATGGCTGCGGCGAGCGCGAAGGGGGTGCCCACACCGATGGTGGCGACGATCCAGCCGAGCTGGGACACCGTGGAGTAGGCGGTAAGTTTCTTCAGGTCGGCCTTTTGGATTGCGAAGACAGCCGCCATCACTGCGGTGCTCATGCCCACAACAATGAGCAGCACATGCCATGCCCAAACTCCTTGGAATAGACCCGCGAAGCGCATGAGGAGGTACACTCCGGCCTTTACAACGGCTGCGGCGTGCAGGAAGGCAGATACTGGGGTGTCTGCTGCCATGGCTTCGGGGAGCCAGAAGTGGAAGGGGATCTGTGCTGCTTTGGAGAAGCCGGCGAGGGCGATGAGGATGGATACGGCTAGCAGGTGGTGGGGGCTGTTGGTCCAGGCGTCGGAGGTGAGGATCTCGGTGATGCGCATGGAGCCGGTGGTCATGGCTGCGATGCCCAACCCGGCGAGGAGCGCCAGACCGCCGGCGAAGGTGAGCAGCAGGGTGCGGACCGATCCTGCTTCGCCACCCGACCCGCTGCGAGCGATGAGGAAGAACGACGCCAAACTCACCAGTTCCCAGCCCACAAAGAGCAAGGCAACGTCATCGGCGAGCACGAGCAGCAGCACGGCGAGCATGAAGGTGGTCATGAGCAGGTAGAAGCTCAGGATCTTGGAGCCGCGATGCAGGTAAGAGGCGGAGTAGATGAACACCACACCGCCGATGATGAGCGCCAGCAAGGTGAAGAACATGGACAGTGCGTCCATGCGGAGTGCGAGTTCTACGTTGCCAGAGTTGGGCCCGCCAACGCCTGCGAAGAGGTGTTCGATCCAGGTGATGGACCAGGTTTGCGTTTCGCCGTGCAGCACGGGATCTGCGTGGCGGATGATGTAGGCGGCCACAGCGAAAAAGGTGACACCCAATGGCCATCCAGCGTTGCGGTCAAGTACTTTGACCAGGAGCGGGACTGCCGCGAGTGCCACTGCAATGACGAGGGGGACAACAACCAGGTTCACGGGGTAACAGCACTCCAACCTGTGTAGACGTATGTATCGGGCAGTGGATGTTTATGACGCTCGCTGTCGCTATCGACAATCAGCCTCAAACACTAAACATCAACAACCGAACAATGCACGTCACAATCGTCACAATATTAACAAATTTTGAGAGCGTGTGCTATCAGCAAGCGTTGGCTACCGCTCCGCTGGGTCGGGCTTTTCCACAACATGAATGAGCGTGGCCGATGGTCGGCAGAAGGTACGGAATGGGACGAACTTGGAGTTACCCAACCCGTTACTCACGTGCAGCCACATCCGCTCGGACCATCGGGACAGCCCAGCCACACGGGAACGGTCGATGCCACAATTTGTCACGATTGCGCGTCCACCGGGTAGGCACAATTGACCCCCATGGGTATGGCCGCTGAGCACCAGCTGGTATCCATCGGCGGCGAATTGATCCAGGATGTGCGGCTCGGGGGAGTGGCTGAGCCCGATGCTGAGGTCCGCATCTGGGTTGGGATTACCTGCGATGCGTGCATAGTCGTCGAGTTCGTGGTGTGGGTCATCCACCCCGGCCAACGCCAGCTTGATCTTCCTGCTGAATGTTGGAGCGCCCGATGCAGCCGGGTCGATGGCGAACTCCACGCGCGTGTGGGTGGCATCTTTCCATCCGCGTTCGATGAACGCTGCGCGCATGCCTTCCCACGGGAGGGCAATGTCGGAAACTTTGCGTTTCTTGCCAAGGAGGTAAATGAAGGGATTGACTGGGCGTGGGGCGAAGTAGTCATTCGACCCGAAGACAAACACTCCTGGGCGATTAAGTAGGGGGTCGATGGCGCGGAGCACGCCCGGCACTCCGGCTGCCTCGCCGAGATTGTCGCCGGTGTTGATCACCAAGTCTGGGTCCAGGCGATCGAGTTGCGCGATCCATTCTTGCTTTTCCTGCTGCTGTGCAAGCATGTGGAAGTCGCTGATGTGGAGAATGCGGAAGGAGTCCCAATCTTCCGGCAGGGTTCCGGGAGCTAAGAGTGGCACGGTTACTTCGTGCAATTGGAATTGGCGGATTTCGCGGTGCGCTAATGCCAGCGTGGCCAGGCCCGCACCCAGGCCCGCGCCGACAAGGGATCCGAGGATGGTTGCCAGGCGGGATTGCTGCTGAGGTTGGCGGGAGGGGCTGGTGATTTCGCGGTGATTATTCACATGCTTCATTCTACGGGTGGGTGGGTACCTGTGTTAGTCGACGTAGAAGTAGTCTTGTGCAACTGGATCGTAGTAGTAGGCTCCGTTGCTGTCGTAGTAGTAGGTGCCGTCGAAGTAGATGCCTGCATCAGGCCAGTACATGCCCGCTACGTGCCCGAGGGCGTTCGGTTGTGGGGTTTGGGGCTGGTTGGGAATCCAGTCTGCGTTGGTTTGTTGCGGGGAGCCTGCATCATTTGGGATGGCGGGGTTGGCACTGCCGTTGGCATTGTCCTCACTGACACTGTCTTGGGTGTCGGCGTTTGCCTCTGTAGCGTTTGCGTCGGCATCTTCAGCGTTGCGTTCTTGGGCAATGCGGTCGCCGTCAGGGCCGAGTTCGGCAACTGTGAGGGACGGTGCTGCGATCGATGGGCGATTCGCTGCCCGGTCATCAAACGCTGCACGATAGCCTTCCGGATCAACACCTTGCTTGAATCGTTCGTTGAGTGGAGGCAACCCAGGACCACCGAATTGATCGATATGTTGTGCGGTGGTGGCGAACAGCATGGAGGCTGGTTCGGAACCGCCGAAGAGCGTACCGCCTTGGGTACCACATTTGCGGACTGGCCCAGAGCACAGGGACTGTGGGGAGCCGGCGTCGTTGAAAATATATGTGGAACCGGCCCAACCTGGGGCGAATCCCAGAAACGCTGCCGAAAGGTTTGTTTCCGTGGTGCCGGACTTGGCACTAAATGGTGCGTTCCAGCGGTGCGCGGCGGCTGCTTCCGCGGCGGTACCAGTGGTCACATCCGAGCCCATGGCGTGGGCGACCGCCTGTGCCACGTCTTGACGCAGCACCTGCTCACACGGGGTGCGGTTGAGGGTTACATCCTGCCCATGGCGGTCAGTGACGTTCAAAATTGGTGTTGGTTCACACCAGCGGCCACCATCTGCCAGCGTGGCGGCGACATTGCTGAGCTCAACGGGATTAACCGCCATCGGGCCCAGAACATAGGAGGCGCTGTTATCGCTCAGTACCTGTTCCTCGATGGAGAGATCTTCGCTGAACGTGCCAGGTTGGGTGTAGGAACGCAGCCCCAGATCAACGGAAATATCCATGATGCGTTGCATGCCCACCGTCTGGGCGATCTCCACGAACGGGGTGTTCGGAGACGTTGCCATCGCAGCTTGCAGGGTCATGCGGTCCTGGAAGTCCGCGGCGTTTTCTACACAGTAGGTGTCCGCCGGGCAGCCTCGCGCGCCACCGGTGCCCATGCCGGTGATCTCCACCCGCCGCGGCACTGCAATTTCGGAGTCGATGCCGAGCCCTCGTTCCAGGGCCGCAGCAGTGGCGAAAATCTTGAACACGGAACCTGCACCGTGGCCCTGCAGTGTGTGGGTGATCGGGAAGACTGTTTGCTTCTCCGCTTCATTCAAGCCATAGGTTCGGCTAGCTGCCAGCGCGATGACTTCGTGGCCGGTGGAGGTGGACCAGGTGGGAAGCGTTACCGAATCTGCTGTTGTCTCAGTTTCCGAAGTGCCGGCGCCTGCTGTACCTTCTGTGCCATTTGAACCGCCTGTGGCTCCAGTGGCAGTGTCTTCGCTTGCGGTGAGTTCTGGCGCAAAGCTCGGAACGACAAACGAGGACACCGCAGCGACACCTTCAGCCAGTGGATCAACGTGCGCCCGGGTGGTTTCCAAGGCGGTGGCTTGGACGGCTGGGTTCAACGTGGTGCGGATGGTGTATCCACCTTGCAGCAGTTGACTTTCGGACAGTCCATGATCCGCCAGCCATTGCAGTGCGTAGTCGCAGAAGAATCCGTTATTGCCGGCGGCGATGCAGCCTGCTTGCGGGATTTGCGGTTCTGGAAGCACGCCCAATGGTTCTTGCACGAGCTGGTCGACGAGTTCTTGCGGGAGAGTTCCCATGTCTGCGCGGGCTTGGAGCACGGCATTGCGGCGTTCCAACGCACCCTCTGGGTTGGTGTATGGGTCCAGCAATGAGGTGGACTGGACTACTCCGGCCAGGAACGCTGATTGGGTGGCATTGAGTTCTGCCGCACTGACGCCAAAGTATGTGCGTGCAGCTGCCTCCACACCGTAGGCACCGTTGCCGTAGGCAATGAGGTTGAGGTAGCGGGTGAGGATTTCATCCTTGGATAGATTCTTGTCGAGTTCCGCCGCCATGCGCATTTCGCGTAATTTTCGCGGAATGGAGGTTTCTACCGCGGCTGCTTGGTCGTCGACTGAATCTGCGGCGATGTAGAACAGGTAGTTCTTGACATATTGCTGTGTGATTGTGGAGGCGCCCTCGGACACCCCGCCAGCGTTAATGTTGCTGATCATCGCGCGTAGCGCACCGCGAAGGTCGACGCCGGTGTGCTCGTAAAACCGGCGGTCTTCGATGGCGACAATGCTGTCCTTGATATCTTGGGAGATCGCTTCGCTTGGGACCTGGATGCGGTGCTGGTTGTAGAAGTGAGCCAGGACGTTGCCGTCGCGGTCCGTCATGGTGCTGATGAGTGGCAGGGAAGCATGTGAGTCGATGTCTTCCAGGTTGGAATTCATCGTGTTGGATGCAGCGTTGACTGCCCAGCCGGCTGCCCCAGCGAAGGGTAGGACCGCCACCATGAGCAGGGCGGCCGCAGCGATCAAGGCCACGAAAAGTTTGGGAATTGCGAGCAGCTTGTTCATTGCTTAACAACCCTAGCACCCGTGTGTTACTACACCCATTGAGTGCGTGTCAGCGGAATGCGAAAACTTCCAAGCATTTTCCTATCAATATATAGTTTTTCTAAGAGAAACGTAATCGCCTTTGCAAATGTGCAGCTAGAGCAGTGTTCGGTTCTTATGTTTCAACAATGTGTGCAGATGAGGCACGATATATCACGTTTGGTGCCAATGTGGAGGAAAAGGGAAAATTACCCCCAATATGTGACGGAATATACAGTTCTATAAATGTGTGAATACAATTACACATGAATGTTGATAGGCAAACCCTTAAGGGCGAACCAGCAAGCATGTGATCTAGACCCTCACAAATGTTTAACAACTAGATCATTTCAGTAACCAAGACCAACGGTTACAACACATCTGCCCCACCAAAAGCAGAAACCGCTTTCTGAATCGCACCTCGCCTGCAATATCGCAGTTTCAGAATGTTTTTCCGGCGACTTTGCCCCAAGCCAGCGAACGAGCCGCCATTGATCCTTAGGGATCAAATGTATGTCGGCGCAAGAGTCACACCCTGTGACCCTGATGAAACTTGAGGAGCTCCTCCAATGACTGCACCTGCACAACCAAATCGCAAGCCAATCACACTGACCGTTACGCCAATTACTTCCCGCGAATCCTTTGACAACCGCGGTGAGTGGATCACCCAAGCGCATTGCCGCAACGTGGATCCAGAAGAATTGTTCGTGCAAGGTGCGGCTCAGCGCAAGGCAGTTGCCATTTGCCGCCATTGCCCAGTGGTATTGCAGTGTCGTGCAGACGCTCTCGACAACCGTGTGGAGTTTGGAGTGTGGGGTGGTATGACGGAGCGTCAGCGTCGCGCCTTGTTGCGCAAGCACCCAGAGGTGGAATCTTGGGCAGATTTCTTCCACGGTCAATTGCAGGCAGCCCAGCGTCGCGCACAACACGAAGCCTAAGCAGAAGCAGTCAACTAGCGCAGACAATGACACCAAACGCGGTGTACCGCTCATAGGTACGCCGCGTTTTGCATTGGCGCAGGGCATTGGCACTGTGTATTGGTGCTGGGGAATTGGCGTATAGAATGGTGCCCATGACTCAATGGGAATACGTAACCGTGCCACTACTCACGCATGCCACCAAGCAGATCCTAGACAATTGGGGTTTGGATGGTTGGGAACTCGTTAGCGTTCTACCAGGCCCAACCGGTGAACAGCACGTGGCTTATCTCAAGCGACCACTCGATAGCTAAGCCTTTAACCGGGCCTATTAAATAAGCCTTTAAGTAAGCCCCCTGGCAAATGCCAATCAACCCCAGCACTGTTGCAGAGAAAGTAGTTAGCACCATGGCAACCACTCCAAGCGCTCGTCTCCAAGAGCTCGGCATTACCCTTCCTCCAGTAGCTGCACCTGTCGCAGCCTATGTGCCGGCAGTGCGATCCGGCGATTTGGTCTACACTTCGGGGCAACTCCCATTTGTTGACGGTGCACTTGCAGTCACCGGCATTGTTGGCGAACAAGCGGGCGATGTCAGTGCGGAAGAAGGTTTTGCACAAGCTCGCATCGCCGCCCTCAACGCCATCGCTGCAGCCGATGCGCTGGTTGGGATCGACAACATCACCCAGGTTGTCAAGGTCAATGGCTTTGTCGCTTCCCGACCAGAATTTGGTGGACAA
>JBHAQQ010000004.1:0-6273 GCA_041830435.1 Corynebacterium sp.
GTGGCTCCGATAACATAATCCTCGAAACCAAATCCCTGGTTAGACCTTAAGATATAACTCATACACGAGATACCTCGCACTGTAGATCCCAACCAAAGGAAAACTCTCATGACTGCACCAACCGCTTTGACGCTTCTTCCAGCCGTAGACGTTGCCGATGGTCAGGCGGTTCGCCTGGTCCAAGGTGCAGCCGGAACCGAAACCAGCTACGGAGCACCGTTGGAAGCGGCCTTGGCTTGGCAACAAGCCGGTGCCGAATGGATTCACCTCGTTGACCTAGATGCGGCTTTTGGGCGGGGATCCAACTTTGAATTGCTCAAGGAAGTCACTGGAAAGCTCGACGTGAAGGTCGAACTTTCCGGTGGCATTCGGGACGATGAATCACTGGAACGTGCGTTGTCTACTGGCTGTACCCGAGTCAATATTGGTACCGCAGCGCTCGAACAACCAGAATGGTGTGAGTCTGTCATTGCGCGCTATGGCGACAAGGTAGCAATCGGCCTGGATACCCGCGAGGTTGATGGTGAATGGCGCCTGCGTGGCCGTGGATGGACGTCCGATGGTGGCGAGCTGTGGGAAGTACTGGAACGTCTCGATCAGCAGGGGGTTTCTCGTCTGGTGGTGACCGATGTTTCCCGTGATGGAATGCTCAATGGCCCTAACGTCGAACTGCTCCGCGATGTGGCTGCAGCAACTAGCGCGCCAGTTGTCGCTTCTGGTGGCATTTCGTCGTTGGATGATATTCGCGCATTGGCCGCTTGCGTCCATGAAGGTGTGGACTCCGCGATCGTAGGCAAGGCCCTGTATGCCGGAAAGTTCACCTTGGAAGAGGCATTGGAGGCAGCGCGCCTGTGAGTGATGAACTCGATACTCGATCGTTATTGGCCATTGCCGAAGCAGTTGTAGACGAGGCAGAAACGACCTTTAGTGCGGCGGTTGGCGCAGAACCTGAAGTCATCAAGTCCCCTGGGGATTTTGCTACAGAAGCGGATCTCAACGTTGAACGGCAACTTCGGGAACTCCTTGGCCAATACACTGGCTTGCCAGTTCACGGTGAAGAATTCGGCACGGTGCTACCGGGACAACCCATTACGCTGCCCAATGCGAACGGCGGAACCACGTTGGACGCACTGGATGGTCCGAATCGTCAACGAACCGTAACTGCTCCCGCGCAACTTCCAGAAACGTTTTGGGTAGTCGATCCAATCGATGGCACCGCGAACTATGCGGTTGGCAATCCATTTGCTTGCATTCTTGTGGCGTTGGTGCACAGGGGCAAGACCTTGCTGAGCGTAACGGAAATGCCGTTGCTGGGACGCCGGATTACCGCGCGCGCTGGGCATGGAGTGTTTGTTGATGGCATGCCGGCGCGATCCATGCCGCATTCCGATCCCGGTGTGACGCAAATTAGTTTTGGCTCCATCCTTTCGCAACGGCGAGGCAACTTGCCGATTTCCTACCGACAGGACATGTTGAACGAGATTGGTAAGTCCTATCCGCGCATGCGGGTGACCGGCTCAGTCGGAATTGACCTTGCATTCACGGCAGCGGGCATTTTTGGTGGCAGTGTGACCTTCAGTCCAAATCTGTGGGACAACGCTGCAGGTATCTTGGCCGTTGAAGAAAACGGCGGCATTGCTACCGATTTTGCGGGAAATCCATGGCGCCCAGGAGTGTCGGGCCTCGTGGCGGGAGAGCCAGAAGTTCACGCGACTTTGCTGCAGCATATTCAAGCAGTCCCAATTGGCACTGCTGCTCGAAGTTTGCAAGAAATCAAGGACCGTGGAGGAATCCGATGAGCGTTACCGTGCGAGTAATTCCATGCCTGGATGTGGACAATGGACGCGTGGTGAAAGGTGTGAACTTCCAAGGCCTGCGTGACGCTGGCGACCCGGTGGAACTTGCGAAACGATACGACGCCGAAGGCGCCGATGAGTTGACATTTCTGGACGTCTCGGCCTCCAAGGACGGTCGCGGCACCATGCTCGAAGTCGTTCGTCGTACCGCGGACCAGGTATTCATTCCACTCACCGTCGGTGGCGGTGTCCGCAGCGAAGAGGACGTCGATGCGCTCCTGCGTGCCGGCGCAGATAAAGTGTCAGTGAATTCCTCCGCCATCGCCCGTCCCGAACTGCTCAGTGAACTTTCCCGACGATTTGGCGCACAATGCATCGTGTTGAGCGTGGATGCGCGCCGCGTCGCCGATCCTGATCCTGAACGATTCCCTTCAGGCTTTGAAGTCACCACACACGGTGGGACGAAATCCGCGGGGATTGACGCAGTGGATTGGGCGCGCCGAGGCGAAGCATTAGGGGTAGGGGAGATCCTCTTGAATTCCATGGACGGCGATGGCACCAAAGCTGGATTCGATATCGAATTGATTGAAAAGGTGCGCGCCGTAGTCAGCATTCCCGTGATTGCTTCTGGTGGAGCCGGCACAGCAGAGCACTTCCCGCCGGCAGTACAGGCAGGAGCCGACGCGGTATTGGCTGCATCCATTTTCCACTTCGGAGAAGTCAGCATCCGTGAAGTGAAGCAATCGATGGCACAGGCCGGTCTGGAGGTTCGGCTGTGATGGGCGGCGTCGAAGCGGACCAGGTACACAGTGATCCGGCGTCGTATGAGCTGGCACCCGAAATCGCTGAACGGGTGACGTTCAATGCCGATGGCTTAGTTCCTGCAATTGTGCAAGATAAGGCCACCGGCGATGTCTTGATGATGGCGTGGATGGACGAACATGCACTGGCATATTCGATCGCTACCAGGCAAGGAACCTACTGGTCGCGATCCCGAAAAGAGTATTGGATTAAAGGCTTGACTTCCGGCCACACCCAATATGTTCACGATATTCGCCTCGACTGCGATGGCGATACAATCCTGCTCACCATCGATCAAACGGGCGCAGCCTGCCACCGAGGTACATGGACGTGCTTCGACGGCGGGTCCGTGCTCTAGAATTGCAACCATGGCACACACCGAAGATCCACAGTCGGCTTCCCACACCCTCCACAACGCGGCAAGTACCACCTCGCTTGCGGAATTCCTCGCCAAGGCCCAAACCCGGCGCGTCGTACCTGTCGTGCGGAAAGTCTTGGCAGACGGCGAAACTGCGCTCAGTGCATTTCGTAAACTGGCTCAAGATCGCCCCGGAACCTTCCTGTTGGAATCCGCAGCGCACGGACAATCCTGGGACCGCTATTCCTTCATTGGAACTGGAGCCCGAAGTGCGCTGTGGGCCAAGGACGGGAACACCCGATGGATAGGTCAAGTTCCGGCTGATATTGATCTCGGTAGGCAACCACTGGATGCGGTGCGCAACACCCTCAGCGCACTTCACACGGACAAGATCGACGGACTGCCACCGCTCACCAGCGGTTTGGTTGGTTTCATGGCGTATGACATTGTCCGTACCATCGAACAGCTACCAGACACCTGTGAAGATGATCTCCAACTTCCGGACATGGTGCAGCTCCTCGTGGAAGATCTTGCAGTGGTCGACCACCATGAAGGAAGCATTTGGCTGATTGCCAATGTCATCAACTGGGACAATTCCCCAGAACGCGCGGAAGAAGCCTATCAGGAAGCCATTGCGCGATTGGATGCGTTGGTCAGCCGGTTGCTGGTGCCAGCCCCAAGCACATTAGTTGAATACACGGCGCCGGAACCAACCTACGAACGGCAACGCACCCTGGCCGAGCACAAGGAACGCATTGCCAAGGCAAAAGAACACATCCGTGCAGGGGATGCGTTTCAGATCGTATTGGCGCAGCGCTTCACCATGGAAACGACCGTGCCAGCACTAGACGTGTACCGCATGCTGCGGGTATCCAACCCAAGCCCCTACATGTACATCGTCAACGTTCCCAACGAAGATTTCACGAAAACAGCCTTTCATATCGTGGGGTCATCACCGGAATCACTGGTACAAGTGCGCAATAGGGAAGTCACAACTTTCCCAATTGCGGGATCGCGCCCACGCGGCGAGACACTTGAACAGGACATCCTCTTTGAAAAGGACCTGGTCAATGATGAAAAAGAAAACTCCGAGCACCTGATGCTCGTAGACCTTGGACGCAACGACCTCGGTCGGGTGTGTGCACCCGGAACCGTTGAAGTTCACGATTTCCGCCACGTAGAACGCTACTCGGCGATCATGCACCTCGTCTCCGGAGTCTCCGGCAAGCTCGCCGAGGACAAAACCGCCGTGGACGCATTTGCAGCAACCTTCCCAGCCGGCACGCTTTCCGGTGCACCGAAACCCTCAGCAATGGCAATCATCGATACCTTGGAACAAACTCGCCGTGGAATCTATGGTGGCACAGTAGGCTATTTCGATTTCGCCGGCAACGCCGACCAAGCGATCGCCATCCGTACCGGTGTCATCAAGGCAGGGAAAATCTACGTCCAAGCTGGTGGTGGAATTGTTGCCGACTCCGATCCGGATGCTGAAGACCTCGAGACTCGTAACAAAGCAGCGGCGGTGCTGCGCGCAGCCGCTGCGGCGTCGTCGATAATCCCAGTTCAACAACACACACCAAACCACCAACCGAGGAGCTAACCAGCGATGAAGCAGGCGCGAAAGATTGGGCTCGGAGCCGTACTGCTCGCCGTCGTGTTGCTGTGGACCTCCGGACGAATGACCTACCTCAGCGTCGACGTCAGCGACGACAAAGCCGGAGACTCCACGAAACAACTCATCGGTGCAGTATGGGATCCAGCCGTAACACCACTGGCCCTGGCAATGGTAGCGGCGATGCTCGTGCAATTGGCCGTGCCACCGGCTATACGCCGCGTCATCGGAGGTATCATCGCGATCCTGGCAGCGCTGGCGAGTTTCCGCTCCGTCCAACTCCTCACCGACGAAGCGGATCTCTTCCGGGCGCAGCAGATCCTCGTCAGCGGAGTGGGAACCCAAAAAGCCAACGACCCGCTCCAAGACACTGAATGGGCTGTGGTCGTAGGGGCACAAATCCATCACCTGTCGATCTGGGTTGCGCTCCTCGGCGCCGCACTGGGCGTGCTCGGTGGAATTATCCTGGCCATGAACCCCGGACAACCGAGCAAACACAGCCGCTACGAAACCCCGGAATCCCGCCGCGAAAGCATCGCCGAAGATCTGCAAGACAACCCAGATTCATCTCGGGCATTCTGGGACGCATTAGATTCGGGGGTAGACCCAACCGACTTGGAACAACGTCCCACCAGCGACAATGCAAAACCCGGGCATTGAAAACGTGATCCAGATCAACAAATAGGAATATCGGGCCAGTCGATATAGGCTAGGAAACTATGAGCGGAACCTCAAGCACCGTACTTGACCAGATCATCGCATGCGTGTTGGAAGACCAAGCAGCTCGAGAAGCAAAGGTCCCTTACGCAGAGATCAAAGCCATGTCCCTCGATGCGCCACCAGCGCTCGACGCAATCGCCGCCCTGTCTGGCCCCAATGTGAAAGTCATCGCTGAGGTGAAACGCGCCAGCCCATCAAAGGGAGACCTGGCCTCCATCCCAGAACCCGCTGAACTCGCCGCAGCATACGAAGCCAACGGCGCCTCCGTGATTTCCTGCCTAACAGAAGAACGCCGCTTCAAAGGATCCCTCGCGGACCTCCAAGCCGTCCGCGCAGCAGTAAACATTCCGGTGCTGCGTAAAGACTTCATCGTCAACCCGTACCAAGTGCACGAAGCGCGCGCATACGGGGCAGACGTGGTGCTGCTTATCGTGGCCGCCCTGGAACAGGAACGTCTCGTTTCATTGATGGACCGCATTGAATCCCTCGGCATGACAGCGCTGGTAGAAGTACACACCCATGAAGAAGCAGAGCGAGCTGTAGCCGCCGGTGCGAAAGTCATTGGCGTGAATGCCCGTAACCTCAAGACCCTCGAGGTGGACATGCGGACCTTTGCAGACATTGCGCCGGGCCTGCCGAATTCTGTCATCAAGGTGGCAGAATCCGGAATTCGCGACAAGCATGACCTCTTGGCTTATGCCGGGGCTGGTGCCGATGCCGTGCTCGTTGGTGAAGGACTTGTCACCGCGGGGGACCCAGGCCAGGCATGCAAGCGCTTGGTGGTTGCCGGCCAACACCCAGCCTGTCCAAGCAACTAGCACAACCCGGTGGCACGGTTGAGGTGTCAACCGGGAAAGCGTGTAAACCCCGTACTCAAGGTGCGGGGTTTTGCACATATCCAGTAACATGGATCACTGTGTCTGAACATGTGAATCAACCAGCATCAGCAGCAACTCAGCGACAACTCCCGACAGTCGGCGAAC
>JBHAQQ010000005.1:0-7026 GCA_041830435.1 Corynebacterium sp.
ACCCTGGATCCCGGGTTCCGTCACAAAGTCAATGAGTTGCTCCACTGCGCCGATCAGTGAGGAATCAAGATCGCGAAAACTATGGACGCTCCGGTACACCCGACGCCAACCATCTTGTGGACTTCCCCATCCGAGTTGCTGGCACACTCCCGTTTTCCAGTCAATGCCGCGTGGAATTTCTGGCCAGGCTTGTATCCCCACGCTGGCGGGTTTAACTGCTTGCCAAATATCGATGTACGGGTGCCCGGTTACCATGACGTGGGGTCCAAGGTTGGCGGTGAGCTTGGCTTCTTTGGTGCCTTCAATGAGGTGGTCTGCAAGGACTCCGACGCGGCGGGTGTCGCTCGGCTGAAAGTCTTCTAGCATGGCTGGCAGATTGTCGAGACCTTCGATGTATTCCACCACCACTCCTTCGACGCGAAGGTCATGGCCCCAGACTTGTTCAACGATTGCGGCGTCGTGGATTCCTTCTACCCAGATGCGTGAGGGGGCAGCAACTTTAGCTTGCAGGTTCGCGACTTTTCGGGAGCCGGAGTTGGATTGCTGGTGAGTTGGTGGCAGCAGTTTGGGATCAATGTATCGGCTGAGGGTGACGCGTTGCCCTTCGTAGAGAAAGGCACCTTCGCGGAGTTTGAACAGCCGGGTGTTACCATAGCGGTCTTCGAGGCGGATGAAGTCCCCTTCAGTTGTCTTTTCTCCGCCTACGACTGCGCCGACGTAGTCGTCAGCGATGACTTCAACAACCATGTCGAGGGTTGGGGTGATGGTTGGGTAGGTGGGTTTGGTGTTGCGTTGGTGTCCTTTGAGGATGTCGCCACTGTAGGGGTTGTTGAAGCTCATGGTTGAAGAGTTTAGGCTAGGCCGGGTGAGTTCTTCTTTTGACCCGCCTAGTAGTCCGTTCCCATCTGAGGGGGTGCCGCCTGCGGATGGATTTTCCTCTGGTGGTGATGGTCCTTCGTCGTTGTTGGATCAATTGTGGTCGCCGGTGCAGAATACGGCCTTGTGGTGTGCTTGGTGGTTGCATGATGTGATTCATACTGACGAGGTGTTGGATGCGTTCCGGTTGATTCAGGGTTCGCATCATATGGTGGAGTTGGCGGATTCCGCTCGTGGCCGGGTTGAGGTTGGGGTGGATATGGGTTTGTTGTCGTTGTTGCGGTTGGCGCGTTCGGTGACGAATGGGTGGGATGCACGGGTCGATGGTGAGCCGCTGGTGGGGTTGTTGTTAGCGGGCGCTGGGGAGTTGCCGCGGATTGGTGCGGGGTCGGTTGCTGCTCGTGATGTGATGGAGGTGGGGTCGGCGTTGATGTTCCCCGACGCCGCTTCCGCCGCTGTGACAGGTACACCGAGTGTTGTACATGTCGTGGTGCCGCATTTCGTCGGCGAAGTGATCCGCTGGACTTGGCATGTGGTGGATGGTCCGGTACGTCCGCTCGCGGTGTTTTCGCCTGGTGAGGCGGACGCTATGTTGAGAGAGGCCGTGGAGCATTCCGCCACGCTTATTCAAGCCGTCAAAGTTGAGGGTGGGGTTGGTAGCTTGGAAGCACTTCGTGGGGTTGAAGATCCAGCGTTGGCGGTGGGGATGCTGTCGGATGTATTTGGATTGCCAGGTTTGCCGCCGGGGGTTGCGGTGCGTGCGGAACAACTGATGGCACGTGCTGATTATGTCGCGGCGATTGTTCAGGTGGTACGCGAATCGGCAGTAGGTGCCCTGTTGGATGCACAACTACTGCCGATGTTGCGAGCTATTCGTCTTGCCCGGATGGTCGCTGTTGATGTAGCTCAACGTGAGCTACTTCGTTCGTGACGTTGCTCCAGATCACTCGATGAGGCGGACTGCCATTGGTTGGATGTTGCCCCAACGCACCGGAGAGATCTTGACGACGCTACCCGATTGCGGTGCTTCGATCATTTGGTTGTCACCGAGATACAGCGCTACGTGCTGGGAGCCACCTGGTCCCCAGAAGAGCATGTCTCCGCGCTTTGCTTGAGCAACTGGTACTTGCTTACCGGCGGTGTATTGGTATCCCGAGTAGTGCTGGAGCTTGATGCCTACGGCGTTGAAGGCGTACATCATCAGGCCGGAGCAGTCGAATCCAACTTTAGCGTAGTCGCCATGACGGTCTGCTACACCACCGTCACGGATGCCCAGTGTAGGACCGTTGTGGTTACCACCACCCCAGGCGTAGGTCACACCAAGCTGGCTCATTGCGCGGGCGATAACTCGTTCAATCTTTGCAGCAGCATCGCCAGTGGTGTCCACTGTGGAATCTGCTGGTGGCAGTGCCGTTGTACCGGTACCAGATGCGGTGCCGGCTGCCGGAGAAGTGGTTGCCGGAGAAGTGGTTTCCGGTGCAGTGGTAGTTGGTGAAGTAGCATCCGGCGCAGTCGTGCTTGGCGCTGTAGTAGTTGGCGCCGTGGTAGTTGGCGTAGTGGTGGTAGCGGCATTGCCGGCCAATGCCGCTTGTGCGGCGTCGTATTGTTCACCGGCAACGCGAGTTCCCGCTTCGATTGCTGCTTGGGCTGCGCCGTCCTGGTTTCCACTTGCATAGGCGGTAAAGCCAGCCATAAAGGCTGCTTCGCCGGCACGTACCAGTCCGTCGATGGCGGCCTGACGTTGACTATCGCCCTCCGCAGAACCTGCAAAGGTGGTTTCGATGCTTGGGATATCGAGCTGTTGATCGGCGAGGGATCCGGCTGCTGTGTTGGAAGATGTCTGTGTGTCTGCAATTTGTCCAGTGGTGTCACCGGAGTAGTTTGTCACTCCTGGCAAGGCAGGTGCAGGAGTGGTTGTGGCGCTTGAAGCCGCTGGTTCGGAATTAGGAGATGCAAGTGCTGCGGTAGTGGTTGGCGCTGCTGGGCCGGACTGTTGCTCTTGTGGGTTGCTGGCAGTCGGGGTAGTTGCGCCCGTAGGGTTTGCGGCGGCAACTTGTGCGTCGATTTGACCGATTTCGCGGTTCGCTTGGTTGACGGCAGCTTCGGCTGCTGCACGCTTTTGGAATGAGGTTGCCTGTGGGTTGGCGTTACTCAAAGCGTCGACGGCAGTACGCGCTGCACGTAGTCGGGCCTCAGCCTGTTCTCGGTTGGTGACCAGGTTTGCGAGGCGAGATTCCAAGGAGGAGAGGTTCGCGGTGGCTTGCTCTACGGCTGTTGCGGCTTGTTCGTATGCGTTGATCGCTTGCTGCAATGCAGAATCAGCTTGTGCACGGTTGTCCCGCAGTTTCGCTTCCTTGTTGGCGATCTGCGTGCGTGCCAAGTCAAGGCGTTGTACTTCACCCTGTTGCTTACTTGCAGCTTGGAGGAGAATGGAGTTGCGGTCCAGTGTGTCGGATACAGCGTCTGTTCCACCTGCTGCCAGGTGGATGGCCGTATTGTCGCCACGATTGGCATATGCGGCACGAGCGATGTCATCGAGTGCAGATTGCGCACTCGCAACCTCCGTGTCTGCCTGCTCCAAGGTGTTACGGGCTGCAATGACATCATCTTGAGCTGACTGGGCTGTGGATTGCGCAACGTCGAGATCCACGCGTGCCTTGTTGGCAGATTCGCGCAAGCCCGCGATCTCGCTTTCGGCAGTTGCTACTTCTTCCTCGGCGTCGGTAACTTGTCCGACCAAGTTAGCTAAGTAGGCTTCAACCGTCTGTGCATCTTCCGCGTGAGCGGTAGTGATGAGCGATTGAAACGACAATCCGGCGGTTGCGGTAGCTGCGATGAGCGCCCGAGTGGTGCGACGGTTGTTCACTAATGTTCTCCTGTAACGTTCTTACGCCTGCTGCCCCATCCCGATTTGTCTACGCACATGGCTTGACTGCACTTCCCCATGTAGTCAAACCACGCGCGATGGCATGGTCACAGTAGGCGACATTGCTTGCCTTGATTCAAGCAACATGGACAACACTAAAACACGGGAGTCAATGTTAGAAACTTGTTCCCCATCATTCCCACCGTTCACTTCTTTCACATGAGTCACAGGGCATGACTTGACCAGCGCAAACTATTGCGACGAATTTGTAATGTGAAGTGCATCACATTTACTCTGCAATACGGCGTGTCGTGTTGAGATTGTGTCGAAGTCAATCCTGGAAAGTCTTCAGTGCTGGTTCAGGCTCGTCAAGCGTTGGGCGTTGATTAGATTTCTGGGAATCCTGCTCCTAACTGGACAGCAGATAGCTGTCTAAGTCGTCGAGCATGGGGGAATCAAGCGATGGATTAGTGCAACGTGCGTACAGATTTCCTAGCAAACGCGGCAGCAATCAGCACTGCAATCGCAATAATGGTCAAGGATGAGGCACTGACAACTGTGTTATAAGTGGTCTCATTACCCACCGTCGCAAGATACGCGGCAGTGCTATTGACGTCAGTGAACTCCCCCATTTCCTTCTTATTCCGCTCAATGGCGAACCGCGAAACATTATCCGCAACCACAGCCTTGGCATGCGGAGCTTCAACAACAACCGTGTTCGCCTTCGTTGCATCCTTGATATATTGCGCAATATCTCGCAAATCTGGCTCAGTAGCTTCAACGGGGCCAAGAATCACAATCTTCGTCTCACCCAACCCGGCCAGGTGGGGGTCGGCCGCCAAATGCTGCAAATGCTGCTCTGCATCAAGAAATACTTGCTCAGCATCGGCAGCGCCAGGGTTGAGTTCCGCGTAGGAGTTCATGGCTTCCTGAATCTCGGCGTCGATATATACGTCGCGTTGCGCGAGCTCCCCAACAACAGCATCGATGTCGAATTGTTCAGGAATCATAAAAGGCTCCAAAAATAGAATGAAATTGCGCATCTAACGCGGCGCAAGAATGACGCAAAATGGGGTACTGACCTAGATTTTTACCAGGCTCACACAGAAAGGGGTGACCTCGACACGCAGGTAAAGCCTGGATTCGCAGCCATAACGATCGTACTGTTAGACTTCAGAACTGACGTCGCGTTGCAAAACCTGACAAAATAGGCAGTGTTTGCTCCCGCAACAACTCCCGGAGATGCAGCGGTGGCGACAGAACGACTACAAAGAAGAGACCTAGGAGCTACCCTATGACTGAAAGCGTGAACTCCTTCAACGCCAAGGGCACCCTGGAAGTTGGCGAGAAGACCTACGAAATCTACCGCCTCTCCGCAGTGCCAGGTATGGAAAAGCTGCCATACTCCCTGAAGGTGCTGGGCGAAAACCTGCTCCGTAACGAAGACGGCGCAAACATCACCCGCGAACACATCGAAGCGATCGCAAACTGGGATCCAAAGGCTGAACCATCCATCGAGATCCAGTTCACCCCAGCACGCGTTATCATGCAGGACTTCACCGGCGTTGCATGTATCGTCGACCTCGCCACCATTCGTGACGCAGTTGTAGCGCTCGGCGGTGACGCAGACCAGGTGAACCCACTCAACCCTGCAGAAATGGTCATCGACCACTCCGTAATCATCGAAGCATTCGGCGATTCCGAAGCATTCGAAAAGAACGTAGAGATCGAATACCAGCGCAACGATGAGCGCTACAAGTTCCTCCGTTGGGGCACCGGCGCATTCGAGAACTTCCGCGTAGTTCCACCAGGCACCGGCATCGTTCACCAGGTAAACATCGAGTACCTCGCACGCACCGTATTCGACAACAACGGTGTTGCATACCCAGACACCTGTGTTGGTACCGACTCCCACACCACCATGGAAAACGGCCTCGGCATCCTTGGCTGGGGTGTAGGTGGCATCGAGGCTGAAGCAGCAATGCTCGGCCAGCCAATCTCCATGCTCATCCCACGCGTTGTTGGCTTCAAGCTCACCGGCGAAATCCAGCCAGGCGTAACCTCTACCGACGTTGTATTGACCATCACCGACATGCTCCGTGCACACGGTGTAGTTGGCAAGTTCGTAGAGTTCTACGGCAAGGGTGTTGCAGAACTGCCACTGGCAAACCGTGCAACCATCGGCAACATGTCCCCAGAATTCGGTTCCACCGCAGCGATGTTCCCAATCGATGCAGAAACCGTCAAGTACCTCGAGCTCACCGGACGCGACGAAGAGACCCTGGCACGTGTAGAGGCATACGCTAAGGAACAGGGCATGTGGCTCGATCCGGAAGCTGAAGTTGAGTACTCCGAGTACCTCGAACTCGACCTCTCCACCGTGGTTCCATCCATTGCAGGTCCAAAGCGCCCACAAGACCGCATCGAACTCTCCGATTCCAAGGGCCAGTTCCGCAAGGACCTCTTCAACTACGTTTCCGAAGAGCAAGCAGCCGCAGTTGCAACCCCAGCTTCTGCAGCAGATGCAAAGGGCAACCTCCCATCCGCAGCTGCTGGCGCAGAAGGCCGTCCATCCAACCCAACCGTTGTGAACTACAACGGTCAGGACATCGAACTGGACCACGGTATGGTAGCAATCGCTTCCATCACCTCCTGCACCAACACCTCCAACCCATCCGTCATGGTTGGTGCTGGCCTGTTGGCACGCAACGCAAATGCAAAGGGCCTGAAGGCAGCTCCATGGGTGAAGACCTCCATGGCCCCAGGCTCCCAGGTAGTAAACGGCTACTACGAAGCAGCCGGCCTGTGGAAGGACCTCGAAGCACTCGGCTTCTACCTCGTAGGCTACGGATGCACCACCTGCATCGGTAACTCTGGTCCACTCCCAGCAGAAATTTCTGCAGGCATCAACGAAGGCGACCTGGCAGCAACTGCAGTTCTGTCCGGTAACCGCAACTTCGAGGGCCGTATCAACCCAGACGTGAAGATGAACTACCTCGCGTCCCCAATCCTGGTTATTGCATACGCAATCGCCGGAACCATGGACTTCGACTTCGAGACCCAGCCACTCGGTCAAGATCAGGACGGCAACGACGTCTTCCTGCGCGACATCTGGCCAACCACCGAAGAAATCGAAGCAACCATCGCTTCCTCCATCACCAAGGAACTGTACTCCGCTGACTACGCTGACGTATTCAAGGGTGACGAGCGTTGGCAGAACCTGGAAACCCCAACCGGCAAGACCTTCGCTTGGGATCCAGCTTCCACCTACATCCGCAAGGCTC
>JBHAQQ010000006.1:0-20437 GCA_041830435.1 Corynebacterium sp.
ATGAGGATCCGGAGGTGACGGAGGTGCAGTGGTTGCCGGTGAATGTGTTGGCGGAGCGCTTGGCGTATGCCGATGAGCGTCGTCTGGCGCGTGAGGCTGTGAAAATGTTGCCTGATTTGGCACGTGCGGAGGCCGCGGCTGGCCGGGGGACACCGCGGTAGGTGAGCGGTTTACGGTAGTCAGGGAAGCGGGATCGTCGTGCACAGGCAGGTAACAGCAGTGGTGAGAGTTGGTTTCCGGGCCACGATGGCCGCGGTGCTGGCGGTGTCCACCGTGTCCTTCGTGGCTCCAATGGTGGCTCCTCTCGATGCGGCTTTAACTCCTTCGGCGGTGGCGTTGGCCAATGACCCGGCCGGTTCGGAAACGGCCTGGATGTGGGCCAATCCCCAA
The DNA here is from genome assembly GCA_041830435.1 of Corynebacterium sp. Taxonomy (GTDB): domain Bacteria; phylum Actinomycetota; class Actinomycetes; order Mycobacteriales; family Mycobacteriaceae; genus Corynebacterium. Next base: position 391 of record JBHAQQ010000006.1, read on the forward strand.
GCTCGTTCCACGGATCCCGTTTCTGACCTGCATGTGACTATCCAGGACATTTCCGTCCAGGACATTAGCGTCCAGGACACTGCCATCCAGCCCAATGATGGCCAGCAACCTAACAGCCAGCAGCAAACGGGCCAGCGCGTGACGTTGCGGATCAACAATACGGGCGCATCTGCTTCCCGTAATTTGCGCTTGTCCTTGGCCTATGGCGTGCCGGCCCTAACTGCAGCCGAGGTGCGCCGGGCGCAGGTGTTGAACGTGGGTGAGTACCCGTTACGTACTCAGTCCGTGGAGATTCCCTCTATTCCGGCTGCGGCTTCGCGCGAATTGTCGGTGACGATTGCGGTGGATGCTTCGCAGGCGGTGGCGTCGGATGTGATTTTGGGTGTGCCGCAGTTAGGTGAGCCCGGCACCCATCCGGTGATGTTTGTGGTTGAGGGGGAGCTGGATGGTCCGCAGCGCGGCGCGGAAGAGTCCGGCACTACGGGTGGCACGCAGGGTGTGCTGGCGGTTGCGCGGGCGACGTTCACCCAACCGACTACGCCAGAAAATAGCGCTGCAACTGCGGAAATGTCGGTGTTGTTGCCGCTCACTGCGGCGGTGGATGTGGCTCCCGGCGGCACTGGCAATGCCCCTGTCCGCGCCCCGTTGGTGCTGAGCACAGAGCAATTGTCGGCTGCGCTCGCGCCGGGCGGTCGGTTGCGCGGTTTGTTGGATGCTTACCGAACCTCGTTGCTCAGTGAAGGTGGAGCAGGGTTGCGCGCCGCCAGTTGTGTGGTTGTGGACCCCGCCTTGATCGACGCCGTCTCCCGCATGGCTACCGGCTATGAAGTGGGTTCCCAGCAAACACTGAACGCGGCGCAGCAGAAACGTCTGCGGGATTCCTGGGGTGAGTTCTTTGGGCGTGACGCTGCGGGGACGGTCGATGGCAAGGGCGCTGCGGACGCGCAATTGTGGCTTGATGACCTGCGGGAACTGGTGAGTTCGGGCTGTGTGTTGGCCTCGACATATGCGGGTGCGGATCTGCAGGCCATTGCGGCAACGGGTAACGCGGAGTTGATGCGTCTGGCGGTGCTGGAGGGGGAGCAGATCATCCAGGAGGTGCTGGGTGTGCCGGTGACGCAGCGGGTGTTGTTGCCGAACTCTGGGGTGCTGGCCCAGGAGGTGTTGGATGCGTTGCCGCGCGATCTGGGGCAGGTGACGGCGTTTGTGGCAAATAATTCCGTTGAGGTGACCGTTCCGGCGGGGGAGGCAGCAGTGCCGGCTGGCGAGACAGCTGCCGAAACTTCGGTTACAGAGACGGCGCTTGATGAGGAAGGCGCACTGGTGGGGGAGAGTGCGGTGCTGTCACCGTGGAACGAACGGATTGTGCAATTCACTGCGGCAGCACCTGGCACAGCGGTGAGCGCGGTGCGATTCCAGGGCGATTTGGGCGCAGCGCTGGCACAAACTGGTGAACGACCAAGTGTGGCGGCGTACTCCAACCCAACGCAACGTGTGGATCAAACGGCTGAGTCACCTGCCGCGTTGATGAGCACCGCCATTGCGGTAACCCAACGCCTAGCTGAAGCAGGCGGGCCAATGTTTGTGGCTCCTCCGATGGATTGGTCCGCCGGGCAAGCGGATGCGGGGGAGTTCCTGGCGTTTCTGACCACACTGCTGGCAGATGGGCGAGCGGTGCCGGCCGCGCCGTTGTCTGCGGCACAGCCCCGCAACGTTATCCCTGCTCAAGGTGTACCAATGAGCCCATTTGTGGATCCTGGGGAGATCGCCGCCGCGCACGTGGAGCAAGTGACGCGCGCAGCTAATGAATTGGGTGTCCTGACGGCCATGATGCGCAATGATGACCGCTTGGCCTTGACCAGGGAGATGTTTACTCGGCCGTTGTACCAGGATCTGTTGCGTTCCTTGTCCGGAATTGGTTCGCGTAATGCGGACTTGTGGGCGATGAATCGCAATGCGCAACGCCAGCAGGTGCGCACAGTGGAGCAGGTCACTGGTGATTTGCGTGGGTTGATTTCCCTGGTGCCTCCGGGAAATGTCTTTACGCGTACATCTGAGTCTTCGCCGTTGCCGGTGGTTGCCCGGAATGGATTGCCGTTGCCAGTGCCGGTTCGGTTGAGTTATTCCACCCCGGCCATGCCGGTGGCTGTGACCCAAGAGGTGCAGCATGTTATCCCAGCTGAAGGCTCGTTGCCATTGTCGGTGAACACCTCAGCCCTGGGTGAGCAAGAGGACCAAATGGTGGTGGATTTGTGGCTGACTGGGCAATCCGACACGCAACCCCAAGGGGCGGTGGCTACCTCCAAGGAGGCGGCGATCTCTGCGCCGGTTGCGGTGACGGTGCAGCGAGTAGCGGGGTTGTCGTGGCAGGTTTCGGTGGCGATTTTGGCGGCATTGTTGGCGCTCGGGGTGCTAGCAAAACGTCTGTGGGCGCGGCGGAGTGCTGCAGGATCGGCACGCCCAGCGCGCGCTGATCTGCCGGGCAGTGAAGCCTAATGCCCTTATGATTGGTGTGTGACTTTTCCAGACGGGACGAAACACCACACTGACCCTGCAGCGGATGACCCTGCCACGGATGCCCCTGCCACAGGTGACTTGGGAACAGGTAGCCCTAAGGTAGATGGCCCTGCACCAACGCAAGCAACTTCCTTGCGGGGTCGGTTCCAGCACGGCCGCCCGGCAGTGTTGGACCGTTCAGCAGACCAGTACCGTCTGGGTGCCGAGCAACGCACGGCACAGGACACACATCCCGACACTGGCACAACTGCCGCAGTGTCCAATGAGACCACCAATGAAGACAAGCAAACAACCTCCGATGAGGATGTTGTTCGCGCCGGTGGCTCGATGGCTATCGCCACGCTGATTTCGCGTATCACGGGCTTCTTGCGCACGGTGTTGATTGGTTCTGCGCTGGGCCCGGCGGTGGCGTCGGCCTTCAACACAGCGAACACGCTGCCTAACCTCATCACTGAGCTGGTGCTGGGTGCGGTGCTGACTTCCCTGGTGGTGCCGGTGCTGGTGCGCGCGGAGAAGGAGGACCCGGATCGGGGGGCGGCGTTTATTCGCCGTTTGCTGACGCTCACGTTCACGCTCACCATCACTATCACGCTGATTTCGATTGCGGCCGCACCACTGCTCGTGCGGATGAGTCTGGACGGCGATGGCTTCGTCAATATTGGCATGTCCAGTGCTTTTGCGTACCTCGTGCTGCCGCAGATCGTGTTTTATGCCATGTTCTCGGTGTTCATGGCGGTGCTGAATACGAAGGGAGTGTTTGCCCCTGGGGCGTGGGCACCGGTGGTGAACAACCTGGTCACGCTGGCCGTGCTGGGGTTCTATCTCTTGCTGCCGGAAGATACGAAATTGCAACCGATGCAGCATGTTACGATCACCGATCCGCATGTGTTGTTGCTGGGTTTGGGTACCACGGCTGGGGTGGTAGTGCAGGCGTTGATTATGGTGCCGTACCTGCGTAAGGCGGGCATTGATGTGCGCCCACTGTGGGGCATTGATGAGCGCCTGAAGTCCTTTGGTGGCATGGCGGTAGCGATCGTGGTGTACGTCGCGATTTCGCAGGTTGGGTTTATTTTGAACAACCGTATCGCCTCCTCGGCTTCGGCTGCCGCGCCGACAATTTACATGCAGGCTTGGCAGTTGCTGCAGGTGCCGTATGGGGTGATTGGTGTGACGCTGCTGACGGCGGTAATGCCGCGCTTGTCCCGAAATGCTGCTGATGGCGACGATAAGGCTGTGGTGAAAGACCTGGTCACGGCGTCGAAATTGACGATGTTGGCGTTGGTGCCGATCATTGTGTTCTTCACGGCGTTTGGCACGTTGATTGCGCGGGCGTTGTTTAACTATGGCGAGTACGATCTCTCCACGGCCGATGTGCTGGGCTGGACCATTAGTTTTTCCGCGTTTACGTTGATTCCTTATGCGCTGGTGCTGCTGCACTTGCGGGTGTTTTATGCCCGCGAGGAAGTGTGGACCCCAACGTTCATTATCGGTGGTATCACGGGTACGAAGTTGGCGTTGGCGTATGTGGCTCCGCTGATTGCTTCGGAACCGCGCCTGGCGGTGGTGCTGTTGGGTGCCGCGAATGGTTTCGGTTTCTTGGCCGGTGCGATCATCGGCGATCGGTTGCTGCGCCGTTCGTTGGGTTCGCTCGGTTTCCGCAGTGTGCTCACGTCGATGGCGTGGGCGGGTGGTTCGGCGCTGGTGGGTTCGCTTATCGCGTGGCAGCTCGACGCCGTGCTGGCGCGCTTCGTCCTCACCAGTGATTCCAACCCTTGGTTCATGGTGCGCATGGCCATTGCGGGTGTGGTGTTCCTGCTGGTGACGGGTGTGGTGCTGTCGCGTTCGAAGTTGCCGGAAGTGCTGATGTTGGGCGGTGTGCTGGGGCGTTTTGTTCCGGCTCGTTTCAAGCGCACTGGTGGTGCTGGTGCTTCGGCGGGGGAGCAGTCTGGATTGGGCTCTGCTGGTGCTGGTGCTGGTGCGGCTGCTGGCGGTGGGGTGTTGCCGCCGGAGGAGTTCGCGGCTCGGGAACGTGCCGCGTTGGAGCAGATGATGAGCGGCCAGACGATGGGTGCCGTGGGCTTGTTCCCGCCGATGGCGGCTGGCCAGGTCCGGGCTCCGAAGCTGGTGCCTGGCGCGCCGCTGCTCGAGGGTCGTTATCGCCTGTTGAAGGATTATGGTGGTACTCCGGCTGCGCGGTTCTGGCAGGCGCGGGAGCTGGCCACGGGTGATGTGGTGGCGTTGACGTTGATGGATCCTTCGTTGTGGAATGATCCGGCGCGTGCGAAGGATTCAATGTTGCGGCGGACGGCGTTGTTGCGGCGGGCGCTTGAGGATGCTGCGGCGACGGCACAGTACCCTGCTGGTATCGCCATGATTCGCCGTATTATCGACGCCGGTAGCCAGGTAGTTGTTGTTGCCCAGTGGGTGGAGGGTTCCACGTTGCCTGCGGTGGCGGAGCAAGCACCGGAACCGGCGGCGGCAGCAACCGCGGCGGCGGCGTTGGCGGAGGCCGGGGCGATTGCGCACGCAGCCGATACTGCAATCAGTGCGGACCATCGGGATCGGTTGCGGGTGTCTGTCGACGGTGCGGCATTCGTGGCGTTCCCTGGAGTGTTGCCGAAGAACTCCGCTTCCCAAGATTTGCATGGCATCGCAGCGGCCTTGCGGGTGCTGTTGAGCCAAGTTCCGGCGCCAGAAATTCCGGCGGACTTGCACCAGTTGTATGCAGAGCTGGAGGACACCAACACAGTTGATCTACGGTCGATTGCGCAACAGTTGCGGGGAATTGGCGGTGCAGTGCTGGATGTGACGGAGGATGCCACCCCAAATCCTGCGGACCGTACGGGATTTGGGGCGTCGCCATTGCGTCCGCGAAGCTTTGCCAGCGCAGCGATATTGGCCTTCCTGACCGTTGCTATTGTGGCGACCACTATCGCCGCGTTGCTGAGTATCTTCGGTTCCACTAGTGACGACGCGCCAATCACCACGGACTCCATCCGTCAGGGCGCGGAGGCTGTGGTGAATACGGTAGAGCCAGGCCCGGTCGCGATTGCGGCGGTGCGGGAGTGGCTGCCAGCTGATGGCCGTGGCACGGAGGACAGCCCTGAGCTGGCCGCGCTGGCGGCTGATGGTGACCCTGCCACGCAATGGCAGGCAGATTCCTATATTCAGCCATTTGGCCCGAACACCACGAAGAGCGGTGTTGGTTTGCATGCGCAATTTGCGCAGGTAGCGGCCGTGGATAGCTTCACGCTGGAGGGACTTGTTCCAGGAACGGTGGTGGAGTTCCGGCTGGCAGAACCAACGTTGATGTCCACCACGCTGGCGGACGGGGGCGAATTGGTGACTACCCGCCTGGCCGATACGGCTGTGCTGTCGCAAACCGCCGCTGATACGGATGGAACTGCCACGTTCAGCCTCAGTGAAGAGCAACGCGCTGCATTGGATGCCACGGTCCAGGAACGTGCCGATGAGGCCCAGTCGCTGTACGTATGGATTACGTTTGTGCCGGGGCCAATGCACCAGGCGTCGGTTGGTGAGATCGAAGTGATTGGGCGCGTGGACAGCGACGCCACCGCCACAACCACAAACGGTTCCTAACAAACCCTATGCAAACATCCCCGAAGCCTCGTAGAATGGGCAAGCGTACAACTTGAACATGCAACATGGGGGATTGCAATGCAAGCATTGTTAACGAAACACGGGGAACACTACAGCGACGAAGACCTGCTTACGCGGCACAGCAGCGGCTGCAGTAAAGCCTTCGTCGCGCTTATCTCGCGGCACTATCGGATGCTGTGCTGGGCCATACATACAGCCGGCATAGCGTGGGAGGACCACCTGGATGTGATGCAGGAAGGGCTGCTGAAGATTCACCGCTACGCCGCCAGCTATTCGCCAAACGGGCGGGCCAGCGTAGCCACCTGGATGGTCACGATCATGCGCAACACCTCCCGCACCTTTCAACGCACCCAAGCCCGGCGCGGGGCTGAACCCATCGATGTTCACAGTCACTTCCTCAGCTCACAGATCGCATCACCAGGGATCGGGCTGGGCAACGGCAGTGGTGTGGGGCAGGCATGCGGGCCCGGGCTGATGCACGCCGACACCCTGGCGGATAACCTGGCCGAACGCCTAGATGTGCAGCGCGTGCTGCAGCAGCTTCACCCGGATCTGCGGGATGTGTTGGTGTGCACTGAACTATGGGGGATGGGCCTAGCGGAATATGCCGAGCATAAGCGCATTCCTGTGGGGACGGTGAAATCGCGTCGCAGTAGAGCGAAGGCGGAGTTCGCGCGGTTGCATAGTGCTTAGCCGACCCAGCCGTTGCCTTGGCCACCCGTGCCAACCAACGGCTGGGAATAGCTGTGCTCCGAAACCAGTTAGACTATTGACGTAAGCTACAAGCCCAACTAGCGCCCCCGCTTGCCGATGCACGTCACATCGGGCGGGCCTGGCATCGCTAGTAAGAACAATTGTTGAAAGAAGCCCATGAGCGACAGCCCAACCATCCACAATGTCATCATCGTCGGTTCCGGACCTGCTGGTTATACCGCCGCGATCTACGCCGCCCGCGCAGAACTCAAGCCGCTGGTGTTTGAAGGTATCGAATACGGTGGCTTGCTGATGCAAACCACCGAGGTGGAGAACTTCCCTGGTTTCCGCGAGGGCATCATGGGCCCAGATCTCATGGAGGAAATGCGTGCTCAAGCTGAGCGTTTCGGTGCTGAGCTGCGCTCCGAGGATGTTGAGAAGATGGATCTCACCGGCGAGATCAAGAAGGTATGGGCTTATGGTGTGGAGTACCAAGCTCGCGCCGTGATCTTGGCGACGGGTGCCGCGCCACGTTACTTGGGTGTGCCGGGTGAGCAGGAATTCCTGGGCCGGGGCGTTTCCGCTTGTGCAACGTGCGATGGTTTCTTCTTCAAAGACAAGGCAATTGCCGTGGTGGGTGGCGGCGATTCCGCAATGGAAGAGGCGGACTTCCTCACGAAGTTTGGTTCTTCCGTGACAATTATTCACCGCCGTGAGGAGTTCCGGGCGTCGAAGATCATGGTTGAGCGGGTGCGCAACAACCCGAAGATCAACTTCATCCTCAATTCCAAGGTGGTTGAGGTGTTGGGTGAAGGCTCCGTGGCTACGTTGAAGCTGGAAGACACCGTCACTGGTGAACAGTCCGAGGTTGCGATGGATGCCATGTTTGTGGCGATTGGCCACGATCCGCGCACGAGTGTATTTGACGGTCAGGTGGCGCTGCAGGAAAACGGCTATGTGCAGGTGGAGGAACCGTCAACCCGCACGAATATCCCAGGTGTGTTCGCGGCGGGTGACTTGGTCGACGCCCACTACCAGCAGGCCATTACCGCTGCAGGTTCGGGCTGCCGCGCGGCGCTGGATGCCGAAGCATACCTGGCGTCCCTCGGCGAATAATCGTTACGCACCGGTGAACACCGCATTGTGCGGTACCGACCTATGGAGGAATTCTCATGACTGATGTACAGAAAATCACCACCGCTTCTTTTAAGGAAGCCGTAGTGGAAACCTCGAAGACGAAGCCCGTGCTGGTGGATTTCTGGGCTGAATGGTGCGGCCCGTGCCTCTCGATGACCCCTCGCTTGAATGAATTGGCTGAGCAGCTGGGCGATAGCGCCGTTGTGGCGAAGGTGAACGTGGACGATGAGCGGGCGTTGAGTGCCATGTATCAGATCATGTCCATCCCAACGTTCCTGTTGTTCAAGGATGGTCAGAAGGTGGCCCAGATTAGCGGTGTGCAGACCACCGAGGCATTGAAGGAACAAATCACTGCGCTGATGTAGCGCACCTGGCAGCTTCCAGCAGCGGGCCAAGAGTTTCGCTTTGCTTACCCTGTGTCTTATGTCGTGGCTATTGCCGTGGCGGGGTAGAGTGGTGGCAATACTGCCCATCGATTGGGCACGTTTGTTGTGTGCAACCTTTGAACCAGGAAGTGGTGTTGAGTGGATCGGCTGAACCTCCAAGTTGGCGACCGCAGCCCGCGTGTCGCTGAGGTACGCGAATCCCTTGCGCGCCTGGGGCTGTTGGACGGGTTCCACAAGGATGTTGCACACACCAATAAGCAAACGTTCACCAGCGAAGATGAGTATTTCGACGAAACCCTCGTGGAGGCGATCAAGGCCTTTCAACAGGGCCGTGGCATTAATGCCGATGGGCATATCACTGACGGTACGCTCCGGGCGTTGCGGGAAGCTTCCTACACCTTGGGTGCGCGGGTACTGAGCCTGCAAACCAATGAGCTGGTGGGCGATGATATTGCGCAACTACAAACCCAATTGCACAATCTTGGTTTCTACTCGGAGCGGGTGGATGGCCACTTTGGCCCGGAAACGCACCAGGCAGTGGTTTCCTACCAGCTGAATTCCGGCTTGAAGGCCGATGGAACCGTTGGCCCGGATACCTTGCGAGCGTTGAGTTACTTGGGCCGCCGCTTCAATGGCGGTTCGCCGAATTCTATTCGTGAGGCGGAGCAGATTCGTTCCTCCGGTCCGAATCTTTCCGGCAAGCGAGTGGTGATTGACCCTTCGTTGGGTGGTGCCGAGCGCGGTGTTGTGGTGGATGGTCCATTTGGTCAGGTCACTGAAGAGGAGATCCTTTGGGATTTGGCCGGGCGCATTGAGGGGCGGATGATCGCTGCGGGCATGGAGACGATTTTGTCTCGTCCGCGGTCAGCGAATCCTACGGCACAGGAACGGGCGAATATTGCCAATGCGTTTGGGGCGGATCTGTTGATCTCCCTCAAGGCTGATGTGTATCGCAATAATTTGGCTAATGGGTGTTCCACGTTCTACTTCGGTTCCCAGGACGGGTATTCATCGATGGTGGGGGAGAAGCTGTCCGGGTTCATTCAGCGTGAAATCACTGCCCGTACACCTTTGTTGGATTGCCGTAATCATGGGCGCACGTGGGATTTGTTGCGGAAGACTTCCATGCCTGCGGTACAGGTAATCCCTGGTTATCTCAGTAATCCTCAGGATGTTGCGGTATTGACCGACCCGGCGATGCGTGACCGCATTGCGGAGGCCATTGTGGTTTCCGTGAAGCGTTTGTACCTGATGGATAAGGATGTTCACGCTACCGGTACGTTCACCTTCCACGAGTTGTTGGAAGCTGAAAACCGCTAGGGCGCTGTTTTAGTCGGAGAATTTTCCGCCACCGGTAACGGTTCCCAGTGGGCTGTTACCGTTTTTCATTTCATGCGCGGCGTCGATGCTGGTGCCGAACACGGAGCTTGGGGACTCAATGTTCTTCCGGTAGCGCGGGAACATGTAGTGGTGGGCAATGACGGAGAATCCCTGGTCTTCCAGGATATCTTCGCTGAGCATTGGGATATTGGCCAATTGCGCTTCCACGTGTGCGACTTCTTGTGCCTCGGCTACGTTGCCGTCCTGCGGTTCGGCTTCCCGTTTATCCCAGCCTCGGTAGGACTCTGGGATATAGGCACCGATTTCCTCGTTGATGATGCCCATGTGTTTGTCCAGAAGGGTAGAGGTAAGTTGCTCATCGAGGTCTTCAACGCGCGCAAAGGCTTCGAGAGCCTTGATGCCCCGGCGTCGGGCTTCGTCGACGACGACGGACAGCAGCTGGTGCTCCAAGTACAGGCCCATGTACGGCAGCGCTACGTGCACTCCGGTGATGAGGATTGCGTCCTGAGAGACTGGCCCGGTCGGCAGGAAGTGGTTGCCGGGGGCGTACCGTGGTGGGGCGAAGAAGATGGTGGCGGCGGGGATTGGTTGGCTGTTGTTGTCGCCGGTGGAGACGAATGCGGTGTAGCCACAGATGCCCCATTCCATGAGGACTTTGTGGATCCAGAGTTGTTTATCGAACTCTGGGTCTTGGAGCAGGTCGTATTGGATCGGATCGTAGTGCTCGAGTTGCCAGAATAGGCTTGATGCGGCGCCGCGTTCGAGGTCGTTGGAGGTCTCTGGGGTGATGGCTTTGATGCTGATCTCCAAGGGACCTCCTTTTGTGTGTTGTTTGGGTGGGTTGCTGTGGCAATTTTATGTAGCTCTGCGGGGGTGTGTGGGGCGTTTTGCTGTTCGCGTATGACGATACCCCCATCCGTGTGTATGCGGATGGGGTGTGCGGGTTTTTGGGCGACCGGTGTGAATATTTTCGTTGCGATGGCGCTGGTTTGAAATAGTGCGGATTTGGGATAATTCCACGATTGAAATTACATAATTGTTATTCGACGACGTAGCTGTCCGTTTTCCCATCGTCGCCGAAAGTGGGTCGCTGCCTGTGCGTTAATCCCCTTGGTTATTCCGAATGTTGAGAAGTTCAATAATTCTTTCGAAGTCCTCTTTGCCGCCGAATTCAAGCACGATTTTGCCCCGTTTAGGAGACCATTGCACAGTCACTTTGGTGTCCAAAGCATCTCCAAAGGTGTTTGCCCAGTCGGAAACCTCGGGTGGGACTGTGGTTTTGGACTTGGATTTGCGTGGTTTGGCGGTGCCGGTCTCCCGCTTGATAAGGGTGACTGCTTCTTCGGTAGCTCGTACGGATAGCCCTTCGCGGACGATGCGTTCTGCCAATTGAGCCTGGGCGGCGGTATCATCGTTGAGGCTCAGGAGGGCGCGTGCATGGCCGGAGGAGAGGACTCCGGCGGCAACACGACGCTGTACGTCCACTGGAAGGCTTAGCAGCCGGATCATGTTGGTGATGAGTGGACGGGAGCGGCCAATGCGGTCGGCCAGTTGTGCTTGGGTGACGTTGAATTCCTCCAGCAGTTGCTGGTACGCTGCGGCTTCTTCCAGTGGGTTGAGCTGTGCACGGTGGATATTCTCCAGCAGGGCATCTCGGAGCATGTCGCCGTCTTCGGTGAGGCGAATGATTGCTGGGATGTGCGTGAGTTTTGCAGCTTGGGATGCGCGGAAGCGGCGTTCACCCATGATGAGCTCATATGGGGTTTCTGCTCCTGGGGTAGGGCGCACCACGATTGGTTGCATCACACCGAATTCACGAATCGAGTGGATGAGTTCTTGGAGTGCTTCTTCAGCAAATACGGTCCGCGGCTGTTTTGCGTTTGGCCGGATCTCGTTGAGGGGCAATTCTGCATAGGTTGCACCGAATGGATTGGTGTGGTTTGCACCCTCGTGCGTTTTGTCACTGTGACGCTTTGTGGTGGACGTCTGAGCCGCAGCAGCAGCACCAGTTTTGGTTGATGTACCCGCAGCAGGAGAGCGCTTTGACTTGCTCGGTGCAGCAGTGGACGACTTCTTCGCTCCAGCCTTGGACTTCGCTGGACCGGACTGCTTGGCACCGGCTTGGCTTGCCGTACCCTCTTCGTTTGAGCCCGGCGTTACTTTGCCCTGGCTACCGCCACCCAGGATGATGTCCGCTGCACCATTGCCCAAGCGCGGCTTTTCAGCACCAGTAGGGATAAGGCTTGCCAGACCACGGCCCAAGCCGCCACGCTTCGATTCCTCTCCCTTGGCCAGATTCAGGGAAGGCATTGCCGGCATCTTCTTTTCAGTAGCCATTGCTTAGGTGTGCTCCTACGTTCTCGTCGGAAAATGTTGGTGAGTGTTGCGTACTAATGCAGTTCAGGTGCAATGCCAATTGGCGCGGTTTCGGCAGTCGGCAAATAGTCCCCGCGCTTAGCGAACTCAACCGCGGCATCAAAGTAGGCGAGTGCTCCAGCAGATCCGGCGTCGTATTCCAAAACAGTTTGGCCGAACCCTGGGGCCTCGGACACTTTCACCGAGCGCGGGATCTTGTTGTCCAACACCACGGAGCCGAAGTTCTCGCGGACTTCATCGGCCACCTGCTCCGACAGCTTGGTACGACCATCGAACATGGTGAGCAAAACCCCAGAAATATGCAGGTCAGGGTTCAAATTCTCGCGAATCATGGTGATGTTGTTTAGCAACTGACCCACACCCTCCAGCGCGTAGTATTCGCACTGAATTGGAATGACAACCTCCGTTACCGCAGTCATGGCGTTGATCGTGAGCAGACCCAGAGAAGGAGGGCAGTCGATGAAGATGTAATCAAATCCATGTTCCTCGATGAACGTTGGATTCAGGGCGTCTTTGAGTCGATATTCACGACGCACCATTGACACCAATTCGATTTCCGCTCCTGCCAGGTCAATTGTGGCAGGAATGCAATACACATTGGGATTGTGCTGGCACTGTTGCATGGCTTCTTCTGGACGCAGTTCACCGATCAACACTTCATAAGTGGAAGGGGTGCCCATGCGGTGCTCTGCGCCCAGCGCAGTCGACGCATTGCCTTGCGGGTCAAGATCCAGAACAAGCACTTTCAATCCATGCAGGCCAAGTGCCCAGGCCAGATTCACGGTTGAAGTGGTCTTGCCCACGCCGCCTTTTTGATTCGCAATGGTGATTGCGCGGCACGATGCTGGACGTGGAAGGCTCAGGCGAGAGGTGTTCGATAGCTTCGCGGCTTGGCGTGCTGCGCGAGCAATCGGAGTATCGTCCCAGTCCATCTCGGTCATGTGGATCCTTCATTCATGCGGTTGCACGTGCAGGGGCTCGTGCGTTTCGTCGTGCAAGTTCGTACATCGCTGGTGAGTGTGGTTGTGCTATAACATTTTGCACGTGCTGACTGCTGTTGCGACACGAAAAATTCTCTTTGTTTACTGTACTTGGAATTCCGACAAAAAACTACTCGATGTTTCACGTGAAACATCGAGTAGTTTTCCTCAAATACGCCAGGGGAGTAGCACGTTGGCGCGACTGATCATCACTTCACACGGGGGATGATCACCACATGTGTTGGCTCTTCAAGCAGCTGATTCCCAACAGAAATCACTGAACCTTCGCCGCCACCTGCTTGACGGATCTGCTGTGCATCGCGCTGCAACTCCTCGGTGACGGATTCACCCTTCAACGCCCGCATGGAACCACCAACTCGGACAAGTGGCAAACTCCACGTTGCAAGTTTGCCAAGCGGAGCAACCGCCCGGGAGGTGACAACATCAGCGCCGCCCAAGGTTTGCTGAATTGCCTTTTCTTCTGCCCGGCCACGGTGTACTTCAACATTGTCCAAACCAAGAGATTCAACTACCTCAGCAAGGAATGTGGTTCTGCGAAGGAGCGGTTCCAGGAGTTGCACATGCAAATCTGGACGAGCGATCGCCAGTGGAATGCCCGGGAGACCAGCACCGGAACCCACATCGATGACGCGAACGCCTTCATCGATGGCTTCACTGAGTACAGCAGAGTTCAGGATATGCCGGTCCCAAAGACGAGGTACTTCACGTGGCCCAATGAGGCCACGTTCGATGCCCGCAGTGGCAAGCAGTTCTGCATACTGCTCCGCGAGGGCTACGCGTTCGCCAAAGACTGATGCTGCAATTTCCAAGTGTTCCACGTGAAACATTCTAGCGCCGATGGAGAACAGCTGGTAACTCAAGTCCCGGAGCGCGTTTCGCGTGAATCCAAAACCATGTAGCCATAACAGAGCCCCCAGCGCGTGTGCGCAGGGGGCTGAGAGGTGAATGAAGGAGGGCTGGCCGCCGGAGCGTCAGACTACTTCTTCTTACCCTTCTTAGGGTTGTTTGGTCGCTGTCCCGGCTTGGGAGCGGAGCTGCGCTGTGCAGCCAACTTGGCTGCCTTCTCGGCCTCTTCTTCGGCGTCCATCTTCTTGAAGAGGAAGTACTGCTGAATAATGGTCCACAAGTTGTTGGTGAACATGTAGAGTGCCAAACCAACTTGCCACATGAAGCCACCCATGAGGTACAGGACTGGCAGAACCCACAACATCATTTTCTGCATCATGTCCATTTGCATCTGCATTTGTGGGTTTTGTGGATTCTTGTTTGGATTAGCCGCCTGGCGAGCCTTTTGGCGATCCATCGACATACGGGCGGTGAAGTGCATGATCACAGCGGAGGCCAGCATCAGTGGCAACACCACGAGCATGATATTCATGCGCGTAAAGTCCACACCTTCACCAGCAGGGGAGAAGGCACCGTAGTTATCTGGGCTCATGGACAGGTATGCAGACAGTGGAGTGCCAAACAAACGAGCATCCAAGAAGGATTGAACGTCCTGGACGGAGAACACGTAGTTTGGAGTGCTGCGTGTTTCTTCTACCGTCATTCCCAGCTCACCGAAGTTGCTGCCTGTGCGGTTGAAGGAACGCAACACGTGGAACAAGCCAATGAAGATTGGAATCTGCACCAACATTGGGATGCAAGATGCTAGAGGGTTGAACCCCATCTCCTTTTGGAGCTTGCGCATTTCCAGTGCAAGCGTTTCACGGTCGTTCTTGTACTTCGCTTGTAGCGCGGCCATCTTCGGCTGGAACTCTGCCATCTTGCGTCCAGAACGCAATTGGTTTGCCATTGGTTTCACCAACAGAATGCGGATGGTGAATACCAGGAAGATAATTGCCAGCGCCCAAGTGATTCCCGATGCTGGGTCAAGCACAAAACTAAATGCTTTGTGCCAGAACCACAGCACCGCAGAAATCGGGTAGTAGATAAAATTCAGCACGGCTGAATACTTCTCCTCGATAATAGGGGCTATTGGGTTAAGCTACGGTAGTTGTTTCATGGTTGGGCTCACGGCATTCATTGAGTTTGTCACCCTGAATCATCAGTACGAATTCCTTACCTGTGCCAACGTGGCCAGGAGTGGGGAACCGGGTCCCATCCACCTGGGTGCCAAGGACCACAGCGACAAATCCGTAGAACGCTGAGAATTGTGCCTTTGAACCATCCATAACGAGAATATGCATCAAGTGCGTAATTACTGCAGGTTGGATCAAAACGACACGACGATATCATTTTACGGTGTGACACGTGAGTTTGGTAAAACACAATCGCCTTACGCGCCAGTTTGCCGCGGTTCTCATGAGGCGTTGAGCACACGCTGGATATTCTTTCTGACATCGAGATAGATCTGCTCATACGTCTTGTTTGCAATTGCTGGCAAAGCGCGCAACACAATCTGTGCATCTGACGGAATTTCGGTATCACGAATCACCTGCGCGGCTGCAGCCCTAAGCAACCGAGACACCCGGTGCCGTGTCACTGCGTTACCAACAGCTTTGGAAACCACCAACCCCACTCGTGGGCCACCGAAGGTAATGGTGGCCGGATTATCCCTTGGCGTTGTTATCTCCATTGCTGAAGGTGATGAGGCAGTGCCATACCGCGCTTCCGGCACGGATGTTTCACGTGAAACATTCTCAATAGGCCGCTGCTGATTCGTCTGTGATTGTTGGTGGGGTTCAACCAACACTTGGGAAGGGACAAAGACATGGACAACGACAGTCGAGGAACCTTTGCGACGACCCTTGCGTATGGTTTCCCCAAACTTGGCTGTGGAACGGAGCCTATGCTGAGGTGAAAGCATTTCCGTCCTTTCCTATAGCAACAATTCCTATGGCAACAATAACGATGGGGACACCAATGAGTGTATGAGAAATCCCCCAGGACCAAAACATTTTCCTGGGGGATGAGTTATCCGCTACACAATAGAGCGAATAGCACGCAATGTACTCGCGTTATGCGGTGAGGGACTTGCGGCCCTTACGACGACGAGCAGATACGATTGCGCGACCTGCACGGGTACGCATGCGGGTACGGAAGCCGTGTACGCGAGCACGACGGCGATTGTTTGGCTGGAAAGTACGCTTGCCCTTAGCCACGGTACTTCACTCCTTCTCGGAACATTTTCAACTAACAAATCAAGTTGCGGACCAAAAACAACGTAGCGATTGATAAATCGCGGCGATCCGCTGAGCAATGCAGTGTCATGTCGGGAATACAGTTCCAGACGGTGAATACCTGATGTTGAATTTCAGATAGTCAACGCTGATTCAAACTCGAGCAATGACTCAGAATTGCAATAGACCTGTCAAGAATACGCCCACTATCCCCCCAAATCAAAATCGTCGAGCTAAGTCCTCATTCCCCCCTCATAGTGCGTAACGACCTGCAATGGAATTACAAGGGTGTAAATAATCTACCGAACCACCCACCTCACTGTGGATAACCTCCCTACCCCCAAACCTTAAAGTACAAGTTTAGCTTTAATCTTTGCAGGTCAGATGGTGTTTACCAGCGCAAATAGTGTTTTCCACAGGAAGCGTGGATTTTCATGGTAACCTGTGGAAAACAGTTTTCCACAGTTGTGTATAACTCTGTGGAATACCAGTACATAGCGCAAATTTCACTGTGGGCAGTCTTGTTAATTGCCGGGGAATATCGAGGTAGTTGAGCTATCAAGTTTCAACAGCCATAGACCCCTCAATCAACAAGCAGATGGCGATGTGTGGCAAACGCGTTTGACTCCACAAGCATGGTCGTGCCTGAAGCCATTGTTGCACGCTAAAGGCAAAAATTGCACCAGCCCACCTCGATAAGCGCCCGCACCAACCCGACGATACTTACCCCCATTAACCAGAACGACACAGAATTACGAGTACACACCATGAGCAACGAACATTTGCCAAACCTCGAGCAGCATTTCCCTAGTGTTTGGACAGCTGTAGTTGCCGAGTGGACTTCTGCGGATCCTGATGATCCGAACAACACTTTCCCGGTGATCAGTAAGACCCAGCAAAGTTTGTTGCGCCAGATTAAGCCTGTTGCGTTGGTGAATTCCCAGATCGCTGTGTTTACCGCCCCGAATCATTGGGCGAAGGAGGAGATTGAGAACAAGTTGGCGCATTTGATTCGTCAGGTGTTGGAAAACTCATTGGGTCGGCGAATTGTCACCGCATTTTCGGAAGAACAGCCTCAACCTGAGCAATCTCAACTCAATCAACAACACACTGAGCCGCTTCAGCACCAGCAATCGCAACAATCTCAGCACCTGCAATCGCAGTCGGGTAGTGGGGGATGGGATCGCCTTCCGCTTGGTAATGAGCAGGCTGAACAGGAATTTTCCACACCTGCTCAGTCGACGCCGGTCTCCCCAGCTCCCCATCCCGAGGCAGCGCAATCCTCCTTTGCCGATTCCCCAACCGCACGCACAGAGCAGGAAGTGTCCCCCGCATCTCAGCAGGCTGACCCGTATCCAGCGCGAAGCGCAGCACATTCATTTGGCCAACAGGCTACCGCGCCGCAAGTTGCTGTTGAATATCCACAGCTCAATCCTGATTACACCTTTGAACGCTTCGTGATTGGTTCTTCGAATCAATTTGCTGCGGCAGCTTGTCGAAGTGTTGCTGAGCAGCCGGCGAAATCCTTCAACCCCCTGTTCCTTTGGGGTGAGTCTGGTCTAGGAAAAACGCACTTGCTGCACGCAATTGCCCATTACGCTTTGGAAATCCGTCCAAATATGCGGGTGCTGTATGTCTCAACTGAAGAACTCACAAATGAGTTTATTAATGCAATCGCCACGGATACGCGCGAAGCATTCAAGCGCCGGTATCGCAACGTCGACATGTTGATCGTTGACGATATTCAGTTCCTGGAGAAGAAGGAATCTACTCAGGAAGAGTTCTTCCATACCTTTAATGCACTGCACCAAGCTGGCAAGCAGATTGTGTTGAGTTCAGACCGCCCACCTGCACGGTTGTCGACATTGGAGGATCGCCTTCGTACCCGCTTCGAAGGTGGATTGATTACTGATATTCAAAGTCCAGACTTGGAAACCCGCATGGCAATTCTGACGAATAAGGCCAAACAAGAGCGGACCAATTTGCCAGAAGATGTTAAAACGATGATTGCCGAGCGCTATGACCGTTCGATTCGTGCACTTCAGGGCGCACTGACGCGAGTAATTGCGTATTGTTCGTTGGAAAACAAAGACATCAACATGACGAATGCCAAGATCGCACTGCAGGACATCATGCCTGATGAAATTGAAGTGACGCCAGAGATCATCATTGAAATTGTGGCAGATTTCTTCAATATCACTACGGAGGAAATCCTCAGTAAGAAGCGCAGCCGCAATATCGCGTTTCCACGTCATATCGCTTTGTATCTTTCCCGCGAGCTAACTGAATTTTCATACCCCGAGCTGGGACGTATCTTTGCTCGTGACCATTCGACCATGGTGAGTTCTTTCAAACTCATTGAAAAGCAGCTGCCTGAAGACAAGGAATTGTTCAATCATGTGCAAGAGCTGCTGAGTAGGGTGAAGTCGCGGTCCCGCAACTAGCGTGAGCAACAGTGCACAGGCTCTGTACGTTCCCCTTTTCGAAAACTGTGGAAACTCAGACCACCCTGACCACAGGTTTTCCACAATTATCCACAAGATTCCCACAGTTATCCACAACCAGCATGTGGAAAAGTTTTGTGTTGTTTACGTGCAGAAACCAAAGTTATCCACAAATCCACAAGGTTTTCCACAGATGTAATTACGTCGATGTAATTCATTGCAATCAACAAAGTTGCTATCGAACAGCAAGTGAATTACAAGAATTCTTGCGTAAACTGTGGAAAACCTGCCCAAAACTCCCCGCTTTGGTGTTGATGGTTTGTGGAAAACTCAAACACCATGAACTTATCCACAACATCGTAAAAGTTATCAACAGGTTTCACGTGAAACATTCCACACCCCAAAATGTCTTTCACCTGGTGAAACACCAATTATCCACAAAACACACAGCACCTACTGCTACTACTACCAATAATTAACTACTTCAAAAGCAGAAATTAGGGCCGTGGAAAAGCCAAAAAGCGCCAAAATCTCGTCTCGCAATACTTGGCTAAAAATGGAATAATATCCCCCATATCTATTCGTCATAAGCAGAGGACAACAAGAGCATGGAGCCACAAGAAGTAAAGTTCATCGTCACCAAGGACGACTTTTCTAGTGCCCTCAGTTGGATTGCTCGATCCCTGCCAGCAAAGCCAACCCAGCCTGTGCTTCGCGGCATTCTCATCAATGCCGAAGACGACACCCTTGAGCTTTCCGGATTTGACCGTGAAACGTCAAACAAAATTCGCATCAACGCCCAAGTAGATGTACCAGGACGCATGCTGGTCGCAGGTAAATTGTCATCCGAGATTGTGGCAACTCTGCCAGACAAGCCCATCATTGTGGAATACGACGGCACCAAAGTCCTGGTCAAGGCAGGAACCAGCCGCTTCGAGCTGCCAGCCATGACCATCGAAGACTACCCAGTGCTACCAGGCATGCCAGCAGTCACTGGAACCATCGATCCAACACTCTTCACCGAAGTAGTACAACAAGTCGCCGTAGCAGCTGGAAAAGATGAAACTCTGCCAATGCTTACAGGTGTCAATATGGAAATCAACGGTGAAGAAATCACTGTTGCTGCAACCGACCGCTACCGCCTGGCACTGCGCACCTTTAACTGGAACCCAGCAACTGCCGACGCACAGGCGTCGTTGCTGATCCCAGCCAAAACCCTCGCCGAGGTGGCCCGCTCCGTCGATTCCCACTACACCGATCCAATTGAAATCGCTGCTGGAACCGGCGAAGAAATCGGTACCGACGGGCTCCTGGGAGTCGCAACAGACACCCGTCAAACCACCACCCGCTTGCTTGATGCAAAATTCCCACCAGTTCGCCCACTGCTACCAACTACCCACAACGCCATC
>JBHAQQ010000007.1:0-6174 GCA_041830435.1 Corynebacterium sp.
CACCCCTGAAGGTCAAGCCGCTGCGGCTGGTTTGGACTTGCCGCACTTGTTCCGGGCGTTGCTACCTGCGACGGCTCCGGCTCCGGCCACTGACGCTCCGGCACCGGAGGCAGATCCGGCAGCGCCGGGCGCAGATGCTGCTCCGGCTGGTGCCTCGGAAATGGCCGCTGACGTGGCGGAGGGCCTGAGCTCCGGCAAGGGCCTGCCGAATGCGGCGGCGTTGATTGGTGCTGGTGCGGCGCTGGCCGGTGCGGACGCTGAGACCACTGATATCACCGCGTTGATGAGTTCGCTGTACAACAACAACCCTGGATTGGGTTCGTACAACCCTGCGGTTCGCCCAACCCCATAATCTCCTCACCCGACGCCCAACCCCCGCCCTCCCCGGGCGGGGTTTCCTGTCTTTGACCTCGAAAAAGACGTTCATGGTGGCTTGTCAAGGGGAAAAGCGTGGCCTGTGGAAAACCGTACTCGGAGGCGATAAATTCGCGGGAGTTTTCCACAGGTGAGCAAGTGATGCTTGCGGGGGTAGGGGCGTCGGGTTAGGCTGACAACCACTAAAAACGGCACACTCGGGGGATCGGAGGGAGCATGAGCGGGGGCCAACTCGCGGCGTTCGTGGCGCTGCAATCGGATCCACTTGGGCTGCTGGGCGACATTTTCTACAGCAAGCCTGAAGAGCTGGCCGCGCTGCGCATCGACCCGAACTACCTGATGACGCTGAAGCGCATGGCGGAAACGTACCTGGGGGACACCGCGTTTTCCCAACTGCAGCACAACGCCGTGCGGGACATCCTTGAGCACCGGCTGCCATTGTCAGCCGTGGAGCTGATTGAGCGGTTTGTGGCCCGGGTACAGGGGGAACGCCGAAAATGGCGGTTGCGCGCTGCCATTGCCGCCGGCCCGAGCGGAGCCGACGACTTCACAATGGACCAATTTGTTGCGCACGCTGCCGCAGAGTTGAAGAAGGTGCAGCAGCCGCCGAGTGCCCCGAAGTCGGGGATGTCGATGACGCGCCGGGGTGATCGCAATTGGACGTTGGCGATTCATGGCAAGGGCGCCGCGATCACGGCGTTGTTCCGGACGTTGCGTGCCGCTGCGGCGCAGGTGGAAGGGGAGGGCCCGAAACATGCGGAACCGCAAGATTTCGGCGGTGTCCACGGTTCCGCAGCGGGTACTCAGGGGACGCTGGGCGCAGCAGGCACCCAGGGAACCCAGGGCACCGCAGGAACGCAGGGCACCCCGGGCGAACCGCTCGAGCCAAGTGAACCAAACGTGCCAAACGAGCCACGAGGATCCCGAGCGACCTTCCCATCACCCGAACCACTCGAACCAGCGGAAGCAATTCTCAAAGCCCTCTCGCACGGCTACGGCCAACACGGCCACGACCAACACGGCCAACCGCTGGGTCGCATCTTGCAGGTATTCACCCCGATCGTGCAGGTTCCCCTTGATGCTGCCACGAAAATTCTCGACGGCACCCAAGACGAAACGCTCTTTGCCTGCTCGGACGGGGTGCGGCGCACCGCGACGGAGTTGGCGTCGTCAATCATTTCGAACGAGTGGGGCTTCGCGCTGTTCCACCCAGTGCAGGGGCCGGTCGATCTGGTGTTCGCCAGCCGCACCGCCAATCGGAAACAACGACTCCTCGCCATGAGCGAGCATGCGACGTGTGCTTGGGATGGATGCCAACGCCCGGTTGAGGAATGCGAAATGCACCATATTCAGGCATGGAAGCATGGAGGGCCGACCAATATGGCAAATCTGGTGCCGCTGTGTTCCTTCCATAATGCCTGGAACGACGACGACCCACTCGCCCCGTCGCGACATGGGAGAATTGAGCGTCGCAATGGGGTGGTGGGTCGTGTGTTCCGCAAGGGGAAACGCTTTTCCCCCGGCTAGCTTACGGCTAGTGCCTGGCTAGCTTTGTTCCCATTTCATTGGGCCTGGGCTCCATAGACCGGAGCGTGTGTGTTCTTCCAGGACCAGTTCGGCTGGTTGTGGGGTTTCGCCGATGCTGTTGGCGTGTGGGGTGAGTTTGTCGAGTACGCCCCAGTCGCGTTGCCAGTCGTGGTTGAGGTAGGTCGGTACTTCTTCGGCGGTGCTGGTCATTTGGATGAGGCCGTAGGATCCGCCGCCTTTGTAGTCCATGACTGGGGTGTGGGCGCGCCGGGAGGCGTGGTCTGGGGAGATGCGGTATTCGGCTACTTCGGCGACACCTGCGTAGTGTGCGTAGTTTTGAATGCACGGGAATTGGAAGGCGATGGACCAGTCGAGGAGGGTTGGTGCAGTGTTGCCGATGTAGTTTTGGAGGGTGGTCATTTGTGGCGCGCGAGGTGGGGTGAAGGCGAGCCATTGGTCTGGGGTGAGGTTGGTGTCGACGGCGCGGATGCGGATCACTTCGGCTTCGGCTGGGATTTGTTCGAGTGGGATGCGCATGTTTCGCCATTCGGGTTGGGTGCCGATGTCGAGTGGTTGGAGTTCGCCGAGGTAGAGGAAGCGGTCTTGGCTTTCGCTGCGGCCGGCGGTTTCGCTTTCTGGGGTGGTTTCTTGGTCGCTGGTGGTGGTTGCTGCGTCGCGGTTTTGTTGTTCGGTGGCGGCGCTGCCGGTGGTGTCGGTGAGTTCTTCTGGGGTCTTGAGGCGGCCGTATTCGATGATGAGTTCTTGGCCGTATTGTTCCACACCGTTCATGTCGTAGTGGTTGACGGGACCGGCGGCGCTGAAGACGATGAGTGGGGTGTTTTCGTTGCGTTGTGGGAGGTTGTACCACTTAGTGGTTGCGTAGGCAGGTTCTTGGAGTCCTTCGGTGAAGGATCCGATTACTGGTACGCGTTGGTTGTCGAGGCCGAATGGGAGTTTGGCGTGGCTGCCGTTGATGCCGGTTTGGGTGGCGAGACCACCGGTGGTGCCGGAGTCGGCGGTGGTTGTGGTGGTTTCTTCGACGCCGCCATCTTGGCTTTCGGTGCTGGTGGTGGCGTTGCTTACGCCGTTGTTGCTGGTTTCGTCGCTGGTGGAGTTTGTGGTGTTGGTGTCGCTGGTGCTGGTGGTGCTGACTCCGGTTTGGGTGCCGGTGTTGTCGGATCCTGGGTCGATTTTGGTTGGGATGTTGTTTGGGTCGAATCCGGCTGTGGTGCCTGCGGTGAGGGAGTCTTTGAGTTCGCTACCGTCGGCGACGGTGAGGAAGGAGTCGTTGGTGTTGGTTTCTACGAGCACGTCGGAGGCGAGGAGGCATTGGTTGCCGGTGAGGGAGGCGAGGTTGCCTTTGCCGATGCTGTAGGCGGGGTATTGGGCGACGAAGCCTTTGGCCATTGAGGCCATGGAGAAGGCGACGACGAGGCCGGTGATGACGGCGATTGGGGCGGTGGCGATGCCTTTGAAGCGTTGGAGTCGTTGGGCTTCGGCGGCGTCTAGGGCTGCGGTTTCGGTGGCGTTTTCTGCGCGTGCGTGTTTGGCTTCGCTGAGGAAGCCGACGACGGCGCCCCAGACGATGACGATGAGGGCGAAGATGAGCATCACGCTGGATGCTTCGATGCCTTTCAGTTGGATGGTTTTATCCCACCATGGCACGCCGAAGGAGGCGACGTACCACCAGCCGTTGGTGCCGGCGAGGGAGAAGGCGAAGAGCATGAGGAAGGAGCCGAGGAAGAGAACGCGGTTGCGTTGGGAGGACACGGCGATGCGGGAGGCTGCGACGGCTGCTAGGGCGGTGAGTGCTGCGCCGATGCCTGCGAATACCCCGAAGTGGTGGGTCCATTTGGTTGGGGTGAAGATCATGAGGAACAGGGTTCCGATGATCACCAGGAAGAGGCGGGTGGTTGGTCCGATTGCGGCGCCTGGTACGCGGCGGAATCGGAGGAGGCTGGCTGCGACGACTGCGATGCAGAAGAACAGCATGAGCATGGAGAATCGGCGGGTGAAGGATCCGTCTACGGTTTGCTCGAGGAGGGTGGTGTAGCGGAGGAATTCCATGTACCAGGAGACGGATGGGCCGATTTCGCTGCGAACGCGTGCTGCTTCGGCGACGGCGGCGATGTTTTGGTCGGCGAAGGCGCTGCCGAGGACTGCGGTGCCGGCCGCGAGGAATGGTGCTATTTGGGCTGCGACTGCTTTGAAGACGGCGCCGCGGGAGGCGCCGCTTGGTGCGCCGAGGCGTGGCAGGCGACGGATGACGATGCGGATGAGCGCGCCGAGTGCTACGAGCAGCGCGGCGATTGCCATCATGCCGGTTGGCCCGGCGGCGATGGCGAAGGCTGCGAGGGTGGTGCCGATGGCTGCTGGGAGGAGGCGTTGGGTGGCAATAGCGCGTTCGAAGGATACCCAGGCCAGGAGGGCAAGCATAGCAATGATTGGTTCTGGGCGGGTGCCGTTGTTGTAGGTGATCCAGAACAGCAGGAACGTGGCCGCCATGGTGATATGTGCAACCTTGCGTTGGTTAATTTGGGTACCGAGTCGAGGGAGCACTTCGCGGGATAGGACGAGCCATATCACGATGCCTGCGATGAGGGATGGCAGCCGCATGATGATAGAGGTTGGGCTGATTTCGCTGAATAGGCCAAGAAGTTCGTAGTATGGTGCGCCGAATGGGGCTTCTGGTACTCCGAACCAGCGGTAGTAGTTGGCCATGTATTCGGATTCGCGGCTGACTTCGCCCATGGTGCGCAGGTAGCCGTCGTCGGCGGTGTTGGCGCCGAAGAAGTACCAGAAGAGGAGTACTCCGCCTACGCCTGCGTCGAGCCAGCGTGGTTTGAAGAAGCCGCGTGGGAGGAAGGAGCCCATGCGGCGGGCGTCGAGTTTGTCGATGCGGTGGAGGCTGAGGAGGGCGATGAAGGTGGAGAGGACGGCGAGGGCGATCGCGGCGTATTTGATGAGGGAGGGTTTGGAGGTGAAGCGTGAGTCGACGGTGACGTGGACGTTGAGGGTGTCGTTGCGTGCTGCGTCGAGGGTTGCTGGGGTGGTGCGGATTTCGCTGTAGATGCCGGTGAGCATTGGGCGGATGTCGTCGTCGATGGCGCCTTCGTAGGTGGTGCCGTCGGCGCGGGTGGCGTCTGGGATCCAGGCTTTGGTGGTGGTGTGGTTGGAGGTGATGCGGAGGACGGAGTTGGCGGGGAGTTCGGCGAGTTCGCTGGTGGTGATGGTGAGTGGTACGACGTTGCGGATGATTACGTCGATGTTGGTGCCGGAGTTGCGGACGAAGAGGCCACGGAGGGTGGCGTCTTGGCTGTTTTCGGGCACGGTGGAGAGGATGGTGGTTTGCCCTGGGTTGAGGTTGGTGAGGTCGGCGACGGGGATGGTGATGTCGATGTCTTGGGCCATGTAGGACATGAGTGGGGCGGTGATGTTGCCCAGGGTGTCGCCTTGTGGCCAGTTGAAGCTGGATTGGGTTTGCTTTACTGGCAGGAAGGGGATGGAGACAAAGAGGAGGAATCCGAGTAGTCCGCTGATGATGCTGACGGTGAGGAGTTTGGTTGTGTTTGTCTCTTTTTCCTTTTGCACGGGGGTAAGTTTACGGGGTTTGTTGGCGGATAGCGATTACAAATGGCCCGATTTGGGTGAGGTTCCAGTGTTTGGCGAAGTTCGACGCCGGGATTTGTAGTGTCCGGAATCTGACGTTGGGGTTGGATGGGTACATGTCTTCCGCGAGGCGGTAGGTGTAGTTGCCGGTGCCTGGGCCGGTGGTGGTTGGGTATTCGCCGGCTGTTGCGTCGAGTTTGAGGAGTTCTTCGGGGGTTTCGGCGAGGTCGAGTTGGCCGCGGAGGATCATGATTTGTGGTGCGGCCCAGTTGTGTTCGCTGGTGGTGGTGTCGATGGCGTTGATGAGTTCGTCTGGGCTGGTGGCTTTGGTCCAGCTTTCGATGGCTTCGTTGCGGGCTTGGTATTGGCCGATTGGGTTGGCGTAGTGGGCGGTGATGGCTTGGAAGCCGTTGTATGGGTAGTAGGCGAGGAAGTTGGTTTCATCGGTGAGGATGATGATGCCTTGGTGGGTGGAGGTTTTTCCGGTGAAGTCGGCGGCTGGTGGTTGGGCTGGTTGGAGGGTGCCTTCGGTGATGTGTTGTTGGATGAGGTGGTTGATTTGCTGGTAGTAGACGGTGGCGTCGGCTGGGTAGCGGTCGCCGCGGTGTCCGGAGCCGTCGTTGTCGGTGTAGGCGAGGTCGAGTTTTTCTTCGTTGTAGTGCG
>JBHAQQ010000008.1:0-8990 GCA_041830435.1 Corynebacterium sp.
ATTGGGAGGCGATCTTTTCGATGCCTTCTTTACCCTCTACGGTGATTGGGGATTTCAGCTCCAGTTGGAGGATTTGCTCACGGTCGCTAATTTGGGCTTCTTTGACGTTGTTCTGTTCAAGCTGCTCGAGGGCGATGCTTGTTTCAACCTTGTCGTAGCCACGGGTGTTGTCGGTGAGGACACCGAAGACATAAATGGCAATGAGCGCGGCGGCTACAATGCCGGCGATCCGTAGGACCTTAGATTTTTCCATGTTCTCTTAACTGATATTGGGGTGGTTTTGTTCCGCACTGTTGTGCGCTGGTGCGCAGCGGCGCACGGTCACGCACAGTCGTGCACGGTCATGCGGGGGCATGCAGGGATGGTGCGTTGCGCTTGGCTGCCGGCTGGGTTTATTCGTAGACCGATTGCCGCAGGGTGCCGATGAATGGCAGGTCACGGTAGCGTTCTGCGAAGTCCAGTCCGTAGCCCACGACGAATTCATTTGGGATGTCGAAGCCGAGTTCTTCAACCTCAATGTCTACCTTGACTGCATCTGGTTTGCGGAGCAGGGAGACCACGGACAGGGATTTCGGACCACGGGATTGGAGGTTCTTGAGCAGCCAGGAAAGAGTGAGGCCGGAGTCGATAATGTCTTCCACAATGACGACGTTGCGGCCTGCGATGTCGCGGTCGAGGTCTTTGAGGATGCGGACAATACCGGAGCTACGGGTGGAGTTTCCGTAGGAGGAGACTGCCATGAATTCGAGTTCTACCGGGATTTCCATGGCCCGGGCGAAGTCGGTGATGAAGAATACTGCGCCCTTGAGTACGCACAGGAGGATGAGTTCTTGCTCTTCGTTCTTGTAGCGTTCCGAGGTGGCGTGGGCGATTTCCTTGATGCGGGCTTGGAGTTGTTCTTCGCTGATCAGCACTGCTTCTAGGTCGTCGCCGAATTTGTTGGCTGGGACGTTGAAGTCTTTGGTTGGCTGGGTCATGGTTGCTTCCTTTTGGTTGCTCGGCTTCACGTGTTGCTGGGTTTTGGTTGGGTGGTGAGTTGGATGTGTGGTCCGTTTCTGTTCACCACGAGGCGCTGCCCAGTTTTGTTGTGTTGTTCTATTGTATGCCACGGGACGGCGACGGCGCCTTGGCCGTGGTAGTTGGTGGCGAGGGCTTCGATTTGGGTGATGTGGGTGTGTGTCAATGGTCCGGTGTGTGGGGCTAACCATTGTTTGATAACTCGACGCCGCACCCCCGGCAGCAGGGTTTCTAATTGGGCACAGGTGAGCTTGGTGCCGG
The DNA here is from genome assembly GCA_041830435.1 of Corynebacterium sp. Lineage (GTDB taxonomy): Bacteria > Actinomycetota > Actinomycetes > Mycobacteriales > Mycobacteriaceae > Corynebacterium. The sequence continues at coordinate 1,279 of JBHAQQ010000008.1, forward strand.
TGGGTGCGAGCTTGGTGTCGTCGGGTGGGGATTCGTGGTTTGCGGTGAGTTCTGGGAGCTGTGCTGCGGCGAGGGCTGTGAGGGTGTCCTCGTCGGTGCGGAGTTCCCGGGCGGTTCGGGCCATCGCTTGGAGGGTGCCTGGACCGAGGATGGATTCCATGAGTGGCAGGAGTTCGGTGCGGATGCGCGAGCGGAGGTATTGCGGATCACTGTTGTGCGGGTCGGTCCAAAATTGCACGTCGTGATAGTGCAGGTAGTCCTCGATTTCTGCGCGGGTGCAGGCCAGCAGGGGACGGCCGACGAATGCGGTGCCTGGTAGGTGGTGGGAAATTGGGCGCATTCCGGCCAGGGAGGCGGTTCCTGAGCCACGGGCGAGTCCTAATAGGAGGCCCTCGGCGTCGTCGTTTGCGTGGTGGGCAACGAGGAGCGGGCGGCCGGCAGCGGCGTTGGCGAGTGCTGCATATCGGGCGGTGCGTGCTGCTCCCTCATTGACGTGTGTCCGATTGCCGTTGGAGTCTTGGTTGCCCAGATCGATGGTTATGATGCGGGCTGGAACTCCCCATGCTTGCACTTGTTGTGCGGCCTGCTGGGCAATGGTGTCGCTGCCTGGTTGGAGTTGGTGGTCAATGATCACTGCTTCCACGGGAATGTTCAAGCGCTGCAGCACATGCACGAGTGCGAGGGAATCAGCGCCCCCGGAGCAGCCGACGATGCAGCCTTCGCGTAGCCGCTCCCATTTCTGGGGGTACGCGTCTCGGAGGGTTCGTAGCCATCGCTGGGCATGGGCCCGCACGCCGTGCAGTTTCATGGATTCTCCTGCTGGCAAGGTTGCGATTGGGCACGTTGGTGGTGGTTCACTTAGGAATTCCTCAATGCGTTTGCCAGTCGATCGAGAGCTGGGCGGGCTACGTCTGGCGAGGTCCCATTCGAAAGAAAGGCGAAGGTCAGTGGCCGGCCCTCAACGGTGGCAACAACTCCCACGAGGGCGCTCACTCCATCCAAGGTGCCGGTTTTCGCTCGAACCCAACCGGCTGCCGATTGGGCTCCGGAGGCGGCGTCGTAGCGATCACTCAGGGTTCCTTCCACTCCGGCGGCAGGGAGGGTGTCAAAAATCTCGCCGGTTTCGCTAAGGCCGAGTACCTTGTCCAACACGTTGGCGGTGAGTCGATTATTTGTTGACATGCCGGAATTGTCATACAGCTGCACAGCAGAGAGGTCGATTCCTTGGTTGCGCAGCACTTGCTGGGTAGCTTCCACTGCCCCGGCGAACGTGGCCGGTTGACCAACGGCCACTGCTACTTCGCGGGCGATGGCTTCTGCCAGCAAATTGTCTGAATGCAGCATCATGTCCCGGAGCCGTTCGATGAGGGGCGCTGAATGCACCTCTGCCAGTACCGTTGCCTGTGGGTTTATGGGTTCATCGGTGACGGTGATGGCAACGTCTGGGCGTCCCAGTTGCGCGGCAAATACTTGTGCTACGTCTTCGGCTGGGGTGTCCGAACGTGGGGAGTAGCTGTCTTTGGGCACGATGCGCCCGGCATTGAGCATCACTGCATCGAGGTCGGCGATGTTACCGCCTTCGATGTCGCGGCGGTCCCAGGAATCCCCAAATGTGCTCCCGGCTCGAACTGAGTTATCAACGCGAATACTGTGCACTTCTCCAACTCGCTCGCCCAACGCTGCGAAGGTCTGCGACGCCAAGTCCTGCACGTTGGCAGGTGCAGTGAAGAATCCAGAGCCTGGGGTGGCCTCAAGGGTCACATCGCCACCGCCGACGATGACGAGTTCGCCAGGCGCTGCCTCATACACGCGTGTTTGCACCTGCGACGCCGGATCCAGTACCAACAGTGCAGCTGCAGCGGTCAACACTTTGGTGGACGACGCTGGTACCAGTGGGGTGTCTGCTTGTTGTTGAAAAAGTTGCTGTCCTTGCAGCACGTCGGTGATGCTGACGGATATTTCACCCAAGGCTGGGTCTGCGAGCGCTTGGAAAAATTCTTCCCCCAGGGCGACTGGTTGGGTAGTTTCTGGGGTTGGGACATGGGCCACTGGCTGTCCAGCCACCGGCATTGGAGCATCTGCAACGCGATAGATGCGGTACTGGGACCACCAAACTCCCGCGGCAACGACGAGCACCGCAATCACCACCAACAGGCTGAGGGTGACGATCGCTGCACTCGAACGCTTTGCATGCTTGTTCTTCTTCACGGCTACAAGCCTATCAATGCTGCAAACTTAACTAGCAGACCGCTAGAATGTCCCCTATGGCAAGCATTGAAGTAACTATCGAAATCCCAAAGGGCTCCCGCAACAAGTACGAGGTTGACCACGAGACCGGTCGCGTGCACTTGGACCGCTACTTGTTCACCCCAATGGCATACCCTGCTGACTACGGTTTCATTGACCACACCCTCGGCGAAGATGGCGATCCATTGGACGCACTGGTCATCATGCCTGAACCAGTGTTCCCAGGTGTGATCGTGAAGGCTCGTCCAATCGGCGTGTTCAAGATGACCGACGAGGCTGGTGGCGACGATAAGCTCCTGTGCGTTCTCGACGATGTTCGCTTCGACAACTACCAAGACATTCAGGATGTTTCGAAGTTCACGCTCGACGAGATTGAGCACTTCTTCGTGCACTACAAGGACTTGGAACCAAACAAGGAAGTAACGGGTTCCGGTTGGGGCGATAAGGCTGAGGCTGAGCGCATCCTGGAAGAAGCGATCGCTCGCTACAAGTAAGCTCCCCACTAAACCTCTTGTTCCGTCAAATTTTGGCGGCACAACCTCGTTGCGAATCCCGCCACCCTGGAATCTCCGGTGGCGGGATTGTTCTTTCTGCATGATCGCCAACTCCCTACTGCTGCACCTGCTATACACTGGACACCATGAGCGAATTTCAATCCGTATTGCCAGAAGAAGTACCTGCCGGCGCCCAGCTGATTGACGTGCGTGAGGCTGATGAGTTTGCGAGTTGGCATGCTGAAGGGGCCATCAATATCCCTTTGTCGGAGTTCCAAATGCGGTACTCCGAAATGGATCTCAATGAAGACGTGTACATCATTTGCCTGTCGGGTGGTCGCTCCGCCAGAGCATGTGCTTGGCTGGAACAAAATGGCATTGACTCGATCAATGTGAAGAATGGTTCTGCTGGTTGGCGCGATGCTGGGTTGCCAATCGTTGAGCAATCCGAAACCGTGTAATTGCGAACCAAGAGATGAAGAACCCCCCGGGAGGTGGACCGAGGGGTTCTTCTATGTTTGCGAGCCTAGGGGTTAAGGGGGGGGTTCACCCCTGGGCTCTGGTCAAGGAGCCACATCTTCACTTACTAGGGGGGGTTTTCAGTGAAGCAGACTCAACTTGACTGATGTCTATAATGGCAGGCTTTCGAATATCATGCAAGTTTTTTCCAAAAAAGATTTTCCAACCTAAATTTTATCCCTATTGACCTGCGATAACCCTTGCCTCCAAGTGGGTAATGATTGATTATTCCAATAATTATGATCCGCCGGCAACACTCGATTAGACTCTTGCTTATGCCAGAGAACTACGTGCTCCCGAAGGACCTGCTCTCCTCCCCTTCCTTCCAACTCGAACGCCTCCGTCGACGCACCCGAGAATTTGTAGAAGCAGCGCTCTCCGAACATGGCCGTAATCTCCGCGAATACTGGATCCTCTGCTGCCTCGTCGAGGGCGACGCCGCCTCCCAAGCGACCCTCGGAGAAATCCTCGGAGTAGACCGCTCCGATATGGTGCGTCTCGTAGATTCCCTCGAAAAACATAACCTTGCCAAGCGCATTAAGGACCCTGCAGATCGGCGTCGACAAATCATTTCCATCACCAAAAAAGGCGAGCGCGCATTCGCCATGCTCCAGCCGGTAGTCCACGCTGCCGAAGATCGCGCACTCGACGAATCAACCCGGAAACAGCTCAAGCACTTGCGCAAGCTCGCCACGGCTATTATTGCTGGAGAAGGCGAAACCGCGATCGCCCCCACAACGAGCTAGCCCACCCGCCCTTCACAGCAAAGTCATCTGAGCGCACCATGAGCACCAGCCACACCCCACCGCAGACCCCACCGCAGACCGCACCGCAGATTCCCGCCCACTACCTTCGCAGCCCAGAAGCTCCCCCAATCCGCACGCTCGTGGACATCATCACCACCACCGCGCAAACCCACCCCGACGCCCCAGCCCTCGACGACGGCGAAGAAGTACTCACCTACGAAGAACTCATCAACGCCGCCCAAGCCCGCGCAGCCGACCTGCAATACGCAGGTATCCCACACGGTGGGCGCGTGGGAATCCGCATGCCCTCCGGCAACCGCGAACTCTACATCGCCATCCTCGGCACGCTCTTCGCCGGGTGCGCCTACGTCCCAGTTGATGCCGACGACCCCCAAGAACGCGCCGACCTGGTGTTCGGCGAAGCACATACCGACGCGATCATCACGATGGCGGACGACCAAGTCCACATCACCACCAGCGAAACTCAGGCCGGCACAATATCCACGGCCGCTACGAACCCACCACAACCAACGACCGCACCCCACGTAACCCCTGACCTCGTAACCCCAGACCTCGACGCCTGGATCATCTTCACCTCCGGATCCACCGGCAAACCCAAAGGCGTGGCCGTGACTCACCGGAACGCCGCTGCTTTCGTCGACGCCGAAGCTGAACTCTTCCTCGCCAATCACCCAACCGGCCCACTTACCCCTGGCGATCGCGTCCTCGCGGGACTCTCCGTAGCCTTCGATGCCTCCTGTGAGGAAATGTGGCTCGCCTGGCGCAACGGCGCTTGCCTAGTGCCAGCACCGCGCGCACTCGTCCGTTCCGGTGTGGACCTCGGACCGTGGCTGATCAGCCGTAATATCACCGCCGTCTCCACCGTCCCCACCTTGGCTGCCCTCTGGCCCGACGAAGCACTCGACAACGTCCGCCTCCTCATCTTCGGTGGTGAAGCCTGCCCGCCAGAACTCGCCGCTCGCCTCGCCACCCCAACCCGGGAACTATGGAACACCTACGGCCCGACGGAAGCCACCGTCGTAGCTTGCGGAACCACCATGGATGGCCAAGGCAGCGTAAGCATTGGTCTGCCGTTGCGAGGCTGGGACCTCGCCGTCGTGGACTCCACCGGGCACCCCGTGGCATACGGCGAAGTGGGTGAACTCATCATCGGCGGTGTCGGCCTCGCGCGCTACCTCGACCCGGCGAAAGACGCTGAGAAATTCGCACCTATGCCCACGCTCGGCTGGGAACGTGCCTACCGTTCCGGCGACCATGTTCGCCTGGAAGCCGACGGGTTGTACTTCGTTGGCCGAATCGACGACCAGGTGAAGATCGGGGGTCGTCGAATCGAACTCGGAGAAATCGACGCCGCCCTCACCAGCCTTCCCAACGTCCGCAGCGCCGCCGTGGTGGTACAAACCACCGGCGGTGGCGACAAGATCCTCGTCGGCTATGTCGCCGCAGACAACACCCAAGACTCCGCAGACTCATTTGATCTCGAAGCAGCTCAACAGCATCTCAAAGAGGTACTGCCAGCAGCCATGGTGCCGCGGCTGTGCGTGCTACCAGAACTTCCCGTCACCACCAGCGGCAAAGTCGACAAGAAAGCCCTCCCCTGGCCACTGCCTGCACAAAGCATGAACAACCCAGGCGCAAACGCCGACGGTGAGGCAGCCGCAAGCCACAACTTCCACACCGAAACGGAACGATGGCTCGCTGACCTCTGGACCGACACCCTCGGCACCACCATCACCGACGCAAACGCAGACTTTTTCAACCTCGGCGGAACTTCCCTCGGCGCCGCCACCATGATCGCCCGCGTACGCACAAAAGCCCCAACAATCGCCGTACGCGACCTGTATGACCGGCCACGACTCGGTGCATTTGCCGAACACGTCCACCTTCATCTCACCCCGAACCCGGCAGCCAGCGAAGCCACTGGGGAGGCGGCGTCGAACCCAACAACAAACCAACGCCCCACCGCGCGGCCAGTACAGCTCCACACCCGCATGGCCCAAGCACTCATCCAAATTCCCGCCATGTTGCTCGCCGCGCTGCGCTGGGTGACCTGGATCCTTATCGGCAACTGGGCGCTGCACACCACCCTCAACCTGCCCCAACTGCCCGAAACCGGCGACTCCACCACAACTGGAGATGCAACCAGCAGCCTCCTCACCTTCCTCACCCACACCGTCCAACCAATCAACGGGTGGGTCGTACTCAGCTGCTTCTTCCTCTTCGCCACCCCACTCGGCCGCCTACCAATCAGCGCCCTCCTCATCCGCGCCACTCTCAGCGGACTCAAACCAGGCACCTACCCCCGCGGCGGGCTCACCCACCTCCGCCTCTGGGCAGCCGAACGCATCGCCCACACCAGCGGCGCCCACGATATCTCCGGCGCCAGCTGGAACACCACCTACGCCCGCTGGCTCGGCGCCCGCATCGGCCACAACGTCCAACTCCACACCCTCCCACCAATCACCGGCATGCTCAGCATCGGCAACCACACCGCCATCGAACCGGAAGTGGACCTCAGCGGCTACTGGATCCAAGGCGACCAAGTACACATCGGGGCCATCACCATCGGCGAAAACGCCACCATTGGCACCCGCACCACCCTGCTCCCCGGAGCGACAATCGGCGACGGCGCCACCATCGAAGCTGCGTCCTGTGTCACCGGTGACAAACCAGTCAAACCAGGCGCCCGATGGGCCGGCAGCCCCGCCAAAAAGATCGGCAAAACCAAACACAATTTCCCCACCAACACCCCACCCCGGAACCCACAATGGCGCGCAGCCTACGCCCTCGGCGGAGTGCTCCTCGCCGCACTGCCAATGCTGGCACTCATCACAGGCACCGCTGTCGCCATCAGCATCCTCAGCGCCACCCTCCCAGACACAACAATCACCCAGCTCAGCACCACACCAGCGCTCCTCAGCACCACCACCGCAACCCTGCTGCTCCACCTCCTACCGGCAGCAGCAATCGGCGGACTCGCCACCTTCGCCACCTACACCGCCCTCATCTGGATCCTGGTACGCCTGCTCTCCATCAAGCTACAACCAGGCATCACCCCTGTCCGCAGCTACAACGGTTGGCGCATCTGGTTCATCGAACGCCTCATGGACAACGCCCGCACCCATCTCTTCCCGCTATACGCCGCCCAACTCACCCCCTGGTGGTTCCGGTCCCTCGGCGCGAAAATTGGCCGCCACGCAGAAATCTCCACCACCGTCATGGTGCCCGCCTTTGCCGATGTCCGCGAAGGAGCCTTCCTCGCCGACGACACCATGGTCGGCGGCTACGAACTCGGTGGCCGTGGATGGATGCGCACCGGCACCACCCGCGTCGGAAAACGCTCCTTCCTTGGCAACTCCGGTATCGCCGGCCCAGAACGCAACCTCAAGAAGAACTCCCTCGTCGCCGTCCTTTCCTCCACGCCAAAGAAAACCAAGGCAGGTACCAACTGGATCGGCTCTCCACCGGAGAGGCTGCGGCGTCGAGTAACTACGGAAGACGACGAAGCCCGCACCTACAACCCTGGCTGGGGTGTGAAAACCTCGCGCGGCATCATCGAAACACTCCGCCTCCTCGCCCCAATGACTAGCGCAACCATCGCCGCACTTGTCATCTGGGCCATCCAACACAGCCTCACCCACGGACTGCTCTGGGCCACCATCACGGGCGCATTCGCCTTGATTGC
>JBHAQQ010000009.1:0-21535 GCA_041830435.1 Corynebacterium sp.
ACTTCGACGGTGGCAGTTGGGGATACTGCGAACATGCTGAGCAGCGAGCGGCTGCGCAGGGAATTTCGCCGTGAAAGGAGGCGGCCGATGAGCACCAGGATCGTTGCGCCGCAGGCTACGTCGAGGAAAATGGATCCGCGGATGCTTGGGTCTGTCCAGGAGTAGGCCAGCAGTATTTGGTGGCTTCTCCAGCCGATTTCTCCAACTGGGGTGAAAAAGAGTTGGTACAGGGAGAATGCGTAGGCCAGGACAATGGCTGCGGAGGAGGCGGCGTCGAGGGCGGACATGCCGCGGCGCAGGCCGCCCAGCATCGCCCGGTGGAATGGCCATGCTGACCATGTCACCACGGGGGTGGCGAGTGCGAGGCACACCCATTGCCAACCGTCGAACTGCATTTGGGAGAACAGTTGCAGCACGATCACTGGTAGGCCGAGCAGGACCGCGACGAGCAATCGACCTCGGGTGATGAGTTCGCGTGCGGTAAATAGCACTTCGGTGCTGTCTGTCCACTTGGCGAGGAATGCTTGAGGGTTATTTTGGCGTTTCGCTCGTTCCATGGATTCGGCGGCCCGGCGGTGGGCCATGTGGCCACGGCGAATGCGGGCGGCGTTTTGGTTGTTGATCCGTTCGGCGCGGCGTCGGAGCGAGGTGCGCGACATCCAGGCGCGGAGGCCAAAAGCGGAAAACACCGACTCGATGCTTTCGAGTGCTAGGCCTTCCGGGGCGGTGACGAACACATTGCGGGTGCCGAACACTGCAGAGGCCGTCACGCCAGGCAGTGCGTTGAGTTCTTCTTGCAGCGCGGTGGCCTGTTTTGCCGAGTCGAACGCTTCCACGTGGAACGTGAGGCTGGTGCGGGCTTGGGAAGCGAAATCTGCGACGTCGTGGTGTTCCACTCCTGCCGCGCGTGCCGCTTGGCGTGCCTCCGCGATGATTTCATCGAGGTGGTCGAGGGCTTCGGTGCGCTGTTCAGGCATGGGTCTCTCCGTGGTGTTCACCGTGGCGTTCACCATGGCGTTCACCGGGCGCTACGGTCGGTGTTGCCGTATGGTTGTCGTAGTACGTATCCACACTGACGCGGAAGGCTAGCAGGTTTGCGATGGCGAGCAGCAGCGCCACGATTGCCTGCCCAAAGCCAGTGAATTGCAGCAGCCATCCAGCCAGGAGGAAAAAGATGGCAAGCATGGATACCCACAGGGCGTAGCGCCGGTGGTTTCGCTTGCCGCGGAGCACACCGAGGGAGAACCAGGCCAACAGCAGGCTGGCGATGACGTTTACTGCGCCAAGAATCCTGGTGTTGCGCAGTACAAATGCCATCTGTTGTGCTTGTTCTTCGTTTGCTGCTGGGGCGTCCCATTGCGCGGTGAGGTACAGCAATCCGGTGAACAGGAGCAGGCCACAGGCGGCCACGAAGAGGCCAAAGGCAACCCGAACCGAGGTTGGTGTGGGCTGGCCTGGCTGCCATCGGCGGATGACCCGATTGGGGTCCTCTTGCCCAGTCCCGGAAGCGGGCGGGCGGAAGGGTGAGGGAAACATTCCGGCCATTTATTGCGCGTCCTTGTCCTGCTGGTGCTTTGGCTCGTTGGCGTTTCGCTTCGCCGCGTGGCGGGATTTCTTTGCCGCTTTCACCTTCTTGTTCGCTTCTGCGGCTGCCATTTCGGCTTCGAATTGTTCTTTTTGTTCTTTGCGGTATTTCTCGACTGCTTGTTCGTATGCGACGAGGGTTTCTTTGTTTGGGACGCCGAGCCATTCCGCATTTTCAGGCCGGGACATGAAGTAAAGGCCGAGGGCTGCGGTGATTCCTGAGAGGATGGACAGTACGCCCAGCGCGATGACAAATGGGGTAGCCATTGTGGATGGCGCGGTGGAGAACGTCACGATGAGGGCGTTGATGACCAGGTAGACACTGCCGACGGTGAGGAACATTCGGGACATTCCACCGCCGCGACCGGCACGGATGGTGAGCCATGCGCAGACTAGTGGCCCGAGCACGCCCCAAATGAGGAGCATGAGGTTCAGCAGGGAGGTCATGGATTGTTCCATGTCTTGGGCGCTTATTCCCGGCAGTTGGGGCAGCGTGGTGGTGCCTTGTTCCAGTTGGGTGCGAACAATGGATAGCAGTTGGCGGTTGTCCATCTGGTTGGCGGTGTATTGCAGGACCGCGCCGAGTGCTTGCAGCGCTGCGGTGATGAGCCAGCAGCTCACCGCCCAGAGCACGTCTTTGGGTGCGTCGCTGAGGCTTGGGGCGAGTTTTTCTCGTCCGCTTTTCGGCAGCTTCGGGCGACCTTTTTTGTCGTATTCGATTGGCGCAGCGCCGCGTTTTGGCGCTGGTTGTTGGGTTTCGCCGCGGTTGGTGCCAGCGTTGTTGGTTTCAGTGGCGTGTGTGCTCATTGTTAGGCCTGTCCTCCGTTGCGGAGTTGGAGTAGTTGGGCAGCTTCGGTTGCCCAGTAGGTCAGAATGATATCCGCTCCAGCGCGGGCAATGCCGTGCAGGGATTCCAAGATTGCCCCTTCACGGTCGATCCAGCCGTTGGCGGCTGCGGCGCTGATCATGGCGTATTCGCCGGATACTTGGTAGGCCGCAACTGGCACGTTGGACATGGCTTTCACTTCGCGGAGGACGTCGAGGTATGGCATGGCTGGTTTGACCATCACCATGTCGGCGCCTTCTTCGATGTCGAGGGCCACTTCGAGGAGGGATTCTTGGATATTCCGCGGGTCTTGTTGGTAGGTGCGGCGGTCCCCTTGAAGGCTGGAACCAACGGCTTCGCGGAATGGACCGTAGAAAGCGGAGGCGTATTTTGCGGAGTACGCCATGATGGAGACGTCGTGGAAGCCTTCCATGTCGAGCGCTTCGCGGATCACACGTACTTGTCCGTCCATCATGCCGGAGGGGCTGACGATGTGGGCGCCTGCTTGGGCTTGGGCCACGGCCATCGCTGCATAGGCTTGAAGGGTTGCGTCGTTGTCGACGAGCATGTCGGTTCCGGTGTGCCCCCCTGGTAGTTCCGGATGATTTCGACGCCGCACTACCCCACAGTGACCGTGGTCAGTGAACTCGTCAAGGCAGGTATCCGCCATGACCAGGATGGCATCCCCGAAGGCTTCCCGTACCTTCGTCAGGGCTTGATTCAGGATGCCTTCTGGCCGGTAAGCGTGGGTGCCTTCGGCATCTTTGTGGGCGTCGAGCGGCACTCCAAAGAGGTCAATTGCGCCTACTCCAGCGGTGATGGCTTCTTCGATGGCGGGCATGAGCGTATCGAAGCTGTGTTGCACTACCCCTGGTAGGGAGCTGATTGGTCGCGCTTCGGTGGCCCCTTCAGCGATGAACATGGGGAGGACGAAACGATTTGGGTTGAGGTCCGTTTCGGCTACGAAGTTGCGCATCGTTGGGCTGGTTCGCAAGCGCCGCGGGCGGCGGATGGGAGCTAGTTCGGCCACGAGCGCTGCGTAGTGCTCCGGTGTGTGCGGAGTTGGGGTAGACATGTTGAACAGTTTAGCGCTTATCGCCAACGCTCATGATTCCGCTGCGGGCTGGTTGGTGGGAGCGTCACTTGGTTGCTGCGGCTCGCTGCTGTCCGCAGCTTTTCGACGCCTCCGCCGCTTCCGCGGCGGAGGAAGTTGATCATTTGCCCGGAGGTGGGCCACGTGTTCCGCCAAGGCATCGACGAGTTCAGGAACGCCGGCAACTTCTGGCATGACATCTACCCGCAGTCCGTGTTCCTTGGCAGCTTGCGCGGCCATTGGCCCGATCACTGCGATGATGGTGCGTTGATGCGGCTTACCGGCGATTCCGATGAGGTTTTTCACGGTAGAGGCGCTGGTGAAGCAGACGGCGTCGAATCCACCGGTCTTGATCATGTCCCGGATCTCCGGGCTTGGCGGGGCCGCGCGAACCGTGCGATACGCCACCACATCATCAACTTCCCAGCCGAGTTCCAGCAGGCCATCCACCAACACATCGGTGGCAATATCGGCGCGCGGCAGCAACACCTTCACCACCGGATCCAAGTCCGGATCGCATGGTGGGAATACTTCCACAAGACCTGCCGCGTTCCGCGCTTCCTTCCGAGGTAGCAGCTCTGGGAAGATGCCGAGTTCACGGACAGTTTGCGCGGTCTTCTCCCCTACTGCGGCTACGCGCACGCCAGCCAAGGCGCGGGCGTCCAATCCAAATTCGCTGAGCTTTTCCCACGTGGCTTTCACCGCGTTCACGCTGGTAAACACGATCCATTGATATTCTCCATCCACCAGCCCTTTGATGGCTTTCTCCATTTGGGCGGGGCTGCGCGGCGGTTCCACGGAAATTGTTGGCACTTCCATGGGGATCGCTCCGTGGGCTGCCAGGCGGGTGCTCATCGGGCCGGCTTGGTCTTTGGCGCGTGGCACCAGGACCGTCCACCCATATAGGGCACGGTTTTCCCACCATGAATACTTCGTCCGATTCGCCGCCTGGCTACCGATGGTGACTAAAAGTTCGTCCGGCAGCTCCCCTTCTTTCGCCGCCGGGCCGGATGCGGCTGCAATGGACTTCAAGTTGTCCAGGGTCACATCGTAAGAGCGTTGGCGTCGCGTGGTGCCGTGGAGGGTCACAGTCGCTGGGGTGGATCCAGCGCAGCCGCGTTTTTTCAATTCTGAGGCGATGCCCGCCAGGTCACTTGGCGCGGCGGTGAGAATCAGCGGGAAGCCGGAGCTTGCCAATTGATCCCAGTCCGCACCTCCGCGTACATCAGCTTCGGTCACGTCCGGCCCCACCCCAATGCCTGTGAAGGCCGGGACCGCAATGGAACCTGTCATCCCTGGCACAACTTGAAATTCCGCACCGAGGTTCGCCACGGCTTGAATTTCCCGCATCACTTCCGGGTTGCTGACCGGATTTCCCGCCACCAAACGCACCACATCGTGTCCACGTTTCGCTTCTGCCACCAGTGCTCGAGCAATAGTTTCGGCCTGCTCCGCCAGTGGTTCTGCTTGCACAATGACCGCTGCGGAAGGCCCTTCCGGGCGGGGTGGTTTACGCCGCGCACCTGCAGCTTTCGCTGCAGCTACCTGGCGTTCCCACTCTGCTTCCGCTTCATCCAACTTGTCCTGCGACACCGGTACATACGCACCGATGAGCTTGCGCACCCCAGTCAGCACCGCTGGGTCTACCCAGGCATGTGCAGTGTTCACCAACACATCACGAGCACGGACAGTCAACAACTCCGGATTGCCAGGACCGGCGCCCACAAAGAGCACACGGCCATAGCCAAGGGAGCTCTGCGATGAAACGGTCATAAGTGAGGACTTTCTATCTCGAAACGGTTGGTTGGGAAACTAAGAGGAAAACGGCGAGGTAAACGGAGTGGGTTCCCGTCACGGTGCGGACATGATGCTCGCCGCACCCGCATCCAACAGTGCTCTGCCAACCTTAGCGCCGGCCTGCTGAGCAACATCAAGGAGTTCTTGCCGCTGCGCTATGGAGGCTTGATGGAAACCATCCGCATCCATCCCCACCGCTGCTAGGTCAAACTCCACTTCCAAGGAATCCACGCACTGTGCAGCACCGTCTAAGGCAAATGCCCCGCCCCATACCCGCAGGGTGGCACCGTCCAGCCACTCAGATCGAGCCGCCACTGGCGCGGAACAGCCAGCTTCCAATTCACGCAGCACAGCACGCTCAGCAATCGCCGCCACGTGGCTCGGCACATGGTCAAATGCGCGGACTGCTGCCCAGGCACGCTCATCATCAGCCCGTACCTCCACAGCCAACGCCCCTTGTGCAGGCGCTGGCATCACCACAGCAGGGTCAATGGACTCCGCAGCCCGATGGAGTTCACCAATGCGTTCCAAGCCGGCGCGCGCGAGGATAACGGCGTCGAGATCCACCCCAACACGCGCCATCCGCGTCCCCACATTGCCCCGCAGCGGCAACAACTGCAGATCCGGACGGACCGCCAACACCTGCGAAATACGCCGCGGCGCCGACGTTCCCACCCGCGCCCCCTGCGGCAAATCCATCAGCCCCGCACCACTTGCGCTGACCAGTACTTCACGGGCATCCACGCGTGGCGGCACCACCGTCCGGAACCGGGGATCCGGCGCAGTCGGCAAATCTTTCATGGAATGCACTGCAATATCGCACTCCCCAGCAGCCAACGCACTGCGCAGGGTTTCCGTGAACACTCCCACCCCAATATTGGCCACAGGGATTTGGCTGGCTTGCGAAGCATCTCCTGGGGTGTGCACGATGTGAAACTCCACTCGCTCCCCAGCGGCCTGGATGTAGTCCCGGACGTGGCCGGACTGGGTAGTGGCAAGTTGCGATCCACGCGTACCTAACAACAGCGGTTGTGTGAAGCCCGCCGACGATGCGTGTGCTTGGGTTGTCATTTAGGACAGGCCTCCTTTTGGCTCCGTCACGGATTCCACTGCCCCTTGGGGAACGTTGAACAGGGCCGCCAATGCGTCGGCGAAACTGACCTGGTCTTGTTCCGCCGAAAGGCGCTTGGCCTGCACCGTTGGGGTGTGCAGCAGCTTTTCCACGATGCGGTGGACGGTCCGTTCTACATGCGCGCGATCCTCGTCGCTCATGGTTGGGGTGTGACGCTCCAGTTGCAGCAGTTCGTCATTGACCATGTCGGCGGCGCGTTGGCGCATCACTTTGAGGGTGGGGACGATCGCTTGGGCGCGCTGCTGTTCCAGGAAATCGCCTAGTTCTTCGGCGACGATTTCGCGGGCAGCGTCCTCATCTTCCACCTCGGTGCCGGAAAGGGCCGTCAGTTCTTCAATGTTGAGCAGGGTGCAGTGTGGCAGATCAGCGACGCTTTGTTCAATATCGCGTGGCATGGACAGGTCACACAGCACCAGTGGACGGTCCGCGCGGTGTGGCAGCGCTGCTTCGACGTTGGCGGCGGTGACGACGTTGCCGACCGCGCCGGTGGCAGTCACCACGAGGTCTACGTCGCGCAGTGCCGTGCCGATTGCGTCCAGCCCGACTGCGTCCGCCGCTACCCCTGCTTCGCGGGCATGTTGAGCAAGGTTTTCCGCGCGTTCAACGGTGCGGTTTGCGACCGTGACGTGGGAAATCCCCAGCTTGCCGAGGTAGGTGGAGGCCAGGCTCGCCATCGCTCCCGCGCCCACAATCAACGCCCGACGCCCCTCCAGCGGCCACTCCCCTGCCGAAACGTCGAGGTATTGCAAAGCGGTATCGACTGCGAAGGACACCATGGAAGCCCCCGCTGAGTCGATTTCAGTTTCCGTATGGACGCGCTTGCCGGTGTGGAGTGCCCGCTGCGCCAAATCGTGGAGGGTGCGACCAACAGTGCCATGATCATCCGCGGCGGTATAGGCCGTGCGCAATTGGCCAATGATCTGCTGTTCGCCAACGACGAGGGAGTCCAAGCCGCTTGCTACGTTGAGCATGTGTTCCGCAGCGGCTGCTGAATAGTGAACGTAGAGGTGCGGTTCGAGTTCCTGTGCTGGGACTCCTGAGTGCTCCGCGATGGTTGCCACGATGTGGTCCAGCCCTTGGTGAAATGCGCTGGCTACGGTGTAGAACTCCATGCGGTTGCAGGTGGACAACACCATGGCTTCACTGAGTACGTCTGTTTCCACGAGTGCCATTTGGAGTTTCGCGACATCTGCTTCAGCAACCGCAACTTTTTCCAGGAGCGCCACCGGTGCTGAACGGAAAGACAAGCCAACGACCAGGACACTGTTGGATGAACCATGTGGACTGGCACCGAATGCGCTGACGGGGCTGTTCATGTCGGTTGGATACTCGTCTTCTTTGTTGAGATGTGGAAGTCTAACCTCCTTACGGTAGTCCTAATCGGACCCCAATCACAAACCCTGCAGATGCTTCTGTTATATGCATCTGTTTTGTGCGTCTGATCATGCGTCGCCAGTTGCGACTCACCCGCATCGCCGTCGACCACCTAGGTCGTTGCTATTGCTGGAGTTGCAGGGCTGCGGCGAGTTCCTCATTGTCGACTTCCCAACAAGCAAATTCTTCGTCGTTGATGAGGATCACGGGAACGCGATCCCCGAACTCCATGGCAAGGCCTTCGCCGTGTGGGTCGTCGTCGACATCTTGAATGGTGAGATGCGCGTCTGCGGCGGCCACGATCGGCCGGATTTGTTCCACAACGCGTTTGCATGAGCCACAGGTTGCTCGGACCATCACGGTGACTTCCGCGGGTTGCATGCATTTGTCCTTTCTGGCTCGTACTAATACCCAAAAAATACGGTAAGTTTGTCTTGTGAAGCAAACCCTTCTCGGCAAGTTTTTGCGCAATGCCGTTTCGAATTTGCGGGCACTCCCGCCTAGCTTGTGGCGCAAACAGCTGAGTAGTGAAGTGTTCCCTACACAGGGTGATCAGGCGCAGAAGATCGCTGGGCGGGCTTCGGCGTTGGTGGCGCTTGCTGGCCGTCATCTGGATCCCGACGCCACCGATGTGGACACCAGTCTCACCATCGATAATGTGGCTGTGGACTTGCAGATCACCAGTGAGGACTTGCGTACCGGGTTGCGGAATATTCGCGGCGCGATTGAGTCTGGTGGTGGCAGTAACCGGGTGAACACTCCGGACCCTAGTGTGCCGCAGGATGCTGGGGTGGCGGCATTTTTTGATGTTGATAACACCTTGATTAAGGGTGCCTCAATTTTGCTGTTTGCTCGTGGACTTGCCACCCGGAAGTACTTCTCTCCTTCTGAGATCGCTGGTTTCATTTGGATGCAGGCGAAGTTTCGGCTGCGGGGTAAGGAAAGCGCCGAGGATATTGCGAGTGGCCGGGAGCAGGCGTTGCAACTCGTTGCTGGGCACAGCGAGGCAGAGATCATCCAGCTTGGCGAGAAGATCTGGGCAAATAACATTGCGGATCGGGTGTTCCCTGGGACTCGACAATTGGCTGATGAACATATCAGTGCTGGCCACGAGGTGTGGCTGGTAACCGCCACTCCGGTGCAGTTGGCGCAGATCATTGCGCGGGAACTGGGGTTCACTGGCGCGCTGGGCACGGTGGCTGAAGTGGTTGATGGAAAGTTCACCGGCAGGATGGTGGGCGATATTCTCCACGGTGAGGGCAAGAAGCATGCAGTGCTAGCTTTGGCGGCTACAGAGGGCTTGGATATTGCCCGCTGTACGGCCTATTCGGATTCGGTGAATGATTTACCGATGCTGTCGTTGGTGGGTAAGGCCGTGGCGGTGAATCCTGACCGCGAGTTGCGCAAGGCTGCTGAGAATCGTGGTTGGGAGGTGCGTGAATGGCGCCGTTCACGGCGCGCTATTCGCAAGGGGATCCGCACTGGGCGTGGGGCGTTGCGTTCCGGTTGGTCGCTGTGGGAATCGCGTTGGGAGTCTCGCTAGTCCGGGCCTGTCACTCGGCAGGAGTCAGAAAAGGCCCCATGCAGTAACAAACGGTGTGCCCGCCCCGCAACGCGCCGAGCGGACACACTTGTTGCTACTCAACCTGAGAATTACTACGAATTCTCCGCCACTCCCTGCATTACATTAATCTTCGTCGAGCCTGTCTCTACGCCTCAAGAGGAAGCAAAGAACAGCCTCCGCTGATGCGAATACTGCGGATGCCAGGACGAGAGTGCCCCATATGCTCAGATCCCAATAGATTCCGCATGTCACCACAAGCGCGGTTAAGACTAGCGATAGAAGGACTTGACAAAGAAATGAGAGTCTATGCATGCTGTAGAGCCTCCTAGAAAATCATCAGAGTAAGTGGGAGTCAAAGGTGTGAAAAAAAGAAATTCAACAGCTCGGCGACTTGCATGGGCGCTCGCAATCTCCAGCGCAATAGTTTTTGCACTTGGCATTATCAGAGTGACTTCTATGGAAGTAATAGAATGGAGAATTTACCCTGAGTTCTTCATAGCGACCACACTTGCTGTTTTTTCCCTATCGCTCTTTAGATACGATAATTGAGTTCAACAGCGCATATCGGTCATGCCACGATCCGAAACCGCACCGCAACACGCCGAGCGGACACGCTTTTTGCTACTTAACCCAGCATGCACAGCGCAATACCAAAAACCGCCATGCATCTGGTGCATGACGGTTCGGCTGGAAGCTTACTTGCCCAACTTACGACGCTGAACGCGGGTACGGCGCAGCATCTTGCGGTGCTTCTTCTTGGACATACGCTTGCGGCGCTTCTTAATAACAGAACCCATTGTGGGAGCCTCACTTCGTTTCGTTGGTCAATACTCTTTTGTTCTCGCCCTGCTCAGTTGCGTGAGCGTAGCGTGAGCCCGGCAGTGAGCCTGGCTTACCGTGGGCTTGGCGCCATTGGCACGAATGGTGAATATTCTAGCGCGTTCCACGCCCTACACAAAAACTGCCCCAACTTTAGTTGGGGAGTTTGCTGTGGTTATGGGCGCAACATTGGTGCGCCGGCAACGAAAGCCTAGCCAGTCTTGGTTGCGGTGTACTCGGAGGATCCGAGGTATTCGTTCACCGCAGACTCGCGAACTCGGAAGTTGCGTCCCACCTGTACAGCTGGGAGCTCTTCAGAGTGGATGAGTCGGTAGACGGTCATCTTGGATACGCGCATGAGGTTTGCAACCTCTGCCACGGTCAAGAAACTTGCGTTGTCATTATTAGCCATGTTCATTCACTTTCTTGGCATTCTCATGCGCAGCAGGCTTCCCCTCCTGCAAGACATCGCATGTGAATTGCTGAGAACAAGCATACGTTATTGATGTGATTTATGTGAATTGTTGGGAATCAATGGGGATAATTTTATTGATGTGGCTGAAGAAACAGCAGGACAATCCCCGTGACGGGTGTGAGGAATGTGATGAAACACGACGCCGCTTCCAACCACCCTCCTACCCCTACAGCAACCTACTTCGTAGGTTCCTGCACAGCCCCAAGTTCCGCCGAACGATCCCGGCAAGCCTCCATTGCCCGGAAGAACGCAGCCCGCAAGCCCCCCTCCTCCAGTGCCCGCGTTGCCGCAGCCGTCGTCCCACCAGGACTGGTTACCTTCGAACGCAATGAACGCGCATCCTCATGCCCTTCACCAGCAGCTGCAGCCTCCAACGCTTGTTCCAGCATCGCACCAGAACCAACCGCCGTGGATACCGCAAGCTCCTCCGCAAGCGGACGCGGCAAGCCCAGCTGCACACCCGCATCCGTCATTGCTTCCACTACCAAGAAGAAATATGCCGGACCAGAACCAGAAACCGCGGTGACGGCGTCGAGATCCTTCTCCTTCACCACAACCACCCGGCCAGTGTTGCGTATCAGTTCCACCACGGCGTCGATATGCACCGACTCCGCATACCTTCCCCCCGCCAGCCCAGCGGTGCCCTTACCCACCAACATTGGCGTATTTGGCATCACGCGAATCACCGGCGTACCAGCAGCGAGCACAGCCTCCATCGCCGCAATTGGCACACCCGCAGCCACCGAAACCACCACCGTCTCAGCAGCATTGCCAGCAATGCGCTCAGAAATCGACGACAATACCGGAATCACCACATCCGGTTTCACACACATAAACAGATAATCGGCTTCTTCGGCACACTCCACACTCTCACTGGTGGTGAGCACACCAAAGCGTTCCTGCAGCAACTGCAGCCGAGCCGGAGAGGTATCCGAAACCATCACATGCTTCGGGTCAAAACCGCCTTCGACCACACCCGCGATAAGCGCTTCGCCAATATTTCCGCCACCAATAATGCCAATTCGAGTCATGGCTATAGCGTGCCACCCCAAGTGCCCACGCTGCAACACCACCAGCGAGGCAAGGAATTACAGTCCGATAATGAACCGCGGCCCCACTGTGAGCAACAAGCCCACCAGAAACGCAAAAATCATCAGCAGCTTGTCCTTGTGGCGCAACAGCATATGCACGCCAACCACCAAGGCAAGCGTTACCAACAGCGCCAAAGCCAACGCGATCACCGGCCGCATGGCGGACCAAATAACCGTAAACAAGGCAAAGAGTGCGATACCTGCCACCACCGCACCGGCAGCCTGCAGCAGCATCATCGGCACGGAAATGCGATTATCTTCAAGATCCAGCACTTCATTGGAATCAAGCGTCGCCACGAGATCTTCGAACTCCGGTGGGACGATGACCTCTTCAGGCGCTTGGTCTGTTTCAGATGGCGGGACCGTTTCGGAAGGTTCGTCTGCTTCTGCGGCTGCGTCCGTTGCAGGTGCAGCGTCATCTGCAGCAGGGTCCGCTGCAGCTATGTCTTCAACCGGAGCTGCGTCCGCTGCATCGGCAACTGCTTCTTCAACAGCTTCGGCATCAGCTTCTTTAACAACCGGCGACGCTTCCGCCTTGGAAACCTGCGCATCCGGGGCCTCGCGGACAATCTCCGCCTCCACGAACAATCGCTGAGCACCAGACTCCGGAGCATCAACCTCCAGATCCGCATCCGCCGCATGACGAATTCGCCGAGCGGGCGGCGTCGGGGGCACAACACCTGCAGCCCCACCAGCCTCAAGCGCAGCCGCCATCCCACCGTTACCCAGCAGGTCAGCAACAGTCACCCCACCTTCAGCAGCCTCCCGCCGACGACGCCGAGGACGCGCCTCATCAGCAGCACGGCCACTACGGGCCAGCAACTCGGCAACAGTCAACTTTTCACTCATTGAAACCTCGGACACAACAGCTTGTCAGTAATCAAGGCAAGATGTTACCCGTGAAGCCCTGGAACTCCAATCATTTCCACAGGAAATACCCATAACCCCGCCTGCCAAACCCTTAGTTCCAAAAATTGAAACTCGCCTTCTCCACATCCGTATGCGCAAAGATCACACCTTCACGCAACGCCCACGGACACATCCGCAAAGAATCAATCTGCAAATGCCGCATCGCCGCCTCAGCGACCAACGCACCAGCCACAATCTGATACGAACGATCCACGCTCACCCCCTCCAACTCCGCGCGATCCGCCGCAGTCATCCGCGAAATAAACGCAATCAACTGACGCAAACCCGGCTGCGTCAAACGACGCTCCACCCGCAGCCCCGCTGCCGAAGGCGCCGCACCAGTCAAACGGGCCAACATCTTAAACGTCTTCGACGTACCCACCGCCAAATCAATCTCCCCCACCGATTGAATACGCTTCACCGGCTCCCGCAACGTCTCATCAATATATTCACGCAGTTCCCCAATCGCCTTCTTGCTCGGCGGATCCGTCTCAAACCAATCACGGGTCAGGCGCCCCGCGCCCAGATTCACACTGCACGCCACATCGGGATTCTCATTGTCACCGATCGACATTTCCAGCGACCCGCCACCAATATCCAAGTCGCAGATTCGCCCAGCCGACCAGCCGAACCAACGTCGAACCGCCAAAAACGTCAGCCGTGCCTCTTCCTCGCCGCTGAGGATCTGTAGCCGCACACCCGTGGACTGCTCAACAAGATCCAACACCTCGTCCCCATTCGCCGCCGAACGAATCGCCGACGTAGCAAACGCCAGCATCGACTCGCAGTTGAACTGCTCCGACATTTCCTTCGCCAGCGCCACCCCCTTCGTCAACCGCTCCACACCCTCAGTATTGATCGCTCCCTGCTTGTCGAGGTACTGCACCAGCCGCATCGGGGTTTTCCAATTGCTCATTGGGGTTGGCGGGCCGCCTCGCTGGGCGTCGACAACTACCAAATGAACCGTATTACTACCAACGTCAAGTACACCTAATCGCACGGTTTCAGAATAATCGATGTCCAAGCGCTACATTGGGTGCGTGAGTGATTTTCCTGCAAGTGGTTACCCTGACGGCACCCCAGCCGACCTCTCCGTCCGCGCTGGGGTGGAGTTGCCCGCCGATTACCCGCGGGAATGGCTGGAGTTTGTGGACCCTGCAGATGCCGAGCATGTGTTCCAGATCGACCTGACCTGGCTGCTCTCAACGTATCGCTGTGGGTTCGGCACCAGCGCCTGCCGGGGTATCGACGCCGCCCACCCCGACGCCGGCTGCTGCTCCCACGGGGCTTTCCTCACCGACGAGGAAGATCGTGCCCGCCTCACCCACATGGTGAAACTCCTCGACGCGAACAGTTGGCAACGGGCAGCCGAGTTCGGCCCTGCACCAGGTTCCTCCGATGCACGAGCGGCAACCACCGATGCGCCGGCGGACGTGCTGGAGCCTTGGCTGGAATGGGACGAGCTGGAAAATGACGAAGGCGAAATGGAACCAGCGCTGAAAACTGTCGTGGCTGGCGGAGCGTGCGTCTTTGCTAATCGCACCACCGGCCCGGACGGCCAAGCGTGGGACGGCCCACTGGGCTGCGCGCTGCATGCAAAAGCACTGGACCTGGGAATGAACATGGTGGACGCCAAGCCGGAAGTTTGCTGGCAACTCCCCCTACGCCGGGTTGAAGAATGGGAAACCCGACCTGATGGCGTGGAACAATTGCGCACCACCATCACCGAATACAACCGTCGCGGGTGGGGAAATGGAGGAGAAGATTTCGACTGGTACTGCACCACCGACCCGGCCTGCCATGCAGGCAACCCGCCACTGTGGAAGTCCGCCCGGGACGAACTTATTGCGTTGATGGGTGCAGAAGGCTATGCAGTGTTGGAACAGCACTGCCAAGCGCGCACAGCGATGGCGCCATCTGGCATGCCACTGCTGAGCATTCACCCAGCAACTGCCGCCGCGTCCGGTGGCGCAGACTAACTCCTCACGCCACAGGCACCCCCTGATGGACACTAGGCCACAAACTTCCGGCTCAGCCCTGATGGCCGCTAGGCTTCGAACTTATAGCCCAACCCACGAACGGTAACCAGCATCGTCGGCTTGGAAGGCTTTTCCTCAATCTTGGAACGCAAACGCTTGATGTGCACATCCAGCGTTTTCGTATCCCCTACGTAATCCACACCCCACACCCGGTCAATAAGCTGACCACGAGTCAGCACGCGTCCAGCGTTGCGCAGCAGATACTCCAGAAGGTCAAACTCTTTCAACGGCAACTGCACCAGCTCGCCGTCCACCTCAACCGTGTGGCGTTCAATATCCATCACCACTCGGCCTCCTTGGAGCACCTGGCTTTCGCTAGTGTCATCTTCAGCCACAGTCGAATCGGAATCCCCACCTCGGCGCAGCACCGCCCGAATACGCGCGATGAGTTCCCGCGCAAAATATGGCTTAGTGACATAGTCATCGGCACCCAGCTCCAAACCAACCACACGATCAATTTCGGAATCGCGGGCCGTCACCATGATCACCGGGACGGAAGAAATTTGCCGCAAAGCCCGGCAAACTTCGGTACCAGACATGCCCGGAAGCATCAGATCCAGCAGTACGATATCGATCTGTTCAGCAGCGAACACATCCAAGGCGGTCGGCCCATCGGCCGCCATAAACACCTCAAATCCTTCCTTCTTCAGCAAGAAAGCAAGCGGCTCCGCCAAGGATTCTTCATCTTCGACAATCAATACGCTGGTCACAAATTCTTATTGTACTTCTGAACAAACCACCACGACCAGCGTTAGCCGAAATCCATCACTCGTCCAGGGAAAGATCCTCCACTACATGCCCAAATTGCTTTCCGCTCGCGGCGTCGTGATTCGGTAGTTCAATGGTGAACGTGGAACCGGTCCCAACCCGCGACCACACCGACACACTGCCACCGTGGTTATGCATCACATGCTTCACAATGGCCAAGCCCAGCCCCGTCCCGCCAGTGTTCCGCGAACGCGCCTTATCCACCCGGAAAAAGCGCTCATACAGGCGCTTCTGATCCTCCGGAGAAATACCAATACCGCGATCCGTCACCGAAATCTGCACCATATCGCCCGACAACCCCCGACTAATCGACACAGGACTACCCGACGGCGAATAGTTGATCGCATTGGTCACCAAATTCGCCACCGCCGTAACCAACAACGACTTATCCCCCAAAATCCGCAAACTGGAATCCTCATCCTTCAGCAATTCAATATTCGCCGCCTCCGCCGAAGTACGGCAACGATCCAACGCCTCTTCAATAATTCGATCCACTGACACCACCACAGGATCCGGAAGCGACTCCGCCCCCTGCAACTTCGACAAACTAATCAGCTCCGAGATCATCGTCTTCATACGAGTGACCTCCTTGGTGAGCTTCCCGCCGAAATAATCCACAGCCTCCGGATCATCCTTCGACCCCATCATCGTTTCCACCAGCAAAGAAATCGCCCCCACTGGGGTTTTCAACTCATGGGAAACGTTCGCGACGAAGTCACGGCGAGCCGACTCCATGCGGACTTGCTCCGACACGTCCTTGGCATACACCACCGCATAACGCTCATCCGACAAGCTCAGCAATTGCACATGCCCAGCAACCGCCAACAACGGACGGCTACCCCGACGCGTCGTTGCCGGCGTGACATAAAGTTCCCGTGGTTCCCGATCCGCCAGCACGCGCTCCACTACCGACCACACATTGTCATCGATCATGCGTTCGCGCACGAGCCCCAACTCATGCGCCCGGGAATTTGAAAGAATCACCGAACGACGATTATCCACCACCGCAATCGCATCCGGAGAGCTCTGCACCGCAAAATACATCACCTGGGATGTGTTGGTGATGCGATTGCCCTCAAGTTCAAATTGATTACGCTGCTTGCGTTGATCCGCTTTGCGGTTGGCCGCGACGCGCCACACCACGGCCATGAACACCAGGCCCACGATGAGTCCGATGGCCAGGCCAATCCACAGCTGCTCTGCTCCGGTTGTTTCCACCCTCACAGGTTACCGCGCACGGCACTGCGGTGCAGCACAACCAGATGGTCGACTGCACCGCAGTGTGTTGCTAGTACGCTCGAGCGCTCCCGCGCTCGGGCAAGTAGTAATGCGCGACCTAGTGCGCGTTACCCTGCGCAGCTACCGCAGCGGCACCTGCTGCTGCGGCCTCAGGATCCAAGTACTCGCCGCCTGGGTTGAGCACCTTGCCGGTGGCGTCGATCTTGTAGACCAGCGGGATGCCGGTTGGAATGTTCAGTTCCGCGATGTCGGCGTCGGAAATATTGTCGAGGTGCTTCACCAACGCGCGCAAGGAATTGCCGTGCGCCGCAACCAAAACCGTCTCACCAGCCTTGATACGCGGCTCGATTTCTTCCTGGTAGTACGGCACGAAGCGCTTCACCACGTCCAACAGGCACTCAGTCCGTGGCACTTCATCCAAGTGTGCGTACCGTGCCTCGTTGGTTTGGGCATACTCGTTATCCAGATCAATCGCAGGAGGTGGGGTGTCGTAGGAACGACGCCAGCTCATGAACTGATCCTCACCGTACTTTTCCTTCGTCTCAGCTTTGTTCAAGCCCTGCAGCGCACCGTAGTGGCGCTCATTCAAACGCCAATCGCGGATCACAGGAATCCAGTGCAGATCTGCAGTATCCAACGCAATCGCCGCAGTGGTGATAGCGCGACGCAGCAACGACGTGTACAGCACGCTTGGGGTCAGGCCAGCTTCCTTCAGCATTTCGCCTGCCTTGACAGCTTCCGCGCGACCCTTATCGGTGAGGTTCACATCCACCCAGCCAGTGAACTGGTTGGAGGCATTCCATTCAGATTGGCCATGGCGGAGAAGAATCAGGGTTCCGGTGTTTTCGCTCATGGTTGTATTGTGCCACTTTCACTAGGCCCGTGGGGCTTGATCCACGCCCATTTGGGGGCGAGGTAATTGCTACCGTTCTTGTTGCATGTGGGCTTGCTGGGGTAAATCACTGCCCGGCGGGGGTGCAAGCAAGTCAATCTCCGCCTGCTCGGGCTTGAGATGCGCAAACGCCGCCAAGTTGAACGTCGGCTCTCCGCGGGAGATGCGCCACGCCCACTCATGCTTGATCGACGAGGCGAACCCGCGTTCCAGAATTCGATTGAAATCGCTATCCGCCCGCTCCAAGATCTGCCCCAGAATATGCTGGACGTCCTCCGGGGTGGTGGTGTCCGGGAATTGCCCTACGAGGTAGATGTCATTGTTGTGATCGAGGGTGTAGTGCACACCAAACGTACGCCGGTTGGCCTGCAGCAATAGCTTGTAAACAGCTTCGTGCTGCTCTTCCACATTGCGGCACACAAAGGCCTCCACGCGGAACATGCCCTGCTGGGGGATGAACAGCACGTGGGTTTTCAGCCGCTTTTCACCTGGCAGAGTCACCACAATATTGCCCTCTGCCTGCTGAAATTCCACCTCCGCTGCGCTAAGCAGCTGTGCGATTCCTTGCTGGTCCATACGCCCTAGCCTATCTGTTTTGCGGGATGTTCTTCAGCCAGTTTGCGGTAAAGCGTCCCCAGCTTTTCAGCAGTGTTGCTCCAGCTGAATTGCATTGCATGCTCCCGCGCCGCGAGGGACATCGCTATTCGACGCCCATCATCCAGCACCAATCCCTCCAGCGCATCAGCCCAGTCCTGCGGATCATGACCGTCCACCAAAATGCCCGAAACCTGATCCTCCACCGCGATCGGCAAGCCACCCACACGTGCCGCAACCACCGGAGTGGCGCACGCCTGCGCCTCCAGCGCTACCAAACCAAAGGACTCATTGTGACTCGGAACCGCCACAATATCCGCCGCCTGATACACCCCCGCCAAAGCCTCCGGGGCACGCGGAGCCAAAAACCGCACATTACGAGCCAAACCAAGTTCCAACGCCCGCGCTTTCAGCACCTCCACACAGTCCTGCTTCGAACCGGACGTGCCACCACAGAACACCACATGCAGCGGCACATCTGGATGCTTCTTACACAACAGGCCCATTGCTTCCAACAGAATATGCGGACCCTTCAGCGTTTGAATCCGCCCCACAAACGCCACCACCTTTGCCCGCAACGGAATACCCAAATCGCGGCGTACCCGCTCCGTCGCGCGATCCGTGCCTGGAGTAAAGGCCTCCAAGTCTGCACCTGGAGTAATCACATGGATCTGCGCATGTTCCGCATCATAGCCAAAACGAATGTCGTCCACCTCAGCAGCAGTATTCACCACCAATGCATCCGCATGATCCACAATCTGCTGCTCACAAATCCGGCGCGACTCCGGCTCCCGAGTATCCCCCTCCGCCAAGTAGTAATTCTTCACCGCCGCCAACGTATGAGAAGTATGCACCCACGGCACCTCCCACAGCTCCCGCAACAACCATGCCGCCTGACCACTCAGCCAATAATGACTATGGATCAAGTCGTATTGCAGACCATGCCTGCGCTGAAAAGCAATCATCGCCCGAACAAACGCAGCCAACTGGGTTGGCAGATCCTCCTTTGACAACCCCTCAAACGGACCAGCCACACAATTGATCGTTCGCACATTTGGGGCAACCTGCACCACCTCCCCGTGATACGACCCCTGCCACGGATGCGTCGCCCGCGTATAAATGTCCACCTCAAAGCCCAACTTACCCAGCTCCAACGCCGTGTTCTTGATGTAGACATTCATACCGCCAGCATCACCAACCCCTGCCTGCTCCAACGGGGACGTATGCATGGAAACCATAGCTATGCGCATGCACCCCACTCTACGCCCCACACCCAACACCACACGCTGACTCAACAAGACCCAAAACTCACCACCACTCCCTGCCAACGCAAGATACATTGCATGCCAAATCAAAACTCTTCAGCCAGGCGACCCGGAGGAGACGGCGTCGAACCAACAGAAACTGCAAGGTCACCACACAGAAGCGACAAAAAATATAGAAAAAACTACCGATTCGACCCAAACCCAACCCCCGGCATGTTAGGTTGGTCACAAGACATAGCCGAATTTTACGTGCATCACGAACAGTGAGGAAAGAAACACCATGACCGACAACCCAACACCACAAAACAAGCCAGAAGGCACCGCCTGGAAAGAGAAGCCATACTTTAAGTACTACGCACCATGGACCCCACAAACCCTGGAATACCCAGACACCTCCATGGTCCACATGTTCCAACAAACCATCCAAAACTCCGGCAACCTCACCGCACTCGAATTCTTCGGCGCCAGCACCACCTACCAACAACTCGGCGACCAAGTAAACGCCTTCGCAGCCGGCCTCCGCAGCCTCGGTGTGAAGCGCGGCGACCGCGTGGCAATCATCATGCCTAACTGCCCACAACACATCATCGCCTTCTTCGGTGTGCTGAAACTCGGCGCAACCGTCGCAGAACACAACCCGCTCTACACCGCCCGCGAACTCGAAGGCCCATTCCAAGACCACGCCGCAAAGATCTGCATCGCCTGGGACAAAGTAGCGCCAACTGTCCAACAACTCATCGGCAAAACCCCACTCGAAACGATCATCTCCGTCAACATGATCGAAGCCATGCCGAAAATTAAGCAACTCGCGCTGAAACTGCCGCTCAAGTCCATCAAGGAAAAGCGGGAACTCCTCCACGCGCCAGCACCAGGCACCATCCCATTTAGCGAAGTGATGAGCGACAGCATGGGTGGCAACGGTTCCGACATCGAAGTCATCGCAGACCTCGGCACCAAAGACCCAGCCATCATCCTCTTCACCTCCGGCACCACCGGCAAGCCTAAGGGCGCGCTGCTCACCCACGGCAACATCATGGCAAACGTCGCCCAAGGCATGGCATGGGTCGATGGCCTGGGTGAAGGTGGCCAGGAACGCTACCTTGCAGCACTTCCACTGTTCCACGTCTACGGCCTGACCCTCACCTGCGCCCTCGGCATCGCCACCGCCGGCAAGCTGGTGCTCCTGCCAAAGCCTGAACTGCCACTGATCGTGGAACAGCTGAAGAAGGAAATCCCAACCTACATGCCAGGTGTGCCAACCCTGTACGACAAGATCCTGGAAGCAGCCGACCAAGCGAACATCGACCTGTCCGGCATTTACAACGCCATGTCCGGCGCAGCACCACTCCCAGTTCACACCACCGAACGCTGGGAAGCGAAGACCGGCGGCAAGATCGTGGAAGGCTACGGCCTGACTGAAACCGCGCCAATCATCGTGGCAAACCCTGTCACCCCAGATCGCCGCGCCGGCTACATCGGAATCCCATTCCCAGACACCGAACTGCGCGTTGCTGACCCAGAGAACCTGGACCGCACCCTCCCAGACGGCGAAGCTGGCGAGCTGCTGGTCCGCGGCCCACAGGTCTTCGGCGGATACATCAACATCCCAGACGAGGAGCAGCCATTCCACAACGGTTGGTTCTGCACCGGCGACCAGGCAGTGATGGAAGAGGACGGCTTCATCAAGATCGTTTCCCGGATCAAGGAAATGATCATCACCGGCGGGTTCAATGTATACCCAGCCGAGGTGGAAGAAGTGCTGATGGAGCACGACCACATCGAACGCGCAGGTGTTGTTGGTTTGCCGCTGCCGGACGGTTCGGAAGAAGTTGTGGCCGCTGTGGTGCTGAAGCCTGGCGTTGCTGAGTCCGACTTCGATGGCGAAGCTGTCCGCGAATGGGCACGCGAGCACATGACCCGCTACAAGGTCCCTCGCCGCTTCTTCATCATCGATGAGATGCCGGCTGACTTGATCGGCAAGATCCGACGCCGCGAGGTAAAGGACCTCATCCAGACCATGCTATAAGGCTTGCGCCGGGCTTTCGTCAGGCCTGCGCCGGGCGTTCGTCCCAAG
>JBHAQQ010000010.1:0-11646 GCA_041830435.1 Corynebacterium sp.
CATGCCGCATGTGGTTGCTGAGGCAGTGGCGTTGGCTGGCGCGAACGGCGGCGATTTGGCGTTGTCGCTGGCGGCGAGCAGCTTCCGGGATATTACCCGGGTGGCTGGAACCTCCCCGGACTTGGTTCGCGCGATGGTGGAGAACAATCGCCAGGGTGTGATCGCGGCACTAGATGAGGTCATTGCTTCGCTCTCAGCGGCGCGTTCGGACCTATTGTCTGACCCCGACGCCACTTCCCAGGGCCTCACCGAACTCGTGGACGCAGGTTTTGCTGCGCGGGGCCAGTTCGAAGCACGTGCAGGGAGGGTGCAGGGCGCTCCTACGGCTCGGCCAGTGCAGCAGATTGCGGTCGGTGCAGACGGCTGGCTGGAAGCTTTGGATGCTGCGGCGGATGCTGGTGCGGAAATTCGTGTCAGTTAATGATGCATAGTGCGGCAGAGTGCATCGTGGCAGGTCCGGGGAAAGCCAACGAAAAATGCTCAAGTGGTACCTGCACTCGAAAACGCAACTGCCTGACGACCCACTAAAGATCGCCAGGCAGTGCAATTTCGGTCAAGATCAACTCGCCAAACTCTATGATCTTGTCGAAGAAGACCACAACAAAGCCGACCATGAAACACGCCGAGCGGACACACTTTTTGCTGCTTAACCCGAGAATTACTACGAATTCTCCACCATTCCCTGCATTACATTAATCTTCGTCGAGCCTGCCTCTACGCCTCAAGAGGAAGCAAAGAATAACCTCCAGTACTGCGAATACTGCGAATGCCAGGACAACAGTACCCCAAATGCTCAGATCCCAATAGATTCCGCAAGCCACCACAAGCGCGTTTAAGACTATCGATAGAAGGAATTGACAAAGTAATGAGATTCTATGCATGCTGTGCAGCCTCTGATTCTATCGACAGTTTTCCGCTCCGACACCCACGAACCTTCAATTGTGTATGAGGTAGGAAGACTTACACCATTAGCGTCGAGAGCCCATGGCTGGTCGATTACTCCGTAGACAACTCCTGGTCCGGTTTCGCCCTCAGCAACAATCTCGATTGCTCCAGATTTGTTCTGTTCAAGGGTGAAATCCACATCCGCAGAAAGAGTGTACTGCTGTTCTGTACAATCCCCCTCTTCCAGAACCGCTGCATACTGCACAGAGTTATCCGAACGCTTTTGACCCACTACAGTGTCTTCACCTTCGATCACAGTAGCCCCATCTTCTTCAGCAATCTGCCCTTCAGGGCCCGAGATTGTCAGCGTTCCGAGCTCTGGATCGTACATCTCAGTACTGCGCTTAGTAGCACTTGGAAGTGTGATTTCAACTTCTTCTCCTGACTCTTCTGCCATGTGCAGCTGGGCTCCATTTGTTTGTTCAGCAACTGCGGTTGCCTCATTCACAATTTCAATCAGGCTCTGCGCGTCACCTGAAGTCTCAGCTAAGGCAGCGGGAGCTCCAGTCAACAACAACACTGCCGGCAGCAAACATGCCCCCCATGTTCCTTGAGAGATTCCGCACCTTCATCGATCTGCTCTCCCTTCTCAACGGTCAAGAGCTCCTCCCCTGGAGTCTTCCCTAAGGCTAACTGAAATATGGAAGTAGGACTAGCGATACCACTCGGAATGTAAACCTCGGTATACGGCACCATCAAACATGATCGGTGTCTTCTCCGACCTCCTCGCTAGAAGTGTCCTGTCTAGGGACTTTTTGGACACGGAGTCCAGTTAGTTTTTGGACGGGGAGTCCGTGTGGTTTGTGGACGTGATGTCTAACAGCTTTTTGGACGCAGTTCGGGTGGAATATGCAGATGGCTATTCCAACCCATATCCGTAAGAAGATCGCGGATTTCGATCCCGTCCGTGACTGCAAGACCATCACAAACTTCTGCAAGGAAATCGGTGTGTCCCGTCATTAAAGGGAACCAAGCCGAGGAGATCACCCGCGCGAAGGCGCGTGGGGTCTACAAGGGTCGGGCGAAAGCGCTCACCGATGCCCAGGTGGGCCAGGCCCGAGGTGGGTGGCTGACGGTGTATCCAAGGCTGAGGTGGCCCGTCGACTCCGTATCGGGCGGACCACCCTGTATGAATACCTTTCGCCTACATAGACGCCCATCCTGCATCATACTTATGTGATTTTGTCCTGGGTGCACCTATTGAGGCGAATTTGCAGGCATAGTCACTGTTCACAACCGGTGCGATTGCGAAGACGTGCCACCCTAGACTGCTCGAAGGCGGCCGAAAACCTGGTTGATGTAGTTTTCGCCCAGGACGAAACCGTTCTCGGTTTCCCTCAGGACGCCTTCTTCGACACGGCCATTCCACCACATAATGATTGACGCCAATGTGTAGCCTACCCCACCGTACTTCTGGCCAGGGACTATGAAAGAGTCTCCCATTAAGTCCCCGAATGTCAGTTGCTGACCTTCACGGCCCCCCCTGACATATGTCCTGGGGTCGTGTTGCGGTTCAACGTGTTGGACGATCCAGTACACCACGTCGTAAAAGGTGCGGCTTTCTGGCGTGTCTCCGGTAATTGCTATCCCCGTGGAATTTGTGACCTGCTCAGTCGCCTTGCGCAACAACTGCTCCATGTCAGGTGTTGGGGTGGCGGCTAGTGCTTGCTGGAGTGGCTGGGACAGTGAGCCGTATCGTACTCCTTTGATGCCGATGCCGTCCTGGCTGACTTCTTCTGCCTCACTAGCGGAGGGGTGTGGTTCAAGTTGGGCCAGGAAGTCGTCGAATGAGTCTGCGACTAGTACTTTTGCACCGTCGGGGTCGGTGTCGAGATACAGTATCGATCCTGCCGGAAAGTCTGGTAGGTCGTAATTAATGACGAAGCACTGGTGCATCCCGTCTTCGCTGTCCGCGCACAGCAAGACCTCACGGGGGATTTCCCATTCCTCCATCAAGAATGCTGCCTGCTCTAGCAAGTCAACATTCGAGTTGTTGGAGGTCGTTCCGTTGCCGTAGATGCTGTCTACGGCAACTTCGATCACGTCACCGTCGGGAAGTTCTATCTCTGGGAGGTAACAAGCGTTCATGCTCAGGGACCCTCCCCCTGTCTCGGAGAGAAGACGCGCGTAGGCATCTGGCAGGCGACGGCCTAAGCCGCGCTCGATTTCACGGATGCGCTGTTCATCCGCTGGCTTTGCCGGGTATTCAAAAAGAGTGCTGTAGTCGGTCATGGTTGTCCTTTGCTAAGTCAGTGGTTTGCTCCATATAGCATATCCGCCAGTGTGGCGCACAACATTGTGGAGATCTCTCGGGATGAGCTGCATGCGCCCGGTATCTTCGTGGTGGTGCCATACGAGATTGCGATCCTTGCGGAATTTGGCGTCAATCCCGTAGAGGTCATCTGCTTGGCGAATATCCTTCCAGCTCTTACCGGTAGGGTGATCAAGCTTGATATCACCGATCCCTTTTATGCGATCCTCAAAAACGTAGTCATCGAATACAGGGAAGCCACGGTCAGAGAAGTGGATATCACCGTAGGGCCAGTCTTTCGGCATTTTCACTGGGTCACCATTACGCCAGACTCCGCCCGCGTATCGCGCGTTAATCGGATAGCGTCCGTTGATTTTCTTGACGGTCGATGGGATCGGCCCTTTCGACAGCAGGCGACGCAGCCGTGGATCTCATCGCAGAACTCCGCAACGGTGACTTCACATTCGAAGGTACGCGTTGGGCATTCGATGATCCAAACCACCTAGAGAGCGACGGCGGACACCCGACGTCGCGACCCAATTTGGCGACCTATAGCGAGAAAATCTCCTCCTCCCGGATAATGGATACGCTACTTAGTGGTCGCAGAACTCGACTGGACCTAGCTTGTCCAAGCTATTTTCCGACGAGGCACTGCGACCTGCAGTTATGGAACCAGGCGTGTGCCGACGCTCGCTTCGAGCCCCAACGTAGTGCAAGCTTTCTTAGAAAGCGAATACCGAATTGGCCTCGCTCCACGGATTTCAATCATTGCATCTTCCTCAAGTTGCTTGAGATCTCGCCGCAAGGTCTGTGGGGTTTCCTCGAAATACTCACCGAGCTCCTCCAGAGTGAAGGTCCCTTCAGTACCCTCGCTAAAAAGCCACACTTGTCCAAGGACGTAAAGAATCTCGGCCTGCCTACGCTGAGCTTTCGAACCTTTCCTGATCTTGCCTATGCGTTCTGCCAATTCCTTGAACTTCTGGTGACGATCCCTCAGATCGATAAGGAGGTCTGATTGAGCTTCGATCAGGAATTCAAACATCTTTTGTACAAAAGGGGTAAGGTCTGCTCGGTTGAGAGGCTGCTCCGCTCCATCGAAAGCCTTGTAGTATTCTCCACGCCTACGATTGATGACCGGCGAAAGTGTGAGTGCCGTAGGAATGGACACTGCTCGCATGAGCATCTGCGAAAGCAGGAAGCGTCCAGTACGTCCATTGCCATCATAAAAGGGATGGACGTATTCAAACATGAAATGAGCAACCATCGCAGCAACGAGGATGGGGAGCCGTTCATCGCGAATTATGTCTAGAACCGTTCCTAGACGTCCAGCAATTTGATGTGCAGGAACGGCGTTGTGGATGACCTTCGAACCATTGACAATATTGGTTCCCTGAGCACGGAAGAGCGGACCTTCAATGTAGTCATCTTCAGAAAGCTCACCGTCCGTGATCGCATCAAATATTCGCCGGAAATCCTTAAGCGAGCTTGGCAGTGACAGTTCCCCGGAGCTGAGCTCTTTGTACATGCGCGCCAATTCAAAAAAGCGCTTGTTCTTCTTGTCTGTGCCTAACGTAGCGTTGAGCGCCTCAGAAATCTCCTTCCGCGTGGAATGAACGCGCTCGATCTCGTTTGTCGCTTCAATCTCTTGGAGCAAAAGGCCTAGAAGATACCCACCAGAAGCTCCTAGAGGAATGTTGTTCCATAAGGAAAAAATTTCTTGTTCCTTGCGAAGCACCTGTTCAGACATATGCACGAGGGAAGGCGTCAGGATACAAAAGGCAGGGTAGTCCCCCACAGAAAAGTCCCACTTTAGTGTTGCCTCAGAGGAGATGCGTTGCATATACAGGTCTTCTGCGTCTTTTCCTCCATTACTCGACATGTGGAAAGCAGATTTCAGCGTCCGGTAATCCATTCTGTCCTCCATTCTGTTTCCAAGAACCAAGGTTCTTATTTATCAAGATGGCTGATTTTGATAATTTAGCCCCGTGAACAAGCCCACTTAATTATCAAAATGAGCGATTTTTATAATTTAGCAGAGCTGGAAGGGCATCGTTGTTATAAAAACTAGCGATTTTGATAAAAAAGGGGACGACACCAACCCTTCTCGGTTGGCGCCGCCCCTTTAGACGTCGTGGGTCGTGTCCTTTAGTGTGGTGTATCTGTAGCCCGCGGTAAGTCTCGTACCGGTTTAGAACAAGGCGACCATCACGGGTACCTTTCGAATCAACTTCTACCTATCCCCGAAAGGAATGTACCTGCGATGGCCGCTGACCCCCATCATATCGATCCAACCGCGTATCTCGAAGAATTACTTACCCAAGCCTCTCCAGACTTGATGCGCCAGATGCTCACTGACTTCATCAATCAGATTCTCTCAGCCCAGGCTGATAGCGTCTGCGGCGCCGACTACGCCACCGTCTCGCCGCAACGAACCAACACGCGCAACGGCTACCGCAGCCGCCAACTTGATACCAGGGTGGGCTCTATTGACCTGGCAATCCCTAAACTTCGGACCGGTTCTTTCTTCCCCGATTGGCTCCTTGAACGACGCAGCCGCACAGAACGAGCACTCACCACTGTTATTGCCACGTGCTACCTCAAGGGAGTCTCCACCAGACGCATGAACGATCTCGTCGCCACCTTGGGCATCAACAATCTATCAAAGTCCCAGGTCTCAGATATGGCCAAGGAACTCGACACGATGGTCAATGAGTTCCGCACCCGCCCTCTAGATAGCGGCCCTTACTACTACTTGTCCTGCGATGCGTTGACGATGAAAGTTCGCGAAGGCGGCCGCGTGGTCAAAACCAGCGTGCTTATTGCTACCGGCGTCAACAACGATGGCTACCGAGAACTCCTGGGCATGCAGGTAGCCACATCAGAGTCCGTGGAATCATGGACCGGGTTCTTCCAAGACCTCAAAGCCCGCGGTCTTGGTGACGTCTACCTCGTTACCAGTGACGCTCACCTGGGAATCCAGGCCGCTGTAGGGCAGGTGCTGCCTACCGCAAGCTGGCAGCGCTGCCGCACGCATTTTGCCAAGAACCTCTCATCAAAGGTGTCGAAACGCCAGTGGACAACCCTATCGGGAATGTTTCACTCCATGTTCCAACAAGCAAACGCACAAGCTACCTGGGACCAGGCTCGGGAGGTCGTTGAGTTCTGCAACGAGCGTTTCCCCGAGGTAGCTGACTATGTGGAGGAATCCTTAGATGAAATCCTCGCTTTTACCAATACGCCAAAATCTGTATGGACGAAGGTGTGGTCAAATAATCCAACGGAGCGTCTGAACCGTGAGATTCGCCGGCGCACTGACGTCGTGGGAATCTTTCCTAACCGCTCTGCCGTTATCCGTCTTGTAGGAGCGGTACTAGCAGAACAGCATGACGATTGGATCCAGCAAAAGCGCTACATGTCGCTCGTAAGCCTGGAACAAACCCGAGACCTCATCGCCGCCAAGACCATCAACGCCACCGGCGAGAAAGCCATCGAGGAAGCAGCCTAATGAACCGACATCACACCCGAGCCGGACCCCAACAACACCCCTGACACTGACCCCAATTCAGAAAGGACAGATACACCACTTCCAAGGACTTGACCCCCGACGCTGTTGAACTCAATTATCGTGTCTGAAGAACGATAGGGAAAAAACAGCAAGTGTGGTCGCTATGAAGAACTCAGGGTAAATTCTCCATTCGATTACTTCCATAGAAGTCACTCTTATAATGCCAAGTGCAAACACTATTGCGCTGGAGATTGCGAGCACCCATGCAAGTCGCCGAGCTGTTGAATTTCTTTTTTTCATACCTTTGACTACCACTTACTATGATGATTTTCTCGGAGGGATCGGTTTTAACATTTCGAGGATACGGCAGCTAAAAATCCGCTTGAACCAAGCCCCCACATTGCCAATGCCAGGCCTAACGCCGTTAGTAATGTGCTGATGCTGCTCTTTGTCATGCGACTCTCCTAATTTCAGAGCCAGACCTTGCAGCCATAATCCCTCTACTTCGACAGATTCTGCCGAGGTTTTTCATCGCCGCTTGCGCATAGGTAATTGATGCTGATGCGCCAACCGGTAAGCCACTGAAAGCGGCAATTCCACCACGCCTGCTGCAGCACGAACCGAACTGCCTGCTGCGACTAACGAAGAACGGCCCTCAAGCAGAAGCTTAAGGACCGTTAGTGGTAGCGGTGGGGGGGGCTCGATCCCCCGACCTCACGATTATGAGTCGTGCGCTCTAACCAGCTGAGCTACACCGCCACGTTCGTCAATCCGCTGGAACATGCAAACGCGAAAGCATTTTGGACAATTCCAACTATTGACAGAGCCCCCTGCCGGAATCGAACCGGCGACCTTTTCCTTACCATGGAAACGCTCTGCCGACTGAGCTAAGGGGGCAATATCTACTTCGTCTACAAGCTATGGAAGCTATCCATTTACTTGCTTGCCTTAGTAAGACTCGATTAGCTTAACCAAATTGCAGAAATAAAACAAATCCACAGGTAACAGCCATATTTCACTCGCAATTACCTGACATCTACGCGACCGGCACCAACCATCAGGCACGCCTACCGCTCCCCATGCGCAAGCAATACAAAACCGCCCGCGAATTCTCGATGAATTTCACGGGCGGTTAGCCTGTGCCAGATGATGGATTCGAACCAACGTAGGCAATGCCGACGGATTTACAATCCGCTCCCTTTGGCCGCTCGGGCAATCTGGCGTGCACGTTTTCAGGTGCGATATGCATGTTACACGCAACCCCCACCCACAATGCAAATCCCCAGGTTAATAGGCCATTAGAAGGCTCACAGCACAGGAACTTCCCCCACCGCACCTCGACTCCCGGCAAGAGCCCGCAGGGAATCACCCCAACCGCTGCAGGGAAAACTCCAACAAGGTACGCAACGCATCAGTCACATCCCCCGCCGGCAACTTCGCCAACTCAGCCTCCGCCAAATCACAATACTCCCGCACCACAGCCTCAGCCTGCGCACGCCCACGAGAAGCTCGGATCAGACCCAACGCCTCAGCCACCAACGCATCATCCCCAACAGGCCCCACCAAAATCTCCCGGAGGCGCTGTCCTTCCGCACTGTCCTCACGCAACGCGTACAACACTGGCAGCGTGAACACACCCTCCCGAAGATCCGTACCTGGCACCTTGCCGGAATCCTTCGGATCCGACCAGATATCAATGATGTCGTCCACAATCTGGAACACCTGCCCCATGTGCCGACCGAACGCATACAACGCATCCCGATGTGCCGGATCCGCACCCGCATGCAAGGCCCCCAAGAAACCAGCAGACGCAATGAGCACACCAGTCTTCTCTTGAATCACCTGCAGGTAGTGCTCAATCGGATCTTGCCCCTCCTTTGGCCCCACGGTTTCCCGCATCTGACCCGTAACCAGCTCCCCAAACGTGGCAGCGAAATGCTTCACTGTCTCCGCACCCAAATCAGCCATAATGTCCGACGCCACCGCGAATAAGAAATCGCCAGCCAGGATCGCAATCGAATTACTCCACCGGGCGTTCGCTGACTGCGCGCCCCGGCGTCGATCAGCTTCATCCATGACATCGTCGTGATAGAGCGTCGCCAAATGCGTCAACTCCACCACCACAGCCGCATTGCGCACCTCATCAGCCGCCGCGCGCGGACCATACATCGCCGCCAACAGCGCAAACATCACACGGAAACGCTTCCCACCAGCCAGCGCCAAATGACTAATCTTGTCCACCAAGAAGTCCTCGCCCTGTGCCAAGCGCTCGTGCAGAAATTCCTCCGCGCGCTGCAAACCAGCGGTCAGTGCCGCGTTGAGCTCCTCACTTCCCAGGTCAGGTGCAACCGGGGTGGGAATATTAGCTGCCGTATGCGTGCCCATTGTTGTGTTTGGTCCAGTCCCTAAAGGTATCCAGGCAAATTTTAACTCTCCCCAGCGTACCGCACCCGGCCCCCTGTGGAAGAATGGGGGCTGATGAGCGCTTCACAAACCAATTCCGGCAGCCACCACCACCCACCAAGCAGGACGCAAATCCTCATCGTGGGTGCGGGCCCAGCTGGCGCCGCCGCAGCATTCCACGCCGCCCGCGCAGGATGGGATGTGGTAGCCCTCGACATGGCCCCAGTGTGGCCAACCGGCCGTGACAAAACCTGCGGCGATGGACTCACGCCCCGCGCCATGCGCGCAATCGCAGCATTGCTCAACCTGCAGGACCAGCAAACACAGCCGACACAGCAAACTCGGCTGAGCCAAGCCATCTCCCAAGGACCACGAATCCAGGGATTGAAACTGCACGGCTTCGGCGGATCAGTCACTGCCCCCTGGCCAGCGCACAACACCTTCCCCGCCCAAGGCACCGCCGTCGCCCGCGAAACCCTCGACGCCGGCATCGCCGAAGCAGCCGTCCACGCGGGCGCACAGATCTACAGCAGCTGGAAAGTCCTCTCCGTGGAATATGCAACCGGCGCTGCCGGGGCAGGCTCCGGCGGCGCCATCCAAGCAGTCCACGCCATCCCAGTCAGCCACCGAGGCACCAGCGATCGCAGCGCAACCCCCACCCGCATCAGTTGCGATTACCTCATCCTCGCTGAAGGTGCCCGCAGCCACGTCAGCAAGCAACTCGGCGTGCGCTGGCTCCGCTCCCTCGTGCACGGAGTTGCAGCACGATCATATGTTGACACTCCCGCTGGAAACGACACCTGGATTCACTCCCACCTGGAACTGCGCGGCAGCGACAAACACGCCGCCGCGCAACCCGGATACGGGTGGATGTTCCCCCTGGGCAACGGACGGGCGAACCTGGGCTGCGGTGCACTCGCCACGGCCTCCCGACCAGTAACCGTGAATACTAAACGCCTCCTCGCCGATTACGCCAACCAGGTGCGCGACCTGTGGTCCATCGAAGGAGAACCCCAACACGTTGCCAGCGCCCTCCTGCCAATGGGCGGGGCCGTTAGTCGTGTATCTGGCCCCAATTGGGCCACCATCGGCGACGCCGCCGCACTCATCAACCCACTCAACGGCGAAGGCATCGACTACGCCCTCGAATCCGCACAGCTGCTGGTAGAACTCCTCCCCGACGCGCAACGCAACCTCGACGGCCTGACATACATGTGGCCAGCGCGCCTGCGGAAGGAATACGGCAACGCCTTCTCCCTGTCTCGTCGCCTGGCCATCGTATTGACCATGCCGGGGCTCATGGGAGCCATTGGCCCGATCGGTCTCCGCGGCCCATTGGCACCAATTCTTATGGGATCTGCCGCGCGCCTGATGGGTAATCTCGTCACACCGGAAGATACCGACCTCGCAGGCCGCCTCTGGCTCGGCGCGGGCGCCCTCCTCCGCGGCGCAGATTCACTCCTCGCAGCAGACGCACGCCCGCTCTTCGGCACCCGCTAACCGCACAAACCGCAGCGCGAGCGGGCTTCGGCTCACGCTAACCGCACACTGGAAACCGCACACCGGTGGACAATTGCGTGGGTTAGATTGCCGTCGCGCTATGCAGCGCCACAATCCCACCTGTGAGGTTCTGCCACCCCACGTCTTTCCAACCGCACTTGGCGATCTCCGCCGCCAACTCCTCCTGCGTTGGCCACGCACGGATCGACTCCGCCAAGTACACGTATGCACTCGGATTCGACGCCACAACCTTCGCCACCGCCGGCAACAGGCGCATCAAATATTCCTTATAGATCGTCGAAAAAATCGGTACCACCGGAGTGGAAAACTCTGCCACCACGAGCTTGCCCCCTGGCTTCGTGACGCGCGCCATTTCCCGCAAACCAGCCCGGAAATCCACAATATTGCGCAACCCGTAGCTGATCGTCACCGCATCAAACGTATTATCCGCAAACGGCAAATTCGTACCATCGGCGCAGACCATCGGCACATCCCGATGTTTCCCCGCAACCAGCATGCCGAAACTGAAATCCGCAGCGATACACGTCGCCCCACTGGTGGCTAGCTCTTCCGTAGAAATGCCCGTACCCGCAGCTAGATCCAACACCAAATCCCCCGGAGCAAGATCCAACCGCTGTCGGGTTCGCTTCCGCCACACGCGATCCTGACCAAAACTCAAAATCGTATTCGTGAGGTCATAATTCTTACCCACCTCATCGAACATCGACGCTACTTCATGAGGTTTCTTTTCCAGGCTTGCCCTTGACACGCTAGCAATCCTACCCTGCCAAGCACCGCCTCGTTACACCGGCACAACCACCGCAGCCTTATCCGGCAGCCAACATCGGCGCAAAATACCGGTGCACACTCGGCGTAACTTGCTGCAACTCAATCGCCTCCAAGTAGTAGCCCATCAGCTGCTCACAGCGCTTCCGCCACGTCTTCCCCTCCACGCTTGCCCGCGCCCGCGCCGCATAGCCAGACAAATCCGCCCGGATCCGCTCCACCGCAGCCGGCAAATCACGCTCAAACACATCCACAC
>JBHAQQ010000011.1:0-2880 GCA_041830435.1 Corynebacterium sp.
CCAGCACAGTTCCGCGAGTGGATGGCGTACTCTCTACGGACCACAGTGTTCTGGAGCAAATTCTCAGTGCCTTTACTTGGCTACCTGACATGCTCTTAAAGATACTGAACTGGATCATTAGCTTGTTTGCCGGTCCGCAGTTCCTCGATAACACCTACACAGGCAAGGGCCTGTTCTAGGAGTGTCTGCCTCATGGCGCCCGTGGTTGTTCACGGGCGCTGTGTTGTATGTGCAACACTTCACTTTCAAGCTCTTGTTACTTTGCAGAACTCGGCGTAGATTATTCGATTAAGAGAAGAGAGAATCGGGTCGTAATGTCTCCAATTGTTGCAACAATGTTGGTGCTTGTTGCCACCGGAATGGTGGCGGTCGGCTGGCGATTTCTTGCGCTGCGAAGCAAAGGGTTCCCCGTGGTGGTGCGGGATCTTCCGAGTCCGGAAGGTCGGCACTGGCGCCACGGGGTTCTTATTTGTTCTGGAACCACCGCGCGCTTGTTTAAGGTTCGTTCGTTGCGGCCAATGGCAGATGCTTTGTTGAGTCGGAGTAACACCGAGATTTTGTCTCGACGCCAGCCGGTGGGAGCTGAGCGTCAAATATTGGAAGATGGCGTGCACATTGTGGAACTTGCCGCCGGGGGAAAGCATTTGGAATTGGCCATTCCACAACAGGTGGACACTGCGTTGGTTGCGTGGTTGGAAAGCTGCCCCTCTGAACGGCGAGTGGTACTTTCCCGCGGCTTTCGGCAATCCCGGTAGTAAACCCCGGTAGTAAACGGGGTGTTTGCTCGTTCGCTGGGTGAGGTTCTCGAACTGGGGGCAGCGAGGCTGATAGGGTTGTGAGTTATGCGTCTCGTAATTGCTGAGTGCCAGGTGGATTATGTGGGTAGGTTGTCGGCCCATTTGCCACGCGCGACTCGTTTGGTAATGGTGAAGTCAGATGGGTCGGTTTCTATTCATGCCGACGATCGGGCTTATAAGCCGTTGAACTGGATGACCCCACCATGCTTCCTGACAGAAGAGGTACTGGATTCGGGTCATGCACGGGAAGACGTAGCACCAGAGGCTGAACAGCTGTGGGTGGTGGAGAACAAGAAAGGGGAGCAGCTGCGAATCCAGCTGTTCCAGGTGCTGCACGATTCTGAGCATGATCTGGGTGTGGATCCTGGTCTGGAGAAGGATGGTGTGGAAACCCATCTGCAAGAACTGTTAGCAGAGCAGATTGAATTGCTGGGGGAAGGCTATACGCTAATTCGCCGGGAGTACGCTACCCCAATTGGTCCCGTAGATCTCCTTAGCCGCAACGCTGATGGGACAACGGTTGCTGTAGAAGTGAAACGTCGTGGGGGAATTGATGGTGTGGAGCAATTGACGCGCTATGTTGAGCTCTTGAACCGCGATGAGCTGCTGGCCCCTGTTGAAGGTGTGTTTGCTGCACAAGAGATCAAGCCACAAGCGCGAACCTTGGCGGAGGATCGAGGCTTTCGATGCGTGGTGCTCGATTATGACGCCATGCGCGGAGCTGATTCTCAGGAGTTGCGCCTATTCTAGGGGGCGGGATAAGCACAGGCCCTGGGATTCTTTAGGCAGCGAACAACCCTGATCGCCTGGGAGTAGGACGAATAGTAGCAAGATCAGGAAGATCGGAAAGGTTTGGAAGGAATTGTAATGACGCAACCAAAGTTTGTAGCAGGCGCAGTAGATTTGGGTCAGCTGAAGAAACCAGCCGCGGCAGCTCGTGGTGCCTTGGAAAACGGTGCGGAAGGGGCTCCGGCAATTCCGGCATTGACTGCATTGAGCACTCCGGAGCGCTTTGAGGACGATCTCGTTGTTCCTTCCACCAAGGTGCTGGTTGTGGCACTGTGTGGCTCCTCGCGTGCAGAGCAAATTGTCCAGATGCGCGCGGATTTCGAGCGCATGGCGAATATGCAGGACGTGCGTGAGCCAGAGCAGGTGAAGTGGCTGTTCCGCTATGTGGATGTCGATACCCATCCGGAGATTGCTCAAGCTTTTGGGGTGCAGCAAATTCCTACCACGATCGCCCTTGCCGCTGGCCGTCCGCTGACGCAGTTTGAGGGTGTGGAACCTATTGACCAGCTCAGCACGTGGTTGGGTACCTTGCTGCAAGCTGTCGAAGGCAAGCTTCCTGGTTTTACTTCGGAGGCTCCGGTAGATCCACGGATGGACGAAGCTGCAGCACTCGTTGATGCAGGGGATATCGCTGGAGCAATTGCGTTGTATGACCAAGTCTTGGCAGAACATCCACGTGATTCTGAGGCGACCGCTGCCAGAGCACAGGCAGTGTTGTTGATGCGTTTGCAGGAGACTAGCCAAGAGGATGCTCAAGGTCCATTGGCACAAGCTGATCGGCTGATGATTGAAGGAAACGCCGCGCCCGCCTTTTCGGTGCTGTTGGATGAAGTTCGTAGCGGGCCAGGGGAGCGTCGTGAAGCTGCCAAGGCTCGACTGTTTGAGCTGTTTGGCATGTTTGAATCTGATAACCCAGATGTCATTCATGCGCGTACACAACTGGCGATGGCTCTTTTCTAGGCCCGTTTTCGGGTGGTTCTCTGGCGGTTTCAGATACCTTGTCGTGGAAGTTCTTCCCGCGACATTGTGCTGGCGCTGCGCCGGGCGATGCAGTGGCCGGCGTCGATTGGTCTACACTGGCGTGCATGACTCTTTTCCCTCGCAGTTTTTCTCGTCGTCCGCTGGCGGCTCTCGCAACCGCAACTATCATGTCGATCGGCTTTGTACCTGTAGCTTCTGCCGACGCTATCGATCGGGCGTTGGCCGCACTTCCGGCAGGACAAATCACATGTGACCAAGTGCAGCAATACTGGCAAGGTCAAGCAGATTATGACTCCAAGGTTGCCCAAGCCCG
>JBHAQQ010000012.1:0-5053 GCA_041830435.1 Corynebacterium sp.
CGCTTCGATCACGCCAGCTTGCTTTCCTACCAAGGAGATCTGCACGTCATCCACCTGGGAAATGGTGAGCGTTGCTCCCGCCTTATCCAGATCAGCGTTGAGGTTGTCCAGTACGCTCACCGTGTTTCCTGCAACTTCGACATTGCCCGGAAGATTGGTAGCTGCGGAACCATCCGTCAGATCTACACTGATGCTCGAAGATTCGATCTCCACGTGATCCACGAGAGAAAGCATGGAGTTTTCTACAACTAAGTCACCGAGAGAGATGGTGTAGTTGCCAACTTGATTTACTTCCAACGAGTCCGGGCCGTCGATGGTTGCAGAAGCGACAGCTTCCAGCCCAATTGGGTCTAGAGCTGGAAGGACCAGGACACAAGTGAGGGTCAAGGA
Source organism: Corynebacterium sp. (assembly GCA_041830435.1). Classification (GTDB taxonomy): domain Bacteria; phylum Actinomycetota; class Actinomycetes; order Mycobacteriales; family Mycobacteriaceae; genus Corynebacterium. Next base: position 391 of record JBHAQQ010000012.1, read on the forward strand.
GGTTTCAGTTGGTTCAGCGGCGGATTGAGCAATGTTCAGCATGCTGAAGCCGAGTGCTGAGACAGTAGCAGCTGCAATTGCGCCGCGGCGGATTTTCTTCGAGGCCATGTCATTCCTTCTTGTCAGTCAAGTCGCGTGTGTTGCGAATTCATTCGCAGTGAAATTTCACGACCGTGTCCGTTGATATACAAACATAATCAATGTGATGCACGTCTCTATTTCACTTGTGATACAAACATAAACCACGAACCCGCACATCGCACGGCTTGCGTACTTTTTCCCAAAAACTTTCCCCCAAACAACTCCTGACGTGCACTTTTACACAGCCCCCAACTACCCCCAACACCACCCCAAGTGATACGCTTCAGCCATGCACATGCTCCTCCTCTGCGGCCCAGAAGCACACACGCACCACCAGGAAGCCCTACCTCTCACCGCCGAAACCAGCACCACCGAACCCAGCACCGCCCAAGCATCACTAGCAATCCGCGAACTCAGCGACATCCCCACCCGCAGCGAACTGGCCTTCATTAACACCTTCCACCAGGAATTCGTCACCGGCCACACCCCCTCGCTCGACGACATCGCCAAACAGCCAGACGTCCCCCACCAAGCAGCGCCTCAACCCGACCCGCACCCAACCAGCGAAAGCGTTCGCATAATCGTCGCCGGAACGGACGCGGCGCTCGCGGCAGTGGCGTCGAAATTGATGAGGGTCGACGCCCTCTTCACCGAACTCGCCTACATCCCCCTCAACCCAGCCTCCCCAGTCGCCACCATCTGGGGACTACCACCACACCACACCTTTGCCGAAGCGCTCGACTTTGCCCGTCACGCACCCGCGCAACCAACGCCACTCGTGCGTGACGACCATGGACACGCGATCCTCGGACAAGCTGAAATCACCGGGCCCGCCCAAGCATCCACACAAGAAAGCACACAGGAAAGCCCACAGGAAAACCCACAGCCGAACACACTCATTGGCGAAGTTGTGGTCGACTCCGACCAGCTCTACTTCGTAGGCGACGCAACCAGCGCAGACCACAACCCCTACGTTGGGGTACGACTCGCACCAACACTCACCGCCCCCGGCATCATGGCAGTCCAACTGCCGAAACCACCCCAATCAACCAAACCTCGCGGGATCCGCGCAACCCTCAGCGCACTATTCAGCAATGCAAACGCTGCCAAGCACCCACCGCGCGTCCTCCAAGGCCGGGCAGCACAAGCCGGGGGCCAAGACATCCGCGTCGTGCGAGATGGCATCCCCCACCCACGGCCACTGAACTCCGCAACGTTCTACCGGCACCTCCGGGACGGCCAATTTGTCAGGAACTAAAACCAGGCTCAACAACCACCCGGGAAACGAACCACCCGAAAATCGCTAGTACCACACCTCCGGCGGCACATCAGGCGACTCAACCGTCGGGGCCAAGCTGGCCTTCGCCGACTCGTTCGACCAACCACACACCTCCAACAAATCCACAATGATCGAACGGATCTGCGCCAACACCACCATCCCCGACAACCCAGTCCCCTCAGCCACACTCAACGGCGTACGCGCCGCCAACCGCTGCAACGAACGAGCAATCTCTGGAATCTCCACCGTCTGACTCCGCGACCCACGCGTACCACCCTGCGCAAACACCTCCGACAAATGGCCCACCTCATTAGCCAACGCGTGCAGCAACAACCCCAAATCCTCATGAGGTTCCACCCCATCAGCGATCAGCACAGCCGCCCGCCGCGCCAACACACGCGTATTGCGCATCATGTTATCCACCGGGGCAAGCTGGCGCTCCATCGTTTCATTGTGCCGCCGTGCATTCCAATACAGCGGGCTCACCGCGATCATCTCCGCGCCACCATCAGCGCTATCCAGCAAGGTATTGATTTGCCCCTGGGTACCCCGAGCTTCCTGCAGTGCCGAGCGAATCCGCTCAGCATCACGCTCATCCACGCCCACAGCCACCTCATCAAGCACCAACGCCGCCTTCGCCAGGAGCACACTCATCATCCGCCGGGCTGGACGCAATGGCGAATTCGGAATGATCGCCATCACCACTACGGCCACCGCGCCACCAACCAGCGCGTCGATCATACGTACCCACGTCTGTCCCTCACTCGGAGGCAGAATCGTCGCAATCAACACCCCAGTGGTCGCCGCCTGCATGGCCACAACCTGTGAACGATCCACAAACGTTGCGGCGGTAATCGCCAGCAATACCACCAGCGCCACCTGCCAATATCCGGTACCGGTGTGGCTAATCACAAAGTCACCAATACCAATACCCACCGCAACCCCCAACGCCAGTTCAAACGTACGCCGAAGCCGACGTCCACCGGCAACACCCACGCAGATCACCGCCGCAATGGAGGCAAAAAAGGTCTGCTCATGGGAACCCAAATGATCAGCAACCCACAACGCCAACCCCGCTGCAATCGCTGCCTGAATGGCAAAAATCAACGTCTCGCGGGTGCGCAGTGCGCCCCGAATTGGGGCGATTGGGGCCAGTGCGCGCGCAGCTGCCCGCACACCGGTTTTACCCTTCCCGCCAGAACCACCCCAACTGCGCAAATCCTCCTGCTTGGCTGCTTGGCCATGCACTGAATGACGTTCTGGTTCTGCGCTCATTGTTGAGAATCCTTAAAAGCAATATCGGCCCACACTGCCCGATGGTCACTTCCGTCAATGCGTATGGTGCCAGCATCGCCACAGTTTCCATTGGTCATCACATGATCCAAACGAAGCACCGGGAATTGCGCAGGCCACGTTGGGCGGGCAGCCGCGTGACCAACGCAGTCCTCCAGACGAGTAAACGACCGGAACTGTGGATGCCACCGGGTGGCGTTGAAATCCCCCATCAGAATCACCCCTCGCCGCGTAGCCTCGGAACTGCTCCACCGCACCAGGTTGTGCAGTTCAGTGTTCCAGGCGGGTTGATCATTTCCGAGCGGCGCCACAGGATGCACAGCCGCAATGGCAACTTGTCGCCCGGCGATCGCCCCAGCGCGCGACCCGGAACGATGCCAATTCGGCAGATTAAGAATCGGCATTTGGAAGCGGGTGAGCTCCTCCTCGTAGGACACACTTGCTGGTCCAGCACCAATCCCATTGACCGAACCTGGGCCGCCGAGCGCCGCAAAGGACGCGAGGCGCCCATTGCGGTTCACCAGCAGCGCCACTCCATCCGCCCCGCCTTCCCCGGGCTCTACCTGACTTACCGCCACAAATCCGGTTCTTTGGGCAACGCTGTCCACCTCTCGCTGATTCGTTTCAATGAGCGCCAGCACGTCCGGTCGGACACGGGCGACAGCTTCCGCAATGGATGCATCATCTGCCTCCCCCAAGAACGTATTGATGCTCATCACTCGCACATTCGGGCGAGGTTCAAACCAACTTATGGTGCCCATGCGGGGCACCAACACCAGCGCAATGGCAAATAGCAGCATCACCGCAATGGCCCGGCGCGGACGAATCAGCAATGCAAATCCAGAGACGGCCATGCCGGCTCCTACAAAGGCCACGGCTTGGATCGCTGGCAAATTTGGGATGCCGTTGGCGCTACTTGGCCATACAGCGGTGGACATCCAAAGAAGCCCCAGCACAGCCATGAGCACACCCACAATGCGCCGAATGGATCCAACCACGGCGGTAGATGTGCTCCTTGGAAGCTCTGCTGGGGATAGGTTCACAAGGGTGATTCTAGCGACTTCTTAACGCTTTGAGGTGCCTGCTGAGTGCAAGTCCTGGCAAGCCTCAACAACGCGGGCAGCCATGCCCTCTTCAGCCTTCTTCAGGTAAGAGCGTGGATCGTAGGTCTTCTTGTTACCCACTTCGCCGTCTACCTTCAGCACACCATCGTAGTTCGAGAACATGTGCGCTGCTACTGGGCGAGTGAACGCGTACTGCGTATCAGTGTCCACGTTCATCTTGATCACACCGTAACGCAGCGACTCTTCAATCTTTTCTTTTTCGGAACCGGATCCGCCGTGGAACACAAAATCGAATGGGTTCGAACCCGCCGCCAGGCCGAGCTTCTTCTCGGCAGCTTTTTGACCCATGTCCAGTACCTCTGGGCGTAGCTTCACGTTGCCTGGCTTGTACACACCATGCACATTGCCGAACGTGGCAGCCAACAGGTAGCGACCATTTTCGCCGGTGCCAAGTGCATCGATGGTCTTCAGGAAGTCCTCTTCAGTGGTGTACAAGTTGGCGCCAGCCTTTGCTTCAACACCATCTTCTTCGCCACCAACAACACCAATTTCAACCTCAAGGATGATGTTCGCTGCGCGGGACTTTGCCAACAGTTCTTGTGCGATTTCCAAGTTCTCGTCGATTGGCACAGCAGAGCCATCCCACATGTGCGATTGGAACAGTGGGAGCTCACCAGCGTCGACACGCTGCTGGGAGATCGCCAACAGTGGGCGAACAAAATCGTCCAACACTTCCTTCTGGCAGTGATCGGTGTGCAGCGCAACGTTCACCCCATAATGCTTCGCCGCTTCGTGCGCGAACGCTGCCAGTGCGCAGGCACCAGCAACCTTGTTCTTCACATTCAGACCGGAACCGAACTCGGCGCCACCGATGGAGAACTGGATAATTCCGTCGGATTCCGCGTCAGCAAAGCCTTTCAACGCAGCATTGATGGTTTCCGAGGAG
>JBHAQQ010000013.1:0-2800 GCA_041830435.1 Corynebacterium sp.
GCCACCTTGGCGACGAGGATAACGCCCAAAAGATTGAACAAGCAGTACTCGAAGAAGCTGGCTCCCGCGATGGTTCACCGATCCGGACCTCGGAAGTTGGCGATCGCATCGCAGCTGCGGTTCAAGCTTTGTAAACCCTGAAGGTTGTACGATGAACGTATGAGCGTTGAGATTGAGGAAGTCCGCCGATTTCTAGCAGAACACGCGCCGTTTTCCACACTGAGTGAAGCGGCGCTGGCGTTCGCTGGATCCAACATGGAGGTAATGTATTCCCGCCGCGGTGACACCATCATCACAGCAGGTGAACGCAATGACTTCCTGTACGTCGTACGTTCGGGTGCAGTAGACGTCCTCGATGGCGACGGGGTGCTCCTCGACCGCCGAGAAGCTGGCCGCTCCTTCGGCTACTCAACGTTGGCCGCACCGGGCAACGGGATTGCCACTGACACACCCGAAGCCGGGGAAGACATCACCACCTCTATCTACACCATTGTTTGTGTAGAAGACTCCTTGCTCATGCGCCTGCCACGCGCAGCCTTTGATGAGCTCGCGGCGCAAAGCCCGGAACTGCTGCGCTACTATGCCGGCCTATCCACACGCATCCGCGCCGCAGCCGACCGCCTCCAACAAGAGGCGCATTCCGACGCCCTCCGAATCGAAATTGGTTCGTTCAAAATCCCTAACCCTGCGCACATCGCTCCAGAAGTCAGCCTGCAGGAAGCTGCTCGCATCATGGGCGAGAAAGACGTTTCGTCCCTTCTCGTCGTGACCGGGGGAAGCCTCGAGGGCCAACTTTGTGGCATCATCACCGACCGCGACATGCGCAAAGTCGTGGCATCAGGAACCTCTATCGACGCGCCAGTTGAGACCATCATGGCCAGAAACCTCGCGACCGTCTCCAGCGAGCAGATGGTATTCGAGGCGTTGCTGCTGCTTACCGAGTTGCACATCCATCACTTGCCGGTTGTTGATGGGGGCAAGATCACTGGCATTGTCACCGCGCCTGACATCATGCGCCTGCTGCAAGCCAACCCGTTGTACCTCACCAGCGATCTGTCGCGCCGGGATACCCCGGAGGCAATGGCGGAGGTATATGACGAGGCACAACAGATGGCGGTTCGGTTTATCGAACGGGGTGCTAGCCCTAGTGAAGTAACTGGTCTCCTCACGGTTGTTGCAGACGCGATGGCCCGCAAGTTGCTGCAGCTCGCCGAAGCTACGCTCGGCGCACCGCCGGTACCGTATGCGTTCGTGGTGTTGGGTAGCCAGGGACGTCGGGAAATGGGGCTCGCTTCGGATCAAGATAACGCACTCATTTTGTCCGACGCCTACTCCCCACAGGAACACGGCCAGTATTTTGCACAGCTCAGTGAGTTTGTGTGCCAGGGTCTTGCAACGGCTGGTCAGGAGCTATGTCCGGGCGACATGATGGCGTCGAATCCACAATGGCGGATGACTGTCAGTGAATGGCGAAATGCGTTCCATGGCTGGATCACCGCCCCAGAAGGCGACGCGTTGCTGTATGCCCAAACGTTCTTCGATATGCGCCCAATCCATGGCGATAAGGCCATGGCAGAGGCAGTGCATGCCCAAGCAATGGAATCTGCAATGGGCGCTCCGCGACTCCACGCGCACCTCGCGGCGCTTGCTGCGCGCCGCGAACCACCACTTGGATTCTTCCGTGGATTGGTTGTGGACCGTTCGGGAGCGTACAAGAACACACTGAATGTCAAAAAAGGTGGCACCGCGGCCTTGGTACAGATGGCCCGATTGTTTGCCATTGTGAGCGGCAGTGATGTGCTGGGAAGCCAAGGCCGTATTCACACTGCAAGTACCTGGCAGGCAAAGGATGGCAAGACTGCCGTATCTGCACGAAGCGCAGCAGATCTGAGCGCCGCGCTGGAGTTCCTCACAACCGTCACCTTGCGGCACCAAGCAGAACAAGTTCGCGAGGGCAAAGATCCGGATTATCACATCAATCCGGAGCAACTCAGCAAGCTCGACCGGGAGCACCTTCGCGATGCGTTCCATGTCATTAAGAGCATGCAAAATGCGTTGAGCTTGAAATACCCAGTCCGTAGCATTTAACGCAAGCATCTAACGCACCGCTTAGTGGCAGTTGCTGTCACCCGATGATTTTTCGCAAGGCAATCAGTTGAGCATTTTTCAATCCATGTTCCAACGGAAAGGGCCCCGTCAAGCACAGGGCGCCCTTGCCGATTTCTATGCCGTGGCATCGCCACGGGGAAGCACCCCGTTGACCGACCTGCCATTGCTCGCCGTGGATATTGAGACCACCGGCCTTGACCCGGCAACCGACCGCGTGTTGTCGATGGGCTGGGTACCTGTTAATGGCCGGCAGATCGATCTTGCGGGAGCTGGCTACTACCTCATCAACACCGATGGGGCAGCATCGGTGGGAAACTCTGCCACGATTCACGGTCTCACGGATGAACAACTCGCACAAGGAGTTGCGCCCGATGAGGCGCTGGCCGCACTGCTCACTGCACTCCAGGGTCGAGCGATGCTGGTACACTTCGCGCCGATTGAACGGGACTTTCTTTCCGCCCTGTCAAGGAAACACTTTGGCTCGGGACTGAAAGTGCCCATTGTGGATACGTTGGCATTGGAACGGCGTCACATGGAAAAAATGGGCACCTACCCCCGCGGTGAAGATCTCCGCCTCCCTCGTGTCCGCGAGCGCTACAACCTGCCACATTACGGTGCGCACAACGCGCTGAATGATTCGCTGGCGTGCGCTGAGCTGTACCTTGCTATCACGGAGCATGGGAAAGCGAAC
>JBHAQQ010000014.1:0-3606 GCA_041830435.1 Corynebacterium sp.
ACATGTACGCAGGATCGCTGGCTGGCGGCAGCAACGGTAGGACGTGTTGGCGTACCCATGGGTTTGCCAGTTCCTCACGAAATTCGGTGGAGATGGCGTAGAATTCGCGTCCGTCTTCGCACACCACACCAATGGAAATCAGGTCAATGGTTGACCCGTCTTCAATGAATTCGGTGTCATAGAAAAATTTCACGGTGTGCGCCTTCCAAGGATTGTTTGCACAGCGGGCGGGTGGAACACCCAGCCAATAACCGGTTGTTTGGAAACCCAAATTGCCACGGCACCAACCACAATACAAATACCTGCACTGCCGATGATTCGCTCCCACATGCCATCGCCCAAAATATTCATCACTGGTTTGCTGAGGTAGTACAGGGCTGCCTGGTGCGTGGCGTAGATTGGCAACGTGTTGTGCCCAATGGCCCGAAATAGCCAAGCCAACCCTGGGATGTTGCAGAGCAACACTCCGAGCAACACGCCCAGTGGCAGGGCAGCCAGATGATGCACTTGGGAAAACCACACCATGTTGGCCCATTCCCAACGTGATTCGCTGGGCATCAAGATTGCGGCGACGGCATCTCGAGCTAGCGAGAACCCTACTGCGAGCGCCACTGCCAGGAGCCACATCCACCAGCGATTGGCCAAGGTCGCGACCGCGAGCCACAGCTTGCGGCCGTATAGGCCCACCATAAAGACTGGCAAGTACTGCAGGAGGTTTCGTGGCCACTGTGGAACCATGTCCATCAACAGTGGGCCGACCAGAATCGGGAGGAAGGACAGCCCGATTGCCACTGCCCAATGCAGGTTTCGCAGAACCCATGCGAACAGGTTGTAGGCCATCAATGCATAGAGAAACCATAGACCGGGATCACCGAGCACTATGGCTTTGATGACCAACCACGTCGTTGGTTCCTCAATGAAGGAAATACGGATATATGCCTGAATGGGAGTAAACACCAGGTACGGCACCAGGAGGAACCACAATCGGCGGTACCACAAGTCCCCCAAAGTTCGTTCGAGTACGCGATGTGCGAACATGCCCGATAGGAGGAAAAAGAGCGGCATTCGGATGGGGTCGAGTTGGCGAGATAATTCTCCGAGCCAGGTGTCCAAAGCCCCTGGGATACCCGACACAATATGCACGAGGCATACCCCGAAAATGGAGAGCCCTTTGGCTGCGTCCACCCACTCGACTCTGGTGGTTGAGCGCGCAGGGGCTACAGCTACCGTCACTGACTCGCTCAACCTACCTATCCGACCTGTGTTGCCGTGGCAACATTTACGACGCCTGACCGCGCGGCTCTGCTCCCGCTGGGTAGCCCAATCCCGCTTCCAGACTCTTCTTTACGTCTGCAGCGTAGAAGTCTTTCACATATTCCTGGCCTGAAAGCGCCGCCAGTGCTTCCATGATGTGATCGGTGAGGGCGCGTGCTTGCTGGTACTCGTCCCCTGCATCTCGGAAATCCGCAGGGTCAATTGCATCCCCAACCAACACACCACACCGAATCGGCCGTGGAATCCAACTACCAATTGGGTTCACCTTGTGGGTATTGATCATGGCAACTGGGTACACCTTCACACCAGTCTGCAGTGCGATGCGGGCCAAACCAGTCTTCCCGCGGTACAAACGGCCATCCGGAGATCGAGTACCTTCCGGGTACATGCCCAGTGGATCACCCTTCTCCAGGACGCGAACAGCTGTAGCCATGGCAGCATCCTGTGAGTCTTTGTCATCGCGGTCAATTGGCACTTGGCCAACCGAGCTGAAAAACCACTTTTGAATCCCACCGACTAGCCCTGGGGTGGTGAAATATTCCTTCTTTGCCAGGAATGTGAGCTGGCGCTTGGAAACGAGCGGCAGATAGAAGCTATCCATCACTGCAAGGTGATTCGAGGCCAGGATCACTGGCCCTTCTGCTGGGATCTTTTCCAATCCGCGAGTAAATGGACGATTCCACACCCGCAGAAACGGTCCGATAAAAACATGCTTGAGCCACCAATAGGTACGGTTTTGCATAGCCTCGGTTTTCCCTTCCCGTTCGCCCCGCTAGAGTTACGCGCGGTGTCGCGCCAGCGTTGCCACGCCAATCATACCCGCATCGCCACTTAAAGCTGCAGGAACGACACGTGCCACTGGTCGGTGCCCAGCGCCAACAATGCTGCGTTCCATGATGGCGGTTGCATCAGGCAACAAGTCCTGCGCAATCGTGCTTAATCCCCCACCAATCACGATCAACTCCGGATCGAACACATCATGCACCAAGGCTAGGCCTTGACCAAGCCAGCGCACCATGTCCTGGACCGCCGCAACGCCCAAGGTATCGCCTTGTTGAGCAGCTTCTACCACCGCCCGTCCGGTCAATCCCTCAGGACGGTCAGCAAATTGCTGTGCCAACTGTGATGTTGGGAATTTCCGCTCAGCCAGCAAATCATAGGCGGTCAAGGGCAACGCGGAACCGGAACAATAGCGCTCCAAACAACCCCGCTTGCCACACGGACAACAACGCCCCTCAGGAACGACAGTAAGATGCCCAAATTCTGGCGCTGCTCCAAATGCACCGCGATAAATTTGCCCGTTGATCATGAGCGCCCCACCAATACCAGTGCCCAGCGCAAACAACACCCAATTGTTGACGCCTTGAGCAGCACCAAAGTGATACTCCCCCAACGCTGCAGCGTTCGCATCGTGTTCCAGTACCACCGGCAAGCCCAACCGCTGGGAAAGTTTCGGCACAATTTCTTGGTTTCGCCACGGCAAATGCGGTGCAAACCTCACCCCTTGTTGCGCCTCATCAACAAACCCCGCCACAGCCAACCCAACGCTTGCTACCGCAGGGAACTGCGCGATCAACTCGCCGATCACATTCTCCAACGCCTGTTCCAATGCATGCACGCTCGCCGGCGTAGGCAATTGCTGCACATGCAAAATCGCGCCTGAAGAATCAACCACCGCAGCACGGAAATTCGTACCGCCGATATCCACACCAATGGAAAGCGATCCAACGATTGCTTGCTCGGCCACGGTACTCCCTAACTTCCACTCACTCGTGCGCGCTTCATGCACAGTCTTCCAGCATTCCACTTATGCACGGAAATTCCAACTGTGGCGAACCGGCAATCCGCCATCGCCTGCAAGTACTGCCCGCAACTGTGCACCCAGCGTATCCCACGTCCAAGCCCGCTGCACCTGCTCCCGCCCCGCGGCACTGAGACGTTCACGCAGACCGGCGTCGGACAAAAGCTCAACCAACACACCCGCAACATCCCGCGGATCCCGCCCATCAACCGTACGACCCGTCACCCCCTCAATCACGGTCTCCGGCGCGCCCCCACCACGGCCCGCAACCGTCGCCACACCACAAGCCTGCTCCTCCAAAAACACAATCCCCAACCCCTCCACACTCAAACCACCCCACTGCGTGCGCACCGGCAAAGCAAACACATCCCCAACGCCATACGCAGCAGCCAAATCCTCCGCCGGAACCGGACCTGTCAACAACACCTGTTGATCAACACCAAGCCGGGCCGCCAACCGGCGCAGCCGCTGCCCAAAATCACCAGGGCCAACCAACACCAACCGCGCATCCGGAATTTCCCGCAACACAT
>JBHAQQ010000015.1:0-16789 GCA_041830435.1 Corynebacterium sp.
CACCCCACCAGGCAATCCACCAGGCACTGGAGCACCTTGGCTACCCCGACCGCCTTGGCCTGCGTCGCCTCCCCGAAACCCACGCAGCCATCGCATCGTACGCCAAGCTCAACAACCCTATCAATCATCCGAGCGTCATGATCCGCACGGACACCCTCCGCGAGGTTCATGGCTACCAGCACGTGCCAATGATGGAGGACTATGACCTCTTTGCTCGCCTCTTGTCGCGCGGCAAGCAGTTCCATAATCTCCCAGAACCATTGACGTTGTTCCGTACGTCTCCGGCTGTTTTTGATCGTCGTACGGGGCGCGACATGCTGCGTTATGAGGTGCAAATGCAGCGGAACCTGTTTCACTACGGTTTGGTGAGCCGACCACGGGCTATAGTAAATCTGCTTGTGCGTAGCTTGTATCGCGCGCTTCCGCGGACGTTGCTGGAGCGCACGTACCAGTTGCTGTTTCACAGATAGATTGGGAAAGGACTGAGGCTGAGATGGTGGCGTCGGATGGCACGGTCGAGGGTGTGACTGCGGGGGCGAGCACGCGTGGGGGCGGCGAGCGGCGTGTTCCTATGGCGGGGGAGAATCAGGACGTGTGGCTTATCATCCCGTGTTTCAATGAGGGGTCGGTGATTGGGGATGTGATCCGGAATGCGCGGAAGACGTTTCCGAATATTGTGGCGGTGAACGATGGCTCTTCGGATAATTCGGCGGAGGCGATTCACGCTGCGGGGGCGTTTTTGGTGAATCATCCGGTGAATTTGGGGCAGGGTGCGGCGCTGCAGACTGGGGTGGAGTTCGCGCGTCAGCAGCCGGGCGCCCAATTTTTTGTGACATTCGACGCCGACGGTCAGCATCAGGTCAAAGATGTCGTGGCCATGCTTGAACGACTCCGCTCAGAGGATGTGGACATCATCACGGGCACGCGGTTTGCAGGGCAGGAAAATTCGCAGGTTCCGTGGTTGAAGCGGCTGGTGTTGCGGACTGTGGTGCTGTTGTCACCGACAACGCGGAAGTTGGGTTTGACCGACGCCCACAACGGATTGCGAGTGTTCAATAAGACGGTGGCTGACCAGTTGAATCTGCGGATGAATGGGATGAGTCATGCGTCGGAGTTTGTGGATGCAATGGTGAAGAACCAGTGGCGAGTGGCGGAGCAGCCGGTGGATATTTTGTACACCGAATACTCCATGTCGAAGGGGCAGAGTTTGTTGAATGGTGTGAACATCATTGCCGATGGATTTATTGCCAAGAAGTTGCCGTAGGTCGCTGGTGCTCTTCATTGGTGGTGTTCGCTAGTGGTGTTCGCTGGTTGAGCTGGCGGTAGCTGGTGGGACTCGTTGAGTTTGTGCGTCAATCGTCGGAGCGTTGAGGGAAAGAGGATTAGCTATGAGTTTGGGAACTGTCGCAATACAGTTGCTTCTGTTGGGGGCGATTGTTGGTTTGGCGTTGTATTTCTTGTCGAATCGGCGGAAAGCGCGAGCGAAGGCTGGGGTGAAGATCGGCTTTGTGCTGTTTATTCTGACCACAGTGTGGGCGATTTTGCGGCCGGATGACTTGACGGTGATTGCCCGCATGTTGGGGGTTTCGCGCGGCACGGACTTGTTGCTGTATGTGCTGGTGGTGGCGTTTATGTTTGTGACGTTGTCGACATATGTGCGGTTCCGTGAGCAGGAGTTGCGTTATGCGCGGTTGGCGCGGGCAATTGCGTTGCAGAATGCGATTGCCCCGGACGCATCCAGGGAGGCTGCTACATCCGGGGCGGGTCGCGTCGAGAGTGGCGTCGAAGGTGGCGTCGAGAGCGGTCCGGCTACAGGAAACGCCGCGACACAATCCTGACAACCACGAAGAACAGGGCCGCCATCACTGCCCCGAAGCCCAGCATCTGCGGGTAGCTGAGGCTATTCGACAGGGCGCGGAGAATCATCGGGAAGAAGAAGCCTACGTAGCTGACGGTGTAGAAGATCGCAGTCAGTCCGCCCAGATCGTCTGGGGTGGCGAGGCGTTGGAGCTCCGTGAGACCGGAGATGAGGCACATGCCGTAGCCCAAGCCCAATACCACTGCAACGACCACGACCATGGCCATGCTTGGGCGAATTGCCGTTACCGTCGCCAAAATCATGCCCACGAATGTCACGGCCAGGCCAAGCTGCTGGCCGCGGGTATCGGATGGGCTGGTGTATCGCGCTGAGAACTGCTGAATCGTGAAGCCCACGATCAACGCCAACGCCGTGACCAGCGCGGTGAAGGCGGTTGGGGCGCTGACATCCTTTTGGATCAGTGAAGGCATGATGGCGTAGGCCACGCCGGCGCAACCAAAGACCCATGGTGCGGTTGGGAGGACGGCCAGGATGAATCGTGGATGCTTGGCGGTTGGAACCAGGACATCCGACCAGAAGGTGCCTTTGACGTTCAGGTGATCATTGCGGCGGGTTTCGGTGACGCGGAGGATACCTGCGAGGGAAATTGCGCTGAGGACAGCGTGGACAATGTATGGCGTTTGTCCTGGTGCTGGACCCCATTCGGCGAGGATGCCGGCGGTGAGCGCGCCGAGGGCAAAACCCAGCGTCATGGACATTGTGGCGCGGCGGGCACCAGCGCCTGGCTTCACGGTTGGTTCGAATTCGGGGGTGGAGAGTTCTTTGATCCATGCGGACCCGGAAGACATCACCATACCGATGGAGATGCCGGAGAGAATACGGCCAATCAAGATCAGCGGTTCGCTGGTTTCACCCGCTGCGATGAATAGGGATCCCAGCAGGGCCACGACGGGTGCAGGCAGCATCACTGCTTTGCGGCCGTAACGGTCGGAGAGCGTTCCGGAGACCAGGAGGGCTGCGGCGATGCCAACTGCGTAACTAGCAAGGAGTGATTCTACGAATACTGCACCGAAGACTTCTTCACCTCGGTAGAACACCATCATCGGGGTGAATTCGTTGCCTCCCCAGGCCGCGGCGAACACTGCAAAGGCAACGAGCATCCACTGGTTGCGGGCGGGCTGGATTGCTGGGGCTGGTTGTTGCTTGGCGTTATTCACATGTTCTGTTTTACTCCTGCAGGGGTATCAGGTGTGTGGATTCACCCAAATACAGGTGGGGGTAGGCACCCATGAATCGGGGGGTGTATCTGTTGGGGTGGGCTGTTTGCCTGGCGTCGGTGGGGTGTATTGGGGGCAGAAAAATTCATATAAATATAGGAAAATGATTGACCCCTCCCCCAAATTCTTCGGTAGGGTGGGCACTATGACCGAGAACACAACCAACACGAAACGTGCTACAGGCAACGCTCCAACCCCGAATGCTGCGCGTGGCAATATCCATCGCGCGAAGGGCGCACCGGCAACGTTGGATGCTGCGCACTCCGCGGACCGCTCCAGCGCTGTGGTGTCTGACCTGCAGCAGGTCTTGGACGGCAACTTCCCTGAAGCCCGTGAAAACATGCGTGCAATGCTGAGCGATCAGCGGTTCCTCCCACGTGTGGACTTGGATCTCGACGCCTCGCGTGACGACATCACCGGCAAACTCCAAGATGTGCTGGCTACTGGCCTTCCACAGGCAGCGTTCCGCGTTAATCAGGGCGGCACGGGCGAAACTGGCAAGTGCTTGACCTCCATCGAAATGCTGGGCCATGTGGACCTGTCCCTGATGGTGAAGTCCGGTGTGCAGTGGGGTCTGTTCGGTGGCGCCGTAGGCAACTTGGGCACGGAACGCCACCAGCAGATGGTGGAGGATTTGATTCACCTGCGCGCACTGGGTTGCTTCGCGATGACGGAGCGCGGACACGGCTCTGACGTGCAATCCCTGGAAACCACCGCGACGTACGATGCGGCAACGCAGGAGTTTGTGATCAATTCCCCGACGGTTGCATCTGAAAAGCATTACATCGGCAATGCTGGCCGTGATGGGCGTTGGGCTGCGGTGTTCTGCCAGTTGTACACCCCTGGTGTGGCTGAGTCGCATGGTGTGCACTGTGTGCTGGTTCGTATCCGTGAGGAGGACGGCACCCCGATGCCTGGTGTCCGCATTGGCGACCATGGCTACAAGGGCGGCCTGAAGGGTGTGGATAATGGCACCTTGGCCTTTGAGAACGTGCGTGTGCCACGTGAAGCGCTGTTGAACCGTTTCGGTGACGTGGATGAGAATGGCACGTATTCTTCGCCAATTGAGAATCCGAATCGTCGGTTCTTTACGATGCTGGGCGCGTTGGTGCGTGGCCGTGTGACGGTGGGTGCTGCGGCGGGTGCGGCGGCTCGTTCGGCGTTGGCTGTCGCCACGACGTACGCAAATCATCGACGCCAGTTCTCCCCTGACGCGTCCCTGCCGGAAACTCGCTTGATCGAGTACCGCCAGCACCGTTTGCGGTTGATTCCGCGCATTGCTCGCGCATATGGCCTGCAGTTGGCCACGAATGTGTTGATTTCGCGTGTGGCTGAGTTGGATGCGTTGGGCTTGGATCCTACGAACCTTTCGAAGGAGCAGCAGGATAATCAGCGTGAGGTTGAGGCGCATGCTGCGGCGTTGAAGGCGGTGATCACTACCCACGCCACGGACACGATCCAGGAGATGCGTGAGGCATGTGGTGGGGCTGGCTACATGTCGGAGAACTTGCTGACGACCTGGAAGGCAGATTCCGACATCTTCACCACCTTTGAGGGCGATAACGTGGTGATGTTGCAATTGGCTGCGAAGGAGTTGATGACCGGCTTCGCGAAGGAGATTGGTTCCTTCTCTACGGTGGAGATGGTTCGTTTCGGTTTGGACAACTTCTCCTCCATGTTGCGTCGTTCTACTGCGGCTGATCGGATTGTGCAGAACTTGCGCGATGCGTTCTCGGACTCTGAGGAAAGTTCGCTGTTCGACCCGGCGTACCAGTTGAAGTTGCTGACGGAGCGGGAGAACCGTTTGATGCTGAGCTTGGCGAAGCGTTTGCGTCCGGCGAAGAAGCTGCCGATTGCGGAGGCTGCGAAGGTTGTGGATAAGGCTCAGGACCACATGCTTGCGGTGGCGAAGGCGCATGTTGACCGTATTGTGTACGAAGCCATGTTGGATGCAGAGTCCAAGCTGAATACCGAGGATGGTCGTCGTGTATTTGAGCAGGTCCGCGACGTGTTCTTCATGGACCTCATCACTACGCATGCGGCGTGGTACTTGGAGCAGGGTCTGTTGTCCGGTACTCGTACTCGCACGGCTCGCGCGGCATTGAACGATTTGGTGGACTCGTTGGGTCCTTGGTCCCAGGAACTGGTCGACGCCTTCGGTGTGCCAGCATCTGTCCTGAATCTGAAGATGTTGGAAACCGGTGAGAACTTGGTTCCTTTGTGGAAAGACCACCCTGCAGGCTAGTTGTTGCCCGTAGCAAAAGGGGCGTAGACATCCTGGATGTCTACGCCCCTTTGTTGCTGTTCGCTTGGTGTTGGTGCCGCGATGGCGCCGCGTTGGTGCGGCGTTTCGTGAACGACTGGGTTGCCCGGCTACTTGGCGGTGAAGCGTTGGAGTCAGGGATTACTCGAAGAAGTTGAGGGCAACGGCGTCGCGTCCGAGTGAGCGCATGTTGTCGCGGGCGCGATCTTCATGCCACGAATTCGAGACGATGATGAATCGCGGCGATGGGTTGATGGCGGCAACATTGCGGGCGTTTTCGTAGGTGGAGTAGCTGTGCTCCTCGACGATGATCGGGTTGCGCACTCCGCGCATGCGCAGGCCACGTTCCATTGCGGCTGCCTCAGAGAGGCAACCTTCGCGGGTGAATCCGCCGGTCACGATGATCGGATTGTTCGGGTGGATCCAGGAGAACATCATGGCGCGGTTCATGCGCACGTTGAGGATGCCTGGCGGTACACAGCCTGGGTCGAGGCGCGCACCGAATACGACAAGTGGGGTTACTCCGTCTTTGGCCCATTCATGGGCGGTGATGAGCTCTTGGCCGCCGAGGGCACCAGCTACGGAGCCGATCGGGTCTTGAGCGGAGGCGGTTGGTGCTTGGATAGTAGCGGTGAGCATCGTGGCAGCTGCGGTGAGGGAGAGCGCAGCACCGCGGAGGATGCTTCGCATGGTGCGGTTGGATGACATAAGAAAAGAGTCACTTTCATTCTGCGATTAAATGCTGAGAACTTTACATGAAAGGTTAGTCATTTACTAATGCAGAATGAAGAGTGACTCATTCGATTATTCGTCTTGTCATTGGAAGCGACGCGTGCTCGATATGTGCACTCATCTCCCCTAGCTCAAGCGTGTCCTTCAGTTTATTCGCTCATAGCGATGCCGGTAGGGCATTTTGCTGGAGGAGTCCCCCTCAAGGACGTCCATTCGAACACACCTCAAGGGGGATTTGCAACGTTACTGTTGCTTTTCGGAGGACAGACGCGCCTTCAACGCATCCATCGAGCTCACCACGGTGAACTTACCGTCCTGGGCACCTTCCTTTGCCTGGTCACCGAAGGAACCGAAGGTTGCAGGCACGGAGCAGCCGTTCACCACGTAACCGGAGATTCCGGCAATTGCGGTGATGATCAACGCAGCACCAAGCAGCTGGTGCTGTTGTTCTTGGGTGAGGTAGGTGTTGATGTTCAGCTCACGTGGAATCTGGAACTGGTTACCTACATTCCAGTTCGGAGCAGGTTGGCCGCCCAAGCCCAGCTTGCGTCCCCATTCAGCAGTCATCTGATTGAAGCTCTGGATTGCACCATCGATCTGCGCCTGCAGGGCAGGTGGGATCTTGATGAATGCCATCAAGCCGAGTGGCAACAGCCACAGCAGTGGGTTCGTCACGGAAACCGTGGTGCTTTGCGCAACACACTTGTCCAGGGAACCGTTGGCGTCCTGGCCGAGTGAACCCTGGTTATCGGCGGCAGGGGTGACCTTCACCGGCACGTTGATGATTTGCTTGTCACCATTCGGGAAGGTGATTTCCACAGGGATGGTGTAATCACCTGGGGTCACATCCTTTCCTGGGGTGACCGTGATGGAACCATCCTCGTTTACCTTCGCCCAATCAGGGATGCCCGCACCTGGTCCGAAAGTGGTGCCCGGAGGGGTGTTGGTAGGAGCACCAATGGTGTTGGTGCCGCCCTGTGGAACGGTGGTGTCCTGTGCGTAGTCAGGGGTTGGGAATGGCTGAACGGTGACGGTGAAGGACTCTTCATCGGTGGAGCCGTCTGGGTAGGTGACCGTTACGGTGACGGTTACCTTATCACCTGGCTTCGCATCGCCACCCGGGGTGACGGTGACATTTCCATCGCCATCGATAGTTGCGGTCCAAGGGTTTCCACCCTGGTTTCCATCCTTTGGCGTTACCTCAACCGTGGTGGTGGATCCTGGAGGAATCTTGTCACCAGTGTTCGGTACGGTTACTGGAACACCTGGCACGGTATCCGTGTTATCCCAGTTCGGGGTGGTGTTCGTAGCATCATTGCCGCCGCCATTTGGATCGGTGACGGTAACGGTGAAGGTTTCCACGTCGGTGGAACCGTCTGGGTAGGTCACCACAACCGTGATGGTGGTCTTATCACCTGGGGTTGCGGTTGCTGGTGGGGTAACCGTCACAGAACCATCTGGGTTGGTCGTTACGGTCCAGGTTGGGTCGCTCGGGGTAGCGGAAACTTCGCTGCCTGGAGGCAATTGATCACCAGTATTCGGCACACTCACTGGCTGGCCAGGAGTGGTGGTGGAATTATCCCAGGTTGGAGTGGTGTTCGTTGCGTCGTCACCAGGATTCTCCGTTGGAGTACCCGGAGTGGTGTTGTTGTTATCTGCTGGATCGATGATGTCGGCAATGCCGTCGCCGTCTTTATCGGTGATGCCAACGTGATCTGGATCCTCATCTGGGGTGGTGGATTCATCACGGTTCTTAATGCCATCACCATCGGTATCCTCGTCACCATCATTGGTGCCGTCGCCATCCGTGTCAGGATTGCGTGGATCCAGGTCAGCAGCCTTTTCATCAGCATCGCTCACACCGTCATTGTCAGAATCCTTGTCCTGCAAATCTGGGGTGCCGTCACCGTCGGTGTCGGTGATATTTGGAGAGGTTTCGTCGGACTCTTCACCATCGGTGTAGCCATCACCATCGGTGTCTTCTTCACCATCTGGCGTGCCGTCACCGTCAGTGTCCGGGTTCTTCGGATCGGTGCCATTGGCCTCTTCGTCGGCGTCGCTGACACCGTCATTGTCATCGTCGGTATCGGTGCTGTCCGGGATGCCATCGCCATCTGTATCAGTCTCCGTGGCAGGATCGGTGGATGGCTTGGAGTCAGAGTCCTTCGGGTTCGTACCCTTATCCTTCTCCTCCTGATCAGTGAAGCCATCATTGTCGTCATCCTCATCGGTGACATCAGGAGTTCCATCGCCATCCGTGTCCAACTGGAACGGAGCGGTCGTGGAATCCGTAGAACCATCTGTGTAGGTCACCAGAACAGGAACAGTGAACTCCTCAACGGTATTCGCATCAGGGTTCTCTGGAGCGGTTACCGTCACCACACCAGTGTTCTCATCAATCGTCACGGTGTAACCAGCAGGAGGAGTGAAATCGCTAGGGATTTCGTACTTGGAACCTGCAGGAGCAGTCGCAGGATTGCCGTCAGCATCAACAAACGAAGGAGTCGAGGTAGCAGGCGTACCCGGAACTACCAGAGTGTTGTCATACTTCGGATCCACACCATCAGTGATGGTTCCGGTGGTTGGCTTGGAGTTAGGATCCTTCGGGTTCGTACCCTTGTCCTTCTCCTCCTGATCGGTGACGCCATCATTGTCGTCATCCTCATCGGTGACATCAGGAGTTCCATCGCCATCCGTGTCCAACTGGAACGGAGCGGTCGTGGAATCCGTAGAACCATCTGTGTAGGTCACCTTAACTGGAACCTCGAACTCTTCAACAGTGTTCACATCTGGGTTCTCTGGAGCGGTTACCGTCACAACACCAGTGTTTGGATCAATCTCCACGGTGTAACCAGCAGGAGGGGTGAAATCGCTAGGGATTTCGTACTTGGAACCTGCAGGAGCAGTCGCAGGATTGCCGTCAGCATCAACAAACGAAGGAGTCGAGGTAGCAGGCGTACCCGGGGTTACCAACGTATTGTCGTACTTCGGATCCACACCTTCAGTGATCTGTGGGGTAACCGTAGCAGTGAACGTGTCTGCCAGTACCCAGTTGTCACTTGGCACACCGGTTGCAGGATTGCGTTCAAACAGCACCGCGGTGTACAGGGTGTCCTCAGTCAAATCAGCTGGGACAGTCAGTGGGCAGGATTGCACCAGGTTGCCGGTGGCGTCACTGTCGACGTTGCAGTTTGCGCCCGGCACCATCTGCAGCGTACCCGTGGAATCCGTCTTGAACCACTGGATCGCAAACGTGTGGTTTGGTGTGAGGCCCTGGCCGGAGGTTTGTGCCGTATCGCCTGGTCGCGCCTTGTTGGCGTCGTTGTCATACTGCAGCACATCGAACTGCGGCTCATGGGTGAGGAACGCCATGTTCACGTTGTAGATGTTGTACGAGCTAGCAACAATTGCACCCGTTGCACCATCATCCGCGGTGCTGAACATGTTGTTCTGGAAGGAACCCATCCACACGTCAGTACTATCCGTCACCGACGGGTAGATGTACATATAGTCCTGGTTGATGTGGCGGTGCTTCTGCCCCAGAGTGCCATTCCATGCCATGAGATTGTCATGGCTCACGTCCTCATCAGCAACCAATTGGCCCCACTGCTCATCACTAGGAGCGCCCCGGCCACCACCCTTATTATCGCGGGTCCAGCCATACAGGCCACGGAATGGGAGGTAGTATTCACCGTTTTGCCCAACGGTAGCTACCACCGTCTCAGCGATTGCCGAACCTGATCCGTTTGCAGCCTCGTACTCCGCAACGATCTGCTTCTGAGCAGCAGCGAAAGCGGCATCGTTGGCACCAGCGTTGTCTGCCTTCCATGCGTCGAAGCGGCGAGCAACCTCGTCGTTCACATAGGAGCCGACAACCTTTGCGCCGACCGCCATGGCGTCCGTTCCAGCGGTGTAGTAGGCCTTGGCAGGCTCACCAGCAAGCATCTGACGCTCCCACCACAGGTAACCGCGTACCGTGCCGTATGGGCCAGCGGATTCCCATTCACCATTCGCAGTTGGTGCATAGGTCCACTGATCTTGAGGCTTAGCCAACCATCCTTCAACATTTGGACGTTCTTGGAGCACCACCTTGAGGTTTTCGATGGTGTTGATGCCAGCAGTGAAGTTCCAGCCTTCGATACTGCGGTCCAGGCGGGTGTGGAATTCGCCCTGCTTCTTGTCACCAGTCAGTACCACGCTGTGGGTGGCTTCCAGTTGGTTGTCGACCCAGGTACGGATCTTGAACTCTGGGTCGCCGGCCAAGATAAATTTTGGGGCACCGGCAGCAGCAGTGATCTCATCGGTGAGGTCAAAGCCAAAGGTGCCGTCAGGGTTGACGGTCGTTACGAAGATCGGGGAGAGCTCGCCCCCTCCCGTGACGTATTGCAAGTACACCCGCATGTCGGCGAGAGGTTCATCGCCGAGGGCCGGGTCGAAGCTGATCATTGGCGCAGCTACGTCGATGTAGGCCTGGCCGGTGACCTTTTGTGTTGGACGGTTAAAGTCCGCTGGGTCAAGTTTGTTTGGGATGGCATTTGCCGTGGCAGTTTGTGCGTAAGCAGCTGGATTTGCTGGGTATCCAACAGGTGCAACTGTTGGTGCAACCAAAGCCATTGCCGCTACAGCGGCGGCGATGGTTACGCCCCGGCGATAACTGCGCCCACGACCTTTGCCGGAAGTGTTGTATCGCATGAAGAACCTTTCAACGTCAGTGGCCCTCGCTCCCTTTGGTGCTCTCTTAGTGTTTCCAACTGGTCCATCAGCGATGTTCGACAGCCAAACTGCCTCGAAAGTTGATGAATGTCGTCTCCAATTTGAGAGCATTCGAGCTAAAGGATTCCACCATCAATTGTGAAGCATCAGAACGGTTCTTGCACAGTTGTAAGGTAAATTTTTTTCAGCTTTCTCCCCCCGTTTACTTATAAAATTACTGTCTACATTGATTTTTCTCAGCAGATTCTTTGACTCCCCCCCCCCCCATCGCGTCATGCGATCCCCGCGAACACCCCACAACGACCCGATTGATAGCATCAAATGCATGTCAGCACCCCAATCGAGCAACCCCACGCACTCCCCTAGACTCATAGCCCCGGACCTGGCCCGTGGCCTTGCCCTGCTCGGCATCGCCATCGCCAACATCACCACCGCCTGGGCCGTCACCCAACCCACCGACGCCAGCATCGGCACAGCTTGGTTCCTCGGCGGATACTCACCAAACCCCAGCCTGAACGCCACCGATTCGTTCCTCATGCTCGTCACCTCCATGACGACGCATAATCGTGGACTACCAATGTTCGCCACGCTGCTAGGAGTGGGCGTCGGGCTCCTGGCGATCTCCCAGTGGCGCCGCAACATCCCACTACCGCAAGCCCGGAAGAATCTCAGCCGCCGCTATCTCGCACTCGCACTCATTGGCCTGGTACACATTGTGTTCCTATTCCACGGCGACATCTTGCTGACGTACGGCCTTTCCGCACTGGTGCTCATCGCCCTCCTCGCGGCGCGCGATAAAACGATCAAAATTCTCACCACGCTGCTCTTCATCATCTCGGGCGCCATCGGTGTGTTGATCACTAGCGGCTTTGGACTCCTCACGCTCCTCAGCAACGCACCGAATCTCACTACCGCCGAACGCGACGCCCTCCAGGCCGACATGAGCGCACTGCACGAAATGTTTCTGCCCGCCCACACGGACACACAAACGATCCCGGAATTCCTCCAGTCAAATGTCATCATGCTTGGCCTCACATTGGCGAACTTGCCGATGTTTCTTATCAGCTACCTACCGTTGATGCTGATTGGTTTCTTGTGGGTGCGACAAGGAGTGTTCCATGATCCTGCGCAGCACCAACGTCGCCTGTGGGCGTGGTTGATTGTGGGGATTGTGCTTGCTGTACTGCTCGGCCTGCCGATGGGGCTCATTGCTATTGGTGTGTGGGATCCAACGTGGGGTCTCACCGCAATTTTGGCTAATGCGCTACTGGGTCACTTTACTGGCCCAGGCATTCTGGCAGGTGTGATTCTGCTGTGCCATCGCTGGTACCCAACCTCGACTGAACCGGCAACTCCAGCACTTCCGGTGCGGATGCTCGTCGCGCTAGGGAAGCGATCGCTGAGCGGCTACTTGGCACAGTCTGTGTTGTTTGCCGCGCTGTTCTACCCATTCCTGTTAGGAGTGCCGCATCAATTGGGTACCACGGTGTTGGTCGCCATTGCGGTGGCCGTGTGGGCGGTGACGTTGCTCGGCGCTTGGTGGTTGGAGAAGACCGGCCGGAAGGGTCCCGCGGAGTGGTTGCATCGTCGATTGGCGTACGGCAAGCAGCCGTAAACATTTTTTAAAGGCGCCTTGCAACAATAAAACAACAATAAAACAACAATAAAAAGAAGCCTCGAAGCGTCGTATGGAAACGATGCTTCGAGGCTTCTTGCTGGTGCGCCCGGAGGGATTCGAACCCCCAACCTTCTGATCCGTAGTCAGATGCTCTATCCGTTGAGCTACGGGCGCGTACCCATCGCACATTGCTGTGCAACGAAAGGAAACTCTACGGCACAGAAGCGCAATTCGTCAAATCAGCAGCTCAGACCCTGCTTCAAGGAAGAAATTCCGCACCACCAATGCGCACCTTAGTCACGCCGGTTGAAGTCCAGGATCCATTCGCTGGAGCTTTGCCCATTTGATCCAAAGTATGGGCCAGGGATAGGGCTAGGCGCATTGAACAAACCGGTGCCGTGGAGCATCGTGAGCACCTGCCGAATAAAGTCATTCCATGGAGCGATCATGGAGGAACCGGCGTTGAATGGCGCAGAGATGGATGATCCTTCCGGCAGCAAGTCGCTAAGTTCGGAAGCTGCAGCCGGTGCGCTCATGGCCGGCACAATCGTCGCCGCGGTCAAACCGACGGTAAGTGCCCATGTAGCCACGGTCTTGGCGGTGCGTGGTGAAGACTTCACAGTGAAAACCTTTCGTGTCGTTTCGCGCCTGCCGCCGGAAGACTAGTTTGCTGATGCTCTCCTTCGGCAAGCAAGGTTGTTCGTAGGCTACCCCGAGCCGTATCGCGTTGTGCTGGCTTTGGAAAAATTGCTGCACCAAAGAACCTCAAAGGACCTCAATAGGGCAACCAACGGGCAACCAACGGACAACCAACGGACAACCACTCAATGAGCAACAAAAGCGCAATTCGATGCAACAACACACAGACATACAACAAGCCCGTGCGCTGCAAATGCAACGCACGGGCTTGTTGAATAGTTAACTCCGACAGAAAATGCTCTCCCCGAGCACTTCCGCTTCCGGACCACCACAGGCGCACCACACGCCCCACAACACTGTCCGGAAAACTAAGACCCAAAACCTCACCACAAGTTTTGGAATAGCCTGGCAGCTCTGGTGGAAACCATCTTCTGTCGAAGCTGTGGAGACGACAGGATTTGAACCTGCGGTCCCTTGCGAGACAACTCCTTAGCAGGGAGCCCCATTCGGCCGCTCTGGCACGTCTCCGTCGATTCACATCACCACGTACGGTAATGCGGATCGGCTTTAGCCTACACCGCTGGCGCAAGGTTCCCAAATTTTTTCCCAAACAACCCTCACTCCCACTACATTTCACGAATCGTCCACTGTCCTTGGCCCACAGCCGACTAGGATGGTCTGCATGATCCGTCCCGATTTGCAGCACCTTCCTGTCTACACCCCCGGCGCATCAATCCCCGGTGCATTAAAGCTGGCAAGCAACGAATCCTCCCTCCCACCCCTACCTTCGGTAGTCGCCGCGATGACGGAAGCGGCAGCCGGGGTGAACCGCTACCCAGATATGGCTGCCGTAGCACTGCGGACAGCGCTCGCGGACTGGCTATCCACCCAGCACAACCCCTTGACGATCGACAATATCGCTACCGGAAATGGTTCCTCTGCACTGTGTCTTCAAACCATCCAGGCCACATGCGCCGCCGGTGATGAAGTGATCTTCGCCTGGCGGAGCTTTGAAGCCTATCCAATCCTGTCGCGTATCGCCGGCGCCACCAGTGTGCAGGTCCCACTCACCGAAGATTATCGCCATGATCTCCCCGCCATGGCCGCCGCTGTGACGGATGCGACTCGCCTGATCTTCGTCTGCAACCCAAATAACCCAACCGGCACCACCATCACTGCCGCGGAATTTCAACGTTTCATGGATGCGGTCCCGCAGCACGTTCATGTGGTGCTCGACGAAGCCTATGTGGAATACAACCAGGATGCCGATTCACCTGTGGCGCTCGAATTTTTTGCCCGCTACCCAAACTTGGCGGTGCTGCGCACGCTTTCCAAGGCGTACGGCCTGGCGGGTGCCCGCGTGGGGTATTTGGTGGGTCATCAGGATTTTGTGCGCGCGGTGAATCAGGTGGCTATTCCGTTTGGGGTGAATGCGATGGCCCAGGCGGGGGCGTTGGCGTGTTTGCAGCCGGCGGCGCAGGAGGAGTTGCTGCAGCGGGTGGCGGTAACGGTTGCGGAGCGTCAGCGGGTGTTGGAGGCGGCGTCGCGGATCAATCCGGCTTGGTCGGTGCGGTCTGAGGCGAATTTTGTGTGGTTACCGTTGTCCGGCCCTGCCGCTGCGGAGCTCGACGCCCACCTCAAGCAACACGGCGTGGTGGCCAGGCTCTTCGCAGGCGAAGGGGTGCGGGTTTCCGTCACCACACCGGAAGAAACCAGCGTGCTGCTGGCGGCGTTGGAATCCTGGCAGCAGTAGGCCCGCAAGGCTGGGGCGCTAGGTTAGGGCGCTAGGTTGGTGCGCTAGCCGCAGCGCACACCATTCGGCCCATGATTGCAGTACCCGCCAGGGTTCTTCGCGAGGTACTTCTGGTGGTACTCCTCCGCCAGGTAGAACGTGCCATTTCCGGCATGTGCCAACAGATCCACCTGCGTCGTCAGCGGGCCGAAACCAGCCGCCGCGAAACGCGGCTCCACCTTCGCCATAAACGCCTGCACGGCAGCAAGTTGTGCATCATCAGCGGCAAACACACATGAACGGTACTGGGTACCAATGTCATTGCCCTGACGATTACCCTGCGTAGGGTCATGGTTTTCCATCAGGATCGTCAACAAGCGCTCCGTGCTGGTGGCAGTGGGATCAAACACGATGCGCACCACCTCAGCATGGCCCGTCGTCCCCATGCAAACCTGCGGATACGTTGGGTTGTCCGTCGTTCCACCGGCGTAACCCACACTGGTTTCCAGCACCCCTGGCTCACCCCAGAAGAGGCGCTCCACACCCCAGAAACAACCCGCGCCAACAATCAATTCGGCATCAGCGGAGGGTGCAGTTGCCTCGGGCAGACCCGTCGCCGCGCGTACGTCCAAATCCTCCCCCTCATACTGAGGGGACTGTGCTCCAATATCCATGCTCGCGATGCTACGCCTGCAAATCCTTTACGCCAACCAAGCCCGGCGCGCCTCGTCGCAACCACTCGCGGACAGCGCGGGTGGCGTAGCAATCATCGGCGTTGTAACGCTGCAGCCGCTGCCGCGCCGACAACGCCTCCTCAGCGGCTGGTCGCAACGCTGTTTCGAACAACGCCACTGCCGCTCGGCCATCCATCCCCTGCTGACTGAAACGGAACCCCGCCATCGGTGCAACATGCTTCAACCCCAGTGACCCCGTAGCAACAAGCGCCTTACGAACCACTTGAAACACATCACACCACTGCGGTGAATTCAACAACGCATTCACCTCCGACATTGTCGGCATCCGCACCTCCCCATAGTCCCGGCCACCAAACCGCGCCGCGTAGTGCCGCAACCAATAATTTTCCCCCTGCGCCGCATACACATACACCTGAGCACGCACACCACTAGCCGCCGCTGCAGCGAGACGCCGCTGCAGCCACTGCCAAAACTCCGCCACATGCCGCCCCTCATCACCAGTGGTCGAGAAATCCTCAAACGCGCGGTACGTCGAACCATCAAACGTGCCCCACAGGAACGTCCCCCGCTCCGGATGTGCCTCCATATCCACATCAATCTCCACCCAGTCCGCCCGCGCCTCCGGATCCACCAAATCCAGCGAAAACGCACCACCCCACAGTTCCTGATCCTGTACCCACGCCCCCAACTCCCGACGCACCGCCTCTAATCCGCGCAACCAGGCCATTGCCTGCACGGATTGCTCACCCCGGCCCGCCGACGCCAACTGCGGAAGCGAAACAATCCCCTCGTCCCGCAGCCGCTCCCCCTTCGTCCCCGGCAACAACAAGGACACATCCAGACGATCCATCAACTGCACCCGGCACGGCACCCGGAACTCACAGCTCTCGCACTCCCGCACCCGCACCGGCTGCGTTATAACCGGCTGGGACAACGCCGCCTCCAAGCCGCGCAGTGCAGCCTCAGCTGGAGTGAAGAAACACCGAAACGCAGCATCCCCAGAGGTCGCAACCAACCCCACTACATCAGCGGCGCAACCCCACTCCGACAGCACAATATGCGCCATCGCCAACGCCTGTGAATCTCCTGGATTGGACTTCTTCCGCCACCGCGCCGGCACCGGACGCCCCAACCCCAACGCACTCACATCCAACACCGTAACCAATTCCCGATCCGCCCGACGCACCACCCCATGCGCACTGACCAACACCGGCGCATACTCCATGAACTCATCCACCCCCTGGCCCAAATCCAACCGGACCAGCACATCCACCCGCACCGCAAACTGCGCATTACTCAAA
>JBHAQQ010000016.1:0-4891 GCA_041830435.1 Corynebacterium sp.
CAGGCTGGGAAGCCAATGCCCAGGATGGAGCCGATGTTGGCGTCCGCGTCGGTTTCCAATACGCCTTCATCGAGGCACTTCTGGGTCTCCAGCGCTTCGGCGAACAGCATACGCTCGACCAAGTCGATGAACTTCGGTGCATCGCCAGCTGGCTCTGCGGTGTCCAAGCCGCGACCGGAGGTGGTGGACTCAGCGTCGGCTACAACAACACGTCCTGCGCCGAGTTGATCCCACAGGCCGCGCCACAGTCCCTGACGGCGACCGTTTTCGTCGTATTCGTAGAAGCCACGGCCCTCGAGACGGCCTGGGCGGTCGTACTCGTCGAGCATCTTGTCAACCACGTCGGTGATGCCGCCGTCGTCGACGTAGATGCCTTCAGCTTCCTGAGCGGCACGAGTTTCGTTGCCGATCTTGCGGGTGAGCTTCAGGTTCAACTCGTCCTGCAACTGCAGTGGTGGAGCTGGGTAGCCAGCCTGGCGGCCAGCAGCTTCAATAACCGCAGGGTCGATGCCCTCAGCCAGCATGCGCAACGCTTCGCCCTGGAAGAAGCCGATCACGCGAGAAGTGTAGAAACCACGGGAGTCATTCACCACGATTGGGGTCTTGCGGATCTGTGCGGTGAAGTCCAACGCTGCAGCGATTGCTGCATCATTGGTCTTCTTGCCCTTGATGATCTCCACCAATGGCATCTTGTCAACAGGGGAGAAGAAGTGAATACCGATGAAGTCGGATTCGCGCTTCACACCAGTTGCCAGTTCGGTGATTGGCAGGGTGGAGGTGTTGGAGCCAAGGACACAGTCTTCTGGAACAACTGCTTCGATCTCTGCCCAAACCTTGTGCTTGAGCTCGGTGTTCTCGAATACCGCCTCGATAACGATGTCACAGTCAGACAAGTCGCTGTAATCCACGGATGGCTTGATGCGGTCCAGCAGCGCCTGGGACTTCTCTGGGGTGGTCTTGCCGCGCTCCAGGGCCTTCGCTTCCAGCTTCTCGGAGTAGCCCTTGCCGCGTTCCGCAGCGGCAAGTTCGATGTCCTTCAGGACAACATCCATGCCAGCCTTTGCTGCAACGTAGGCGATTGCAGCACCCATCATGCCGGCACCGACCATGCCGAGCTTCTTGAAGGTGCGCTTCTCGATACCAGCTGGGCGCTGGCCACCGCCATTGCAGTACTGCAGGTCGAAGAAGAAGGCCTGCATCATGTTCTTGGAAGTTGGGCCGGTGACCAGCTCAACGAAGTAGCGGGTTTCCACAATGGAGGCTTCTTCGACGGTCTTCAGCTGTGCACCTTCAACGGCAGCCTTGAGGATTGCCTTCGGTGCTGGCATTGGTGCGCCCTTGATTTGCTTGGTGACATTTGCCGGGAAGGATGGCAGGAACTGTGCCAACGCTGGGGTGGTTGGGGTGCCACCTGGCAT
Organism: Corynebacterium sp.; assembly: GCA_041830435.1. Classification (GTDB taxonomy): domain Bacteria; phylum Actinomycetota; class Actinomycetes; order Mycobacteriales; family Mycobacteriaceae; genus Corynebacterium. The sequence continues at coordinate 1,419 of JBHAQQ010000016.1, forward strand.
ACGGTAGCCCTTCTGGTCCCAAGGCTGCGCAGCCTCTGGGTTGGCCTTCGCCCAAGCCTTCGCTGCATCGAGGAGTTGATCTGCTGGAACAACGTCATCAATGAGGCCGACCTTTTGGGCCTCAACTGCACTGAATTGGCGTCCGGTGGTGAGCACCTTCATGAGTGCTTCCTGCAGGCCCAGCATGCGGACGGTACGGACTACACCGCCACCGCCTGGCAGGAGGCCGAGGGTAACTTCTGGGAGGCCGAATTTCGCGCCGCGGGCGTCGGATGCGATGCGGTGATGTGTTGCGAGGGCGATCTCCAGGCCTCCGCCGAGCGCGGTGCCGTTCAGGGCTGCCACAACTGGTACACCCAGGGTTTCGATAGCGCGGAGGTTACGCTTCATGCCTTCGCACTCTTCGGTGATGGCTGCTGCGTCGGCCGGGGTGGCGGTGATCATGTGCTTGATGTCGCCACCGGCAAAGAAGGTTTTCTTCGCGGAGGTGATCACTACACCCTTGATTTCGCCAGATTCCACACCTGCTTTGAGCTTCGGGGTGAGCTCATTCAGGTCGTTCTGGAAGGTAGCGTTCATGGTGTTGACTTGCTGGTTTGGGTCGTCCATGGTGATGGTTACGATGCCGTCAGCGTCGATGTCCCACTTGAACATGCTCATTGCTGTGTCTCCTTGTGTTTCCAACTGTTGTATCCCCACGCCGGTTGTTGTGCAGTCGGCGTTGGAATGGTGGGTTTGGTTCTGGTTTGGCTAGTTGTCGAGGTTGTTGATTCGACGGAGCTGAATCAACACGGTTGATTGCGGACTAGACGCGCTCGATGATGGTTGCCACACCCATGCCTGCAGCAACGCACAACGTGATCAGTGCGTAACGGCCACCGGTGCGGTGCAATTCATCTACAGCATTGCCGGTGATGATCGCGCCGGTTGCACCAAGTGGGTGACCCATTGCGATGGCGCCGCCAGATACGTTGAGCTTTTCGTCTGGAATGTTCAATTCGCGCTGAGCACGCAGCACAACGGAGGAGAATGCTTCGTTGATTTCCCAGATGTCGATATCTTCTGGGGTGAGGCCCGCCTTTGCCAGTGCAGCACGCGCAGCTGGTGCTGGGGCGGTGAGCATGATCGTTGGCTCGACGCCGGAAGTTGCCACGGAAACGACACGTGCGCGTGGGGTGAGGCCGTACTTTTCGCCAGCTGCCTCGGAACCAATTGCCAGTAGCGCCGCACCGTCCACAATGCCGGAGGAGTTACCCGCGTGGTGCAGGTGGTTGATCTTCTCGATTTGTGGGTACTTCGTTTGCGCGACGGCGTCGAATCCACCTTGGTCGCCGATAACCGCAAACGCTGGCTTCAGACCAGCGAGGCCTTCCACGGTGGTGCCTGGGCGGACAGTCTCATCACGGTCAAGGAGGACCACACCGTTTTGATCCTTCACTGGAACAACAGTGTTGTTGAAGCGGCCCTCTTCCCAAGCCTTGGCAGCGCGTTCATGAGAACGTGCAGCGTAGGCGTCGAGATCTTCGCGAGTGTAACCATCCAGGGTGGCGATGATGTCTGCGGAGATGCCTTGCGGGATGAAGTCGTTGTAGAAGTTCGACTCTGGGTCCATGGCCAATGCGCCGCCGTCGGAGCCCATTGGCACGCGGCTCATGGATTCCACACCGCCGGCAAAGACCAGCTCATCCCAGCCGGAACGGATCTTCTGTGCACCCAGGTTCACTGCCGTGAGGCCGGAAGCGCAGTAGCGGTTCACCTGCAGGCCGGTGGCGGTGTATGGCAGTCCGGCGTTGAGTGCCGCGGTGCGAGCGATGTCCATACCTTGATCGCCAACAGGGGTCACGCAGCCCGCGATGACATCGGAGATTGCATTCGGGTCGATGCCTGGGTTGCGTTCCATGATTGCTTCGATCAAGCCGGACAGGAGGCTCACTGGCTTGACGGTGTGCAGGGATCCACCTGCCTTGCCTTTGCCGCGCGGAGTGCGGACTGCGTCGTAGATAAAGGCTTCTGGCGCGCCATTATTCGTCATGACTTTGTATTCCTAACTTTCGTTGGTACTGGTCGTTGGCACTTGTCGTCGGCACTGGCTCTGCAACAGAAAAGCAGAGTGGTCTGGTGCATCATTGACGCCTGTTGTGTCGAGCACCACATTACCGAATTGTGATTCATTTTGTGTCAACACGGGAATATTTTCTGGGTCACAACGGGGATAGCCCCACCTCAGGAGTCAGCGCCAGCCTTGCGAAACACCAACACCAAATTCGACACCGCAAACTCACGAAAAGCCGGAACCCGCACCATCCACCATGCCCACCACGGGTGATAGCGCGGAAATGCAGCAACTAATTCACCCACCCCGGCCTCCTCAACTGCCCGGGCAGCGCGCAGCCCATCCGCACAAGAAACATCGAAGAGGGATTCACCCCAACGATTCTTCGGTTCATGCCCATGTGTCTTCGCATAGCGCCGGGCCGCAAATTCCCCGCCCACATAGTGCTGCCAAAGACCAGTCTCATGCCCACCAAACGGACCCAACCAGCACGTATAGGAATAAATGACGGTTCCCCCTGGCTTGGTGACGCGCAGCATTTCATCCAACATCCGCCAAGGCTCCGGCACATGCTCAGCAACATTCGAGGAATACGTAATGTCAAAACAATTATCCAAGAACGGCAAATCCAGGCCAGAACCGCGAACACTGCTTGCCAATTGGATTCCCGCTGCAGCCATTTCACCCACATCCGGTTCGCAGGTCACATAATCCGCTCCCGCCGCGTCAAACGCCACACCAAAATATCCAGGACCCCCACCCACATCCAGGATGCGCTGATCCCGCAACGGATGCACAGAAACCTGCACTGCCCGCCCACCGGCAGAACCCGTTGGCTGCCCCGCAACCCCTTGATGAATCGCCGTGATCAGATTGACCGTATCTGCAGCCAAATGGCCATAAAAACGATCCGGGTCCGTTTGCTCAAAACGAAAATCCTTCAACAACCCCACGGCCCGGCCCAACGTTGCATGTCGCTTCCAAAAACGCAGCGTACGAGCGGTTGTCGCATCGCCCGCACAAGCCAGCGCAAACACTCCCGCTAAAGCACCAGCCGAACGGGCTGGGCGGCGGGTATTCCGGGCAGACAACGGTTGCTGATCTTGAGGCTTCGACACGCCCTCTAGTCTTTCATGAACACCGCCCCCAATGTGAACCTTTCGGAGGGAAACCCGGAGCCCACAACACCCCAAGCTCACCATCCGCGGACGTGCCGGGAACACTGCTCGCAACCCAGTGAATCTCCCACACCCAACCAAGCCACCAAGTACAGTAGGAACGGTTATGGACATTGTGTTGCTGTGCTGGAGAGACACCAACCACCCCGAGGGTGGCGGAAGTGAACGCTACCTGGAGCGCGTAGCGGGCTACCTGGCGCTGCGTGGCCACAATGTCACACTGCGTACAGCTCGTTACCCCG
>JBHAQQ010000017.1:0-6838 GCA_041830435.1 Corynebacterium sp.
CGCCATGTATTCTGCACGGCCCCTCTTGCGGTAGCCTGCCGCCAATAATTTTGCACTGCTCCTAGTATGGTGGTCCGCCGAAATGTATCCTTCACAGCCCCGAACCCGACCAGGCACCAACAGCGCAGCAGCTCAGTGAAGATGATTTGTCTGGTGGGGAGGGAAGGGGTTGGAGTGCGGCGTCGGATGAGGGGTGCAGAAGGGGCAATCAACAAGGCCCAACCAAACCCCAACCCCACTCCACAAAATCTGCAGGCCAGCGCGCCCGCCACCAGCCGATACCGGCAAACCGCAGGGCTAGCGTAAACTGTGCACCATGACCACTTTCCCCACCGTCAAAATACGGGATGAAAACATACGCCTCGGGCAATTCATCAAATTGGCAAACCTCGTAGAAACCGGTGGGGAAGCGAAAGAATTCATCGCCGCCGGCATGGTCCTGGTGAACGGAACCGTCGACACCCGCCGCGGAAAAGTACTCCACCCCGGCGACGAAGTTGCGCTCCTCGATGCGCCAAATGGCACGCCGGTTGCAGGTGCAGTGGTGTCGAGCGCCGCAGCGAACGGACCAGGCGCCAACCCCACCGCGGACCTCAACACAGACCCCGCCGCGGACCCCGACGACGACCTCGGCGACTACTTCGACGAAGCAACCGCAAACGACGACTTTGACCCAGAAAAATGGAGGAACCTCTAATGCCAGCAATAATCGCCCAACCAGGAATGCCACTGTGGATCGATTTGGCGTCGCAGAACTTGGCGGAGTCGCTCGCGTTCTACCAGGCGCTGTTGGGGTGGGAAATTGAAAAGCTCACAGATGAATACGCGTTGGCGAAGAAAGATGGCATGCCGGTGGCGGGCCTCGCCCAGGTCCCTTCGGGCAACGTCACCACTTGGTCGATGAGCCTGTACACCCCGGATGTACAGGATGCGCACGACAAAGCCGTGCAGGCTGGCGCGATTTCAATTCTCCCGCCGACCGGTATGGAGCGCGCTGACATGGCGATCATTCAGGATCCGTGCGGTGCCGTGGTGGGCTTAAAGCGGCCTGCTGATGAGGTGGCGTTGTTCGCTGCGGGCGAGCCAGGCACCCCGGTGTGGCATGAGCTGATGGTGGGCCGAGAGTGGGAGGCAACCGCGAAGTTTTACCACGAGTTGGCTGGTTGGGATGTGCGGGCGCATGCGTCGGAGGATGAGTTCCGCTATGCGATTGGCGAGTTTGAGGGGGCGCCGTTGGTTGGTATGTGGGACACTGCTGATTCGCGTGATGAGAATGCGCCGGCGGGTGTGTCGGCGTGGACGCTGTATATGGGTGTGGGGGATGTAGATGAAGCCCTACGCCGCACCGTTGAGGCTGGTGGCCAGGTAGTTCGTCCGGCGTTTGATTCTGAGTTCGGGCGAGTTGCGTCCATTTTGGATAATCAGGGCGCGTTGTTGAATTTGTGTCAGGTTGAGGAGTATGTGCCGAGCGAGGACGAGGTGCATGAGCCTGATTTGTTTGCGCCGGAGGACTTCCGCTCGATCTAGCGCTGCGGGGGGTGAGGTGAGTATTTCGCTTCCGCTGCTTACTGAGATGAATTCACCTAAGCTACTTTCTGTAATGCATGTGCTACTTGCGTGTGTTGGATCGTAGTGGAAGGAGAATCTTATGCGGAAGATTGGTTCTGCGTTGGTGGCGGTTGCGTTGGCGCTGGGGTGTGCAGCTCAGGCTGCCGCTGCGCCAGTGGATGCTGAAATGCAGACGGATGTACGCCCTGCCGAGACGCCGTTGCAGGGAAGCTTTGGGTTGGTTGGTTCCAGCCAGGCGGTGAAGGATGCGCAGAATTTCACGGTGGGCAGCTTGTTCCTGTGTCCAACGTTGGATGAAGCGTGCGACTACGTTGGCGGCAAGGGTAGCTACGAGTGGGAGCTGTTGAAGGAAGGCGTGGATTTCGTGTTCGGGGTGAGCACTTTGGAGCAGAACAAGATGTCCATCGCCTCGGAGTTGAAGCGCCTCGACCGGCTGTATGCGAGTGGCGGTCTAAAGGGGGTGTTTGCTTCGTTGTTCCCGACGCGCGCGGTTACGGATGACTGGTCGTGGTATGCGTTGAACTTCGGGCCAAACACTGGTGTGGAAGCTGCTGATTGCCGGGAGCGTTTGGGCTTCAACGACAATGGTGAGCTGATCAAGGAGTATGCGAAAACTCCGCAACGTGCCGTGGTGTGTTCGCCGGTTGAGGTGTCGAAGGAACAGTACCTCGAATTGTTGAATAGCTAGTCTTCTAGCCGCCATGTGGCCTGGTAGTTAACGGGTTTCGTGGTTGTGCGACGCCAAGAGCTATTGGCTAGTTATTGGTTAGAGGTGAGGGGCAGTTCGAAGCGGTTGTGTTCGCACTGCCCCTTGCTGTGTGTGGTTTAGGCGCCGAAGAGTACACCTGCGCCGTAGGTGATTGCGAGGCCGAGCGCACCGCCGATGACGAGGCGGAGCACGGCGCGTTGCTTGGAGGTGTCGGAGAGCTTCGCGGAGATGAATCCTGTGATGGCGAGCGCGCCCAGGGTTACGGCGGTTACGATGCCGCCGCCGGAGAAGATGGCGGCGATGGTTGGGAGGGCGGCGCCGAGGGTGAATGCGATGGCTGAGGAGATTGCGGCTGCCCATGGGTTGGTGAGGTCGTCGGGGTCGATGCCGAGTTCGAGGCGTAGGTGGGCGTTGAGTGCGCCTTTGGCTTCGATTTGTTTTGCGGCGGCGTCGGCGGTTTCGCGTTCGATGCCGTAGTCTTCGAGGATCGCTACCAGTTCGGAGTGTTCCTCGACTGGCATGGTGGCGAGTTCGTGTTGTTCCTTGGCGATGAAGTGTCGTTCGGAATCGCGTTGCGCGGAGACAGAGACGTATTCACCGAGGGCCATGGATACGGCTCCGGAGACGATCGCGGCGAGGGCGACCAGGAAGATCTCTTTCGGGCCCACCCCGGCGGCGATGACGCCGAGGAGGAGACAGGAGACGGAGACGATGCCGTCGTTGGCGCCGAGTACGCCGGCGCGGAGCCAGTTGAGTTTGGCGTTGGTTCCGGCGTGGGCTTCTTTGTCATGCGTGGTGCTCATGCCTTGATGATATCCGCTTGGCTGTCTGACCTGCACGTATAGTTATGCATGCCTTATAGGAGCGCAAGCAAACCTAAGCCGCCGGCAGCCCGCTGGAACTTTCGCTTGGTGTAGCTGCCGGCACAATCCGTGTCCCAGCCGGCGCGTTACCAGATGGTGACGCGCTTGTCTTCGTCGAGCCACATCCCGTCGTTTTCCTGCACGTCGAAGGCGGTGTAGAACTCTGGGATGTTGGAGGAGACCACGTTGCAGCGGAATTCTGCTGGTGAGTGCGGGTCGATGGAGACGTATTGTGCGGCCATTTGTGGGCGGATGGCGGTTTGCCAGATTCGTGCCCAGCGTAGGAATACGCGTTGGAGTGGCCCGTATGGGGTGGTGTCTGGGTTGCCGTCGGCGTCGGTGAGTCCTTCGACTGGGAGTTTTTCGGCGGTTTCCCAGGTGAGGCCTTGGTCGTCGAGCCAGCGGCGTAGGGCTACGATGGCGATGCCGAGTCCGCCGAGGTCACCGATGTTTTCGCCGAGGGTGAATTCGCCGTTGACGCAGTGTTCGCAGATGCCGCGTTGCGCCAGGCCGGTTGGGATGAGCCCTTGGAATTGTTCCACGAGTTTGTCGGTGAGCTGGGTGAACGCAGCGCGGTCTTCGTCGCTCCACCAGGAGTTGAGGTTGCCGTCGCCGTCGTATTTGGAGCCTTGGTCGTCGAATCCGTGACCGATTTCGTGTCCGATGACCGCCCCGATCGCACCCATATTCGACGCCATATCCGCCGCAGCATCAAAGAATGGTGGTCGGAGAATTGCGGCGGGGAACGTGATGTCGTTTTTGACGGGGTTGTAGAACGCGTTGACGGTCTGTGGGGTGCAGAACCATTCGTCACGTTTTGCTGGTTTGCCGAGTTTGGCGATTTCGTGGTCGTGGTTGAATGCGGTGGCGAGTCGTACGTTGGCGAGGATGTCCTTGCCGGCTGGGGAGAAGGTGAGTGGGGTGAAGTCGCGCCAGGTGTCTGGGAAGCCGATGTTGGCGGTGAATTTGCTGAGTTTGATCAGTGCTTTTTCGCGGGTGGTTTCGGTCATCCACGGTAGGGCTTTGATGCGTTCTTCGTATGCGGCGATGAGGTAGTCCACCAGTTCGAGCATGGTGGCTTTGTGGGTTGGTGGGAAGTGTTCGGCGACGAATGCTTGGCCCACTTCTTCGCCGATTTGGGATTCGACGAGGCCGACGCCACGCTTCCAGCGTGCGCGTTGTTCGGTGGCGCCGGAGAGCGTATGGGAGTAGAACTCCCAGTTGCGGTCGACGATCGCTTTCGGGAGGAGGCCGGCGCGGCTGGTGAGTACTCGCCAGTATGCCCAGAGTTTCCACAGGTCGAGGTCTTCGGTGGTGGCGAGTGTTGCTGCGTGTTCGAAGTAGCTTGGTTGGTAGGCGATGATGATGTCGTGGCTGGTTGGTACGCCGGTGGCGGCGAGCCAGGTGGCGAAGGGGAATCCGGTTGGGAGTTCGGCTACTGGGGTTGGGTTGTGGGTCTTGTTGGCGTCGCGGCTGCTCACCACATCCCAGTGTCCTTCGGCGAGGCGTTGTTCGAAGTTCACGAGTGCTTCTGCTGCGGCAGCAGCTGGTTCCGTGTTGAAGCGGCCTGGGAGTGGTTGCTCAGGCGCGGCGAGTGTAAGCATGTCGGCCACGAAGGTGCGATATGCGGCAAGTGTTTCTGCGTGTTGTTCTTCCCGGTAGTAGGCTTCGTCGGGCAATCCCAGTCCGGATTGAATGAGGTAGAGCTGGGTGAGGCCGCTTCCTCCGGCGTCTTTTTCAATCCAGTAGCCGGCTAGTCCGCCGACTCCTTCGCGGTCGAGTTTGCCCAGCGCGGTGGCGAATTCTTCCATGTTGGTGGCTGCCCGGATGCCGGCGAGGTCCGGGTCGAGCACTGCCAGGCCGGCGGCTTCGATGCCGTGTTCGCCATCTACGTCCATAAATGAGGAGTACAAGGCGCCGATGCGTCCGTGTGGGTCTTCGCTGGCGGCGGTTTCGATGATGGTGCGCACGTCGGCTTCGGATTGGTCGCGCAGGGCGTGGAAGGTGCCGTCGACGGCGCGGTCGTCGGGGATGTTGTGTGTGCCGAGCCAAGCGCCGTTGACGTGGCGGTACAGGTCTTCTTGTGGGGTTTTGTATCCGGTGTGCTGTTCGGAGATGTTATCTGGGAGGTCAGCCGCAGCGGTCGCAGAAGTGGTCGCCGCAGGGGTCGCATGGGCTGTCGGGTTAGTTGTTGTGTTGGTTGTTTCGCTCATGTGGCCTACTGTACCGACCATTGCTGACATGGGTGGGCTGTGGGGAGTTGGCGTCGAAACAAATTAAGTGGGACTAAAGACTATCGAAGGGGAGAAAAATAATTAATGGGGCGCGTGTTAAACAAGTGAAACATGTGATGCAAGTGTTACAGTGTGGCGCATGTTCAACTTCACCAAGCGCCGCAACCGTAAAACCACACCAGCAAAAATCACCGCCACCGCACTCACCGGCACCGGCCTCACCGTCGCCGCACTCACCGCAACCAACATCATCGCCGTCCCAACCTGGGCACAACTCTCCGGCGTCGACGTAGCCAGCCACCAACACCCAAGCGGCAGCGCCATCGACTGGCAACAAGTCCGCGCCAACGGCCAAAAATTCGCCTTCATCAAAGCCACCGAAGGCACCAGCTACACCAACCCATACTTCTCCACCGACAGCCTCAAAGCCCAAGAAGCCGGCATCATGCCAGGCAGCTACCACTACGCACGCCCAGGCAACAACAACCCACGCGCCGAAGCCCGCTTCTACGCCACCACCCTCGCCACCGGCCCACAACCATCCCTCCCACCAGTCCTCGACCTCGAAGAACACGGCGGACTCTCCCGCACCGAACTCCAAAACTGGGTCCGCGAATGGGTCGACGAAATCAAAATCCAAACCGGCCGCAACCCAATCATCTACACCTACTACAGCTTCTGGATCGACCGGATGGGCAACACCACCGAATTCAGCGAATACCCACTCTGGCTCGCCTACTACAACTCCAGCCTCCCAAACACCATCCCAGGCGGCTGGGACGAAGTAACCTTCTGGCAATACAGCGACTCCGGTGACGTCCCAGGCATCCGCACCAAAGTAGACATGAACACCTACTACGGCGACGACGCAACCCTCAACGCCCTCGCCGCCGACATGCCATCCACCTCCGTCGCCGGCGCGATCTCCAAGGCCCTCACCCCACTCAAGGAAGCCGCAACCGTCGAAGCAGGCGTGGCCAACACCATCGAACACGCCACCGGTGTAGACGTCCCACTCACCACCGACTTCCTCATGCTGCTCCTCGGCGTGGCAGGTGGACGCCTCCCAGCCGAAACCATCCTCACCCAAGGCGCCGCACAAGTACAACAACAAGGCACCGCAGGCGCAGGCGACGCAGATACCGCAGGATCCTCCGGCGTAGGCGGCGAAGGCGGCGACGTATCCGGCTCCATCGCATCCGCACAAAGCGTCCTGAAGCTCGTCCAAGCCCTCGCCAACGGCGTGAATGACTTCAACAGCACCGGTAAGGAACTGCCAGTAGAAATGCTGCTGGACATGATCGGCGGAGGCACGGAAAGCTCCCCAATCACCGCCGGCACGCTGCTGAGTCTGCTGAGCCAATACGGCGGCACCCAGGACTGGTCGGTTAACCTTGCCGCGGACGAAGTACCTGCTGATCCTTTTGCTTACCTGAACCTGGCGAATGCCCTGTTGGGTGTGA
>JBHAQQ010000018.1:0-10576 GCA_041830435.1 Corynebacterium sp.
CGCATCGTCTGCCTGGGTTGTCGCCTTGGTGACAGCCGCGACCCAGGCTTGGTGCTGTGCCTTTACGCGGTGTTGCGCGCGTTCAATCTGTCCCTCTAAGCGTTCGATGTCTGCTTGTTGCTTGGTGATGTTGCGTTCCAGGTTGTCGTGATGCTCCCCTGCTGCGACGAGCTCGATGCGTTTGCGGATTTCGGCTGCTTCTCTGCGTTGGTCGTTGTAGGCGTCTGCCTGTGCGATTGCTTGTGCAAGCGCTTGTTCGTAGCCGCTATCCTGAAGCAATTCGACGTCGGTAGTTTGTGCACGGTCTTCAAAGAGTTCGTCGAGTTGTTGGCGCAGCTTGCGTATCGTTTCTTCTCCTGTCGTGTGTTCTTGCGGTGGTTGAACATCCACTTGGAAGGCCCCAAAGGTGAGGTGCATTGGGCGGGAAACGGTGAAGGTGTGCGGTGTGGAGGTGATTCGTTGTGTAATTCCATCCACTGCAAATTCTGCGTCTGTTTCGCCGGCAATGCTGATGGTTGCGGATTGGGCCTGCTGTGTTGCTTCAGCGATTCGCAATGATTCGAGCATGCTTCGGGCTTCTTGCAGTTGTGCATCGCTCAATGGTGGTTGGGTCGTAGCGTCTTGTAACTCCTGCAATTGCTGCTGCAGCTGCTGCATGGTTGCAAGTTTCGTGTTGTTGGCGTGGAGTAACGCCGTTTGTTGTTGAAAATTATTTTGGAGTCGTTCGACGTTTTGGAGTTCAGCAGCAACTTGCCGCTCGGATTCGTATAGTTCTCGCTGTTGTGTTTGTTCCTTTTCTGCTGTTTGCAGCTCCTCAATTCGAAGGTTGATGGCAGTTCGTTTCGCTTGGAGTTCCGTGAGTTGTTGGCGGAGCTCTTGAAACGCCGTCTCCATTGTTTCTCGACGGTGCGCAGATTGTTGCAATGTTTGCAGCGCTGTGTCCACGGTGGACATGGTCTGCTGTTGCTCTTCGATTTCGCGTTCAATTGACGCGGATGCTGCACGTTGCGCTACTAGGTCGTTCAGTTGCTCCTCAGCCTTGTCGAGGCGTGCCAGCGCTTCTTCTTTGCGAGTTGTGGCGAGTGCTATGGATTGCTGTTCGTGTTCAATTCGGTCCACTTCTGCGCGGCATTGTTCGAGGTGTTGTGCGGCTGTGGTTTCTTCTTCGAATTGCTGCTTGACGTGGGTATTGAAGTCGGTACCTTTGGCGGTGAAGTACTTCAATCGCTCATGTTCTACGCGTGCTAACATCTCTTGGCTGTAGCTATCCAAGAGCATGCCTGTGGATGGTTCCGGGCCGAGTGACTGCGATGCTACATCTTGTGTATCGGTTGGGTTTTGTCCGATTGCTTGCCCAACGGCTTGTTGTAGTCCTTGGTTGTCAAAGAGTTGGTGAATCTGTAGTACATCGCCTTGTTTCACCACCATTGCTTCTCTGAGGGATGGATCTGAATGTGCGTTGAGCAGTTCGCCGAATCTCGCAATCGCGTCTTCACCAGAGGCATGGTCCACTGTTGGGGAGGTGATGTGTAGTTCGCTGCGCGATTTCGCTTTGGTGCTGTAGCTTCGCAGTAGGCTCAGCCGGTACTCCCCCACAGAAAGTTCGACTTCAATGGTTGGGGCCTCATCACGTCCGATGGGTTTGATTGCCTTGATGTCTTGCTTTTGGGTTCCGTGCTTATCGTTTGCGAGTATCAAGCTGAAGGCATTTAGCAGGGTGGTCTTGCCGGTTTCATTCGGGCCTTCAATGATCGACACGCCCGTTTCACTTGGCTCGAAGTGGAGGTATTCCACGCCCGCGATGTGTTGCAGGGTGATTGCATGCAGGACCAATGCTGGTTTGTTGTGGTGAATCTTTGTATTTTTGGTGGTCATGCTTGCGTCCCTCCGTGTTGCACGGTTCGTGTGTCTTCGTCTCGGATGGTGTTGTCCAGTCGGTAGAGCAATGCCAGGGCATCGCTGGCCACGAGGTCTTGCTGATTGGTTTGTTCCACCAATCGGTCCACGGTGTTTCGGATGATTCCCTCGGGGAACATACCGGTCGCGAGGTCTTCGGCGTCGGGGAGGACGACATACTCTGACCGTGAAGTGCGGGGGTAAAGCGCGGCAAAGTTGTGGCTAAGCTGTTCAAGTTGTTCTTGTAGCCATGCATCTGCTTCCAGGTTCAATGTACCGGTGAGGGCGTATTTCACCGCAGTGCGGTGTTTGTTGGGGATCGCTCGTAGGGCTTCGATGAATTGTTCCGCGTCCCTTCGAGCGGTCAGTTCGTGGTCCATTGCAAGAAAGGCCCATGTTCCTATAGGAATTTCCTGCACGTGCACAGCCGTTGTGGTGTCTTCACTGTGGTTGGTATTGCTGGTTGCATCGTGGTCAACGTTGATGTCCACCACTAGGGCTTTTCCGGAGTTTTTTTCTCCTTTTCCTTGTTGATCCACATAATCTGTCACTTCTGGACTGCCGGAATACCACGAGCGGTTGTGTTCCATTACCGGCATGGCGGAGTGTGTATCGCCCAATGCGAGGTAGTCCAATGTTCGTTGTTCGATTGCCGTTGCGATTTGCTGCAGATCGATGTGAAATTGCAGGGCATCCCCGAATGACTGGGTTGCTCCGTGCCCAACGAGGACGGTGATGTCGGTTGGCTTCGCTGGTGGAAGTTCCTGGAGTGCACGTACGGTTGGTTCCGTGCCAGGTCGCTTGGAAAACCATGGGGCCCCAATGATTCTCAACTTCGGTCGATTTGGCCCGCAGTTCACTTCGTGAAGTGAGTGGTCATGAAGAATGTGGACATGTTCCATGGCTGCGATGTCGTTGCTGTGGTACGGGCTAGTTTCATCGAGCGGATCGTGATTTCCCGGAAGAATGAACGTGGGAATGGTGGTTTGTTGCAGTATTTCTAGTGTGCGGTGATAGGTTGCGGGTTTCAACAAGTTGCTGTCGAAGGCATCGCCAGCAACAACGATCGCGTCACAGTGGTGATTGTTTGCCATTTCGAGCACACGCTCCACGGCCTCGATCCTGGCTTGTACAAATCGGTGTTGGGCTTCTTCATTGAGGAATGACCGGTTCATGCCAAGTTGCCAGTCTGAAGTGTGCAAGATACGAATGGTGTTGGGTGCTGGTGGTGGCATGCTCATGGTTGGTCCTCTGGTTGCTGCAGTTCCGGATTGTCTATTGTTGGCGCTTGTTTCTGTGTGTGTTGCTCGAGGTATTCCCAGCGTTTGCTGTAGTCATACGGCTGTGGTTTGTGTTCCAGGAGTTCGAAGCATCGATCGAGGTCATACAGTGTGTTGAGCTGGTCGACATGGGTCCACGTTACGGTTTTCAGTGCTCCCATGAGTGCTTCTCTGTTTCCCAAGAGTAAGGGATCAGTCCATTCCAGTTCTGCGGGAACGATTGAGGGGCGCGTGGTTCCCCAAAATGTAGCCGAGTCGACGATTTCCTGTTCTCCTGGGTGGGCTGGGTTGTGGTGGGCATTGTGGTGGGTGTTGTGGTGGGCGTTGTGTTCGTCATTGTATGCCGATTCACCGTGGGAAGTAACCGTCCTCGTTTCGTTGTCGAACGTTGGATTGTATTCGAGCACAACCATGTGCTCGTGGAGTGTTTGCAGTGACTTGGTCTCTACACCACAGGTTTTGAGGAACTGTAGTGGCTCTTCACAGTATTGTTTCCCCAATTCGTAGCTCACGGCGACGACGTGTTTGCAGGTGTCCCAACTGTCCGGACAGTCGCAGAAGACCCTGGATGGCGCTGGTTCCAGCTGCAAGATGCTTGCGATTGCTGGTGGCAGTTGCTCGCTGGCAAGCAATGCAAAGTAGTCTTCGGGATTCTGTGCACAGTACTCGTAAAGCTCGAGTTGTCGTTGTTGCGGAATTTGGGGAAATTCCATGGTGACTTCAAAGGGTAGGGGTTGGGAGCCTTGCACGAGGGCTCGTATTTCACCCTGATTGATCTCGAGGCTTTTCACATGCTTAGCTCGGAAGTAGTCCCGCCCTCGGGAAAGTCGACCTGCATCGCATTGACTGGTGATCGTTTCCATGAGGAGTTTCGACGCCCACGTTTCAGCGATGGTCAGTACGCGGGTGGTCTTGCGTCCTTGTGCCTGTTCTGCGCGCCGCGTTGCCCCAAAGTCTGCCAGGACAACGTTGTCACCGATATTGCGGTAGCGTTTGGTGGCTTTGGAGGAGTTGGTTGGGGGTTGGTTTATTCCTGCCATTGTTCGGATCCTTTGCGAAGTGCCCACAGCGCTTTGAGTTCATCATCGTCCAAGTGTGTTATCCAGGTTTCTCCGGCTGTAACGATGTCGCTGGCTAGTTGGCGTTTTTCTTCAAGTATTTGGTGGATGCGTTCATCGATGGTTCCTTCGGTGACAAATTTGTAGACGCTCACATCGCGTTCTTGGCCGATGCGATAGGCCCGGTCTGTGGCCTGGTCTTCCACTGCAGGATTCCACCAGCGATCCAAATGGATGACAACGCTGGCTTGTGTCAAGGTGATGCCGGTACCTCCTGCCCGTACGGACAACATCAGGACAGGATTGCCCTGTGGGTTTTGAAAGTCATTCACCATTGCGTTGCGTTTGCTTCGCGATACGGATCCGGAAAGTAGTGGAATTTGCAAACCGAATTCTTGTTCCATGTCGGGAATGAGCTGTTCAGCAAAGCTTGGGTATTGCGTAAAGATCACAATCTTCTGCCCTTCCGCCAAGGCGGTGTGCAAAAGTTCGTACATGCGCTCTACTCGGCGCGAACGGTGCGCTCCGTTGATTCGGATACCACTACTGTCCGCTGTGAAATTTACGGGATGGTTACAGATTTGCTTGAATTTTGTGAGCGCCGCGAGGACAAGCCCTGTCCGGGTGCCCTCGTGCTGCGCGAGTTCCTGTTCAATGTGTGAGACGTAGGACTGATAGAGCGCTGCTTGCTCGGCGCTAAGCGGTACCGATTCGACAATTTCGGTCTTGGTTGGCAAACCAAGACCGAGGTTTGGGTCGTTCTTTTCTCGACGGAGCAGGAATTTGTTGACAAGTCCGCGAAGCAGCGACGTGGTGTCTTCTTGTTCGAGCCGTTCCACGCTTCGCCCAAAACGGTGGAAGAAGGCTGCTTCGGAACCGAAGATCCCAGGGTTTGCGAAGTCCATAATTGCGTAGAGGTCTCCGAGCCCGTTTTCTACAGGGGTGCCCGTCAGTGCGATGTGGTGTGGTGCAGGAATGCTGCGCACCGCTCGGCTCTGTTTGCTGCGAGGGTTTTTGATATGTTGGGCTTCGTCGGCAACAACTCGACCCCACGCAACTGCCTGGTATTTCTCCGGGTTCCGGGCAACTTTTCCATAGGTCGTGAGCACTACATCCACTTCCTTTGCCTGTGCACAGAATTGCGGGGTTTCGGCATGGCCGTCCGCATGGTCGTTGAGCACGGCGAGACTTGGAACGTGTTGTTGGATTTGCTGTTGCCAAGCACCAACAACGCTCGTTGGTGCAATGATGAGCGTGGGTCCCTGCGAACATGATTCGGCGCATTCCCAGGCGATGAGCGCCAGTACTTGCAGGCTCTTTCCTAGCCCCATATCGTCTGCCAAGATGGCACCCAATTGGTTTCGGCTGCGCTCGGCCAGCCAGTTGAGCCCCCTCCGTTGGTGGTCTCGCAGCGCGGTGACAACAGTGTTTGGGATTGTGACTTCAGGGACGACATATTCCACATCGGAACTATTGTGCAGGAGCCGTTCCAACCACCCGTCGGCAAGCACTCGAAATTCGTGGCGCGTATCCATGATTGGTTGTTTTGCATCGGCTTCGAGCACATCCCGCAAGCTGACTTGACCGGTGATCTCCTCAGTTTCTGTGAGTTCTTGTAACCATTGCCGGCATCGCCGAAGGGTCGCGCTGGTCGCAAACACATATTCGCCGTGGATTTCCACGATTTTCGACGCCTCTTGCAGCAAATTTTCCAGCTCAAATGGCTGCAGAGCCTTACCATCAAGCGTGGCTTGCATTTCAAAATCCAGCAATTGATCAAGTCCAAACTTGGCATCCGCCCCGCTCCGCAATGAAGGTGCGATCGAAGCAGAGAGCCGAGGAGTTCGAGCGCGCCAAGCCGCTGGAATGAGCACTTCGATACCACGATGGCGAAGCGCCTGAGCCTTGCTGTCAAGCAGTGCAAAGACCTGTTCACGATCCAAAGGGATACTCAGCAGACGATCAACATGGTAATCACCAGTTTGGGCCTCCTGGTTTGGAATCCACACACCCTGCGTTGCCCAGCGTTCAAGAGGACGCATGTTGGCTTGCAATTCCGGCCATAACTCTACGATGGCGGCGAATGTACCAGCCAGGAACTCACGCATTTCTCCAGGCAAACCAGCAATTTCAACGGGCTCCGCGGAACGCCCATTGGATGCCAAGGCAACGCTCAATCGCCAAAAGGGTTCCCGCCGATCAGCACCTGGGGCGCCAGCTTCCAGGGCCTCCGATTCCCCCACTTCGGCAGACTCCGGAGCAGCCAACATCAATACGCATTGGGTTGCATTCCAGCGAGCGCTTTGATTCCAATCATTCAAATACGCAACAGTGTGCTGATCAACACGCTTATCGGGCAAGCCTTGGACCAAGTTGTGGACAAATGAAGAGGTCACCTCTTCCAAGAAGCTCTCTTCCTGCTGCAGCGAATGCACCACGCTCCAATGCACCATTTCATCTAGCCAGGACTCAAACACCATGCCATTGCGTTGCAGCACCGGCGGCATCGCCTCAGCAAACGCATCAACAGCATTGAAGTGATCGCCAGCAGTGGCCAGTCCCCAGCGCGGATACCACTGCCCATCCTCCCTTCTCGCCTGCACCATCACCCTTCCCGCGCGAATCAATTCTTGCCCCATGGCAAAGGCATCACATAGATACAACAGCTCTGGACCGATGTGCTCCCCCTGTGGATTCATACCCACATATTCGCACAAACGTTCGAGAACCGCAACCGCCTCAGAAGGATTGAACATCACCGCATGGATCGGAATCTGCACTACCCTCCCCTTCGGCGTCGCTACCGCAAAAACTCCCCGCTTGCGCAATTGCCGCCCACCAAACACCGCAATCACCGAATCCGGCAACCCCAATTCGCCAAGCTCACCAACCTCAGTAACCACGGTGTGGCCTGCGAGCTTTTCCACCCAGAGCAACAACGCCCCACCATGGGTTACAAACGCATGCACCTGGCTCTCAACACTCACCTCTCTATTAGTACCAGCCACTGCCAACAAGCCCCCACCGAAAACTCGCCACACCCCGGCGCGTGATATTGTCTAAGTCACAAAACGCCCGAAGCAAGCGGCGTCGAACAACACACAGGAGTTCCCCATGTCCGACCAGACGTGGTTCGTAGCAGCGATGGTCATTTACCTGATCGTCATGCTGCTGATCGGCCTCAATGCATTCCGCCAATCCGATAACTATGAAGGATTCATGCTCGGTGGGCGCAAGCTCCACCCTTTCACCGCCGCACTCTCAGCCGGCGCATCCGACATGTCAGGTTGGCTCCTCATGGGCCTACCCGGCACCATCTACGTACTCGGATACTCCGAACTGTGGATCGTCATCGGACTCGTCATCGGCGCCACCGCGAACTGGTACTACACAGCCCCACGATTGCGCGCATACACAGAAGTAGCCGATAACTCCATCACCGTCCCATCCTTCCTAGAAAACCGCTTCGAAGATAAAACTCGAATCCTCCGCGTCGCCGCCGGTGTATTCATCCTCATTTTCTTCACCTTCTACGTCGCCTCCGGCATGGTAGCAGGCGGCCGCTACTTCGAATCCACCTTCAATGGAAACTACCTCACCGGCATGATCATCGTCGGCGGAGTAACCGTGGCATACACCTTCGTCGGTGGCTTCATTGCGGTATCCCGCACCGACGTAGTCCAAGGCTTGATCATGTTCACCGCCCTGGTACTGGTCCCAATCATCGCCATCATCAGCCTTGGCGACACCAACAGCATCTTCTCCTGGCAAACCGAAAGCACCTACGGCCTGGGCGCCATCGAACCAAACCCGAACTGGTTCTCCCTCTTCACCGGAGTCTCGGCTATCGCGGTGATTTCCAACCTCGCATGGGGCCTGGGCTACTTCGGCCAACCACACATCATCGTGCGCTTCATGGCACTTCGCTCCCCAGGTGCGGCACGCGCAGGAATGGCCTACGGCATCATTTGGATGATTCTGTGCCTCATTGGCGCCACCTTCGTTGCGACCATCGCTCCGGCATTCTTTGAACGCACCCCAGGTGCCAGCATTGCAGATACCGTGAACTTCGAAACCATCTTCTTGGACATGGGCCGCATTCTCTTCCATCCACTCATTGCAGGCTTGGTACTCACCGCAGTGTTGGCAGCAATTATGTCCACCATCTCTTCGCAACTTTTGGTGGTGGCCTCTGCACTGATTGAGGACCTGTACAAGGGCATGTTCAAGAAGGATGCGCCGGATGCTCAACTGAAGAACTTGTCCCGCGTTTCGGTGCTGATTGTTGCCCTGTTCGCACTGTTGATCGCACTGAATCCGGAATCTGCCGTGCTGAGTCTGGTGTCCTTCGCGTGGGCGGGCTTTGGTTCCGCATTCGGCCCAGTAATCATCGCATCGCTGTACTGGCGTCGGCTCAACGCCGCTGGCGCTGCAGCGGGCCTCATCACCGGTGGTGTGGTCGCCTTCATTTGGGGCGGCTTGCCGGCCTTCGGCGTGATGGATAAGCCATTCGGACTGTATGAAATGGTTCCGGGTGTACTCCTCGGCACCCTCGCCATGATCATTGTCACCCTTCTCACCAAGGCACCAAGTGAAAAGATCCAGCGCACGTTCGATGCAGCCGCTGAACTCGCAAAAACTAAAGATGTCGCGGATCGAAACTCCTCTGAGCAACCAGCAGTGGCCTAGCACGAGGTAGTCTTCACCACCAGGTAGGGTGAACGTTTCCAGCCACCGCGCAGTATAACGATGTATGAACAATGCTTCCGCAACTGCACGGTGGCTTTGGTGTTGCTGTGCCCTTTCCGCTTGCATCGTGATCGTTGGCAGGTTCCTGCACCCACAAGTGACCAGCCCGAACACCTCCATGCAAACATCCGCTATGGCAACCATGCTCGAGCCGACGCTTCCGAACCCTGCAGCGACCGTACAAACTTTGCTCGGCGAGATTCCCCGCATCGACTACCGCCCACGGATCCTGGGATACGATCGATCAATGTTTGGCGATGGCTGGGCGCACGTCGTCGATGCAGACAACGGCACATACGCAACCACGAGAGATCACCTGCTCAAGGTTCGGCCACCGAACGACCCTTACACCGGGAAATCTCTTACACATCTCAGCCCAGCGGCCATGGATGTCGACCATATCGTTCCACTCGCGGCAGCATGGGACCTGGGGGCCTGGGCGTGGACACCTGAACGTCGCCTGGCGTTTGCCAACGACCGATCAAGCAATCTTCTCCTCACGGAGGCTTCCGTGAACCGGGAGAAATCTGATGCAACGTTGAGTGGATGGCTGCCCCCACACCACGAAACACGATGCCTCTATGCTGCCCGGTTTCTGATTGTGCTCAATACTTATCAACTACCGCTGCCGGAACCCGACGCCCACGCTGCCGCAGACGCTTGTCGAATCACGGGCACGCACCGGTAGAGTGGTGAATATGGATCAATTTATTGTTATCTTGCATGTTCTGGCCGCAGTATTGCTGATTGGCCCTGTCACGGTTGCGACGTCCATGTTCGCACCACAATTGCGTAAGGTTCAGTCCGGGGATTCAACTGCAGTTTCTGCGTTGCAACTGCTCGCCCGTGTCACTCGTACCTACGGTTTCCTGTCCGCATTGGTTCCAGTGTTGGGCCTCATTGCACTGTTCACGGTTGACGGAGCTGCGCAACGCGTGAATTTCCATATCGCGGGCGTGGTTGCAGTCATTGCGTGGGTCGTCTTGGTGATCTTGGTAATCCCGACGCAACGTAAGGCATTGGTTGCTGCCGGCGCGATTGAGCCAGGCGATGCTCCAGCTGATGAAACTGAAGCGCGTAAGGTTGCTACGCAAGACGCCTCGAAGCTACCTGGCCGTGCGGCGATGTTTGGCGGCATCTTCAATCTCCTCTGGGTCATCGTATTTGTATTGATGTACGTATAACCCTCATCGACGATCGCACCACGTGCGGTCCCATGACATGCGTGGGCAGTTTCGACCTTTGAGCAATTGCCCCGTGCATGCGAAAGCGCCAGTAAGGAATGTTCCTTACTGGCGCTCACTATTTGTTCCGCTGCCCGAGGGCTACGATTTAGCGTTTAGCGGAATTTCTTGCCACCGCGATCGTCACGGCCACGGAATCCTCCACGATCGTTGCGTGAGCCGCCCCAATCGTCTCGGCGTCCATCGCGGCGATCATCCCGGCGACCGTCACGGTCCCGGAAGGAATTTCGGCCGCCGCGGTCGTCCCGTCGGTCATCGCGGTTGCGGAAATTGCGGCCACCACGGTCTCCACCACGGTCGCCGTGGCGCTCGCCACCGCGATCCCAACGGTCGCCCCGATCGTCCCGAC
>JBHAQQ010000019.1:0-7165 GCA_041830435.1 Corynebacterium sp.
ATGGCTGGTGGATGACACGGTGGAGGTTCCGGTGCAGGTTCTGGGCAAGATCCGCGCCCGTATCCAGGTGCCTCTTGATGCCGACGCCAAAGCCATCGAAGCTCAAGCCCTGGCGGAGCCAAATGTGCAAAGCCACCTGGAAGGCAAGGAGATCGTGAAGATCATTGTTGTCCCAGGCAAGATGGTAAATATCGTCGCTAAATAAGCGCGGGCGCGCGGGGTCTACGCCCCGCGCGTGGGGGAGTATAGAACGCCCCGCGCGTTTGGGGGAAAGTATGGCCCCGCGCATGGGGGAGTGCAGAACGCCCTCGCGCGGGCTTATTGCAATGGCAGGATGGAGAACACCTGCACGTCCACGCGGACGTCGGAGTTCTTCGAGACAATGGTGCCTGGTGCCGGGGTTTGCGTGCTCACCACTTCATTACGGAATGGGTCCGTGGTGCCCACGTTCGTACGCTGCACGTTGCTTGCCTGACCAGTCCAACCAGCGCCAGCCAACACACCCTGTACTTCCGCGAATGGGCGGTTCACCAGGTTCGGCATGGCAAATTGGTTATTGCGGGAAACCGTGATGGTGATTTCACTACCCAACGGCAACTGCTGGCCCTGATCGCTAATGTTCAGGATGGTATTCAACGGCTCAGGGGAGTCCACTTCATTAATGAGCACTCGGAAGCCCAAGTTTTCCAAGTTTGACACAGCCGTATCCAGGCTTTGCCCGCTCAGGTTTGGAACGGTAGCTTCTTCCGGACCCGTGGAAACCGTGATGGAAACGCGTGTACCTGCAGAAACTTGGCTGCCCTGTGGTGGGTTTTGGGTAATGATCTTGCCCTTCTCCACCACGTCATTTGGCTCTTCCAACACCGTGGATGTCAGCTCCAGCTTGGCATCCTCCAACGCCTGGAGTGCTTCTTCGGTGGTCAAGCCCGTCAGGTCAGGTACCTCGGTGATTTCCTTGCCGTCCGAAACAACGAGCGTGACAGTGGATCCCACAGGCACAGTGGAGCCCAGCGTTGGCTCAGTGCCGATGACGAATCCTCGTGGCACATCTTGGCTTGGCTGTTCAGCAACAACAACTTCCAGCCCCAGTTCGCGCAGTCGGTTTTCTGCCTCTGCGCGGGTGAGGTTCGCCATGTCTGGGATGGCAACCTGCGCGGCATGTACTGGGGTGGTTGGTTCGTTGAGCAGTTGGTATCCAAACCAAGCGCCGGTGCCGGCCAACGCCAGGGCGGCGATGGTCCACAGTGCCACCATGCCTTTTCGACGCTTCGGTTCTGGGGATTGCTCTTGGTAGTACGGGGCGTACTCTGGTGCGTTGTTGTATTCCGGAGAGTTTGCGGCGCCGTTTGCAGCACCTGCCGCGTGACCGGCAACAGCGCCAGCGGCAAGCCCGGCCCCAGCTGCTGCACCAGCAGCACCGGCTGCTGCGGCGGTTGGTAGGGCTTGGGTAGCGCTCGTTGCAGGTGCGCTAGCTGGGGCGGCTGCTGGTTGCACGCTGGTTGGTTGAGGGTCAGTGCCGGCACTGCCGGTTGTTCCCTGTGCAGGGAATACGGAGGTTGCGGCGTCGGGGTTCACAACACCAGCCAAACCCGCGCCCGCTGCGCCCACAGCGCCTGCGGCACCTGCGGCAGCTGCACCACCAGCACCCGCGGCAGCGCTGGCGCCGGCATCGTCACCTTCCGGTGCATGCTGCTGTGCAACCAGCGGCAATTGGTCTTGGGCTACGCGCCGAAGGTCGGTGGCCATTTGGGCGGCGTCGTCGTAACGATCGGAAGGATCCTTCGCCATTGCGGTCAGCACAATACTGTCCAGGCTCACCGCTTCACGGCGGGAAAGATGCATCCCCTCCACCGTGGAAGGATTACGCACCTGGTCCTGAACATGCTGGTAGGCCACACTAAAAGGCGATTCGCCGGTGAATGGTGCCTGGCCGGTGGTCAGCTCAAAGAGGACACATGCGGCGGCGTAAATATCGGATCGGGCGTCCGCGGACTTGCCACGGGCCTGCTCCGGGGAGAGGTACTGGGCGGTGCCGATCACGGCAGCGGTTTGGGTCATCGCCGCCGAAGAGTCCGACAATGCACGGGCAATGCCGAAGTCCATGACTTTCACCGTGCCAGTGTTGGTGATCATGATGTTGGCGGGTTTGATGTCGCGGTGGATAATTCCGGCTACGTGGCTGAAGTGCAGGGCGTCGCAAACTTGCGCCATGATTTGGGAGGATTCCACCAGCCCCATCTTGCCGTTGTCGCGGATGATGTCGCGGAGCGTTTCGCCGTGGACGCGTTCCATGACGATGTATGGCACGGCGCCGTCGGAATCCGGGGTTTGGCCGGTGTCGTAAACGGCGACGATGGCAGGGTGGTTGAGCTTCGCGGCGTTTTGCGCTTCACGGCGGAAGCGTTCCAGGAAGTTCGTGTCGCGGGCGAGGTCGGGCCGCATCATTTTGATAGCGACTTCCCGGCCGAGGAGTTCGTCGGTGGCGGTGTAGACATCGGACATGCCGCCGGTGCCGATCTTGGCCCCGATGCGGTAGCGGTCGCCGAGGATTTCGCCTTGCCGATCCATGATGTGCTCCTTGGTTGCTGAGGGCGGGTGCGTGAGTCGCCACCCGCCCGATTGTTAAAGCGCTATTTTAGTCGTTGGTTAGGGGTTGGTGGTATTTCCGGCTCCACCTGGGTTGGTGCCAGTGTTGGCGCCAGCCGTGCCGCCGCCGGTGGTGCCGGTGTTGCCGTCGGCGTTGATGTCGGTATCTGGGGTGGCGGGTGGTTCGATAGTTTCCACTGGTTGGGTGGTTGGTGGTGCTGGGGCTTCTGGTTCTGGGGCTGGGGCGCTTGGTTGCGGTTCCACGACGGTTTCCACAACGGTGGTGGTTTCCGCCGGGGTGGTTTCGGTGGTTGGTTCGTCACTGGTGGTGCTTTGGCTGGTGCGGAGTTCTTGGGTGCGGGCCGTTGGTGGTTCGTTGGTTTCGCTGGTTGCTTCGCTGGTGACGGTGAGGGTGGTGGCGGTTGGTGGGGTTTGTTCCGAGTTTTGTGCGTCGCGGTTAGTGAGGAAGTACAGGCCCGCCATGAATAGGGCAAATGCGGCGAGCGCGACGGTGATGAAGATCAGCCACCCATTATTTTTGTTCGACGCCGCCGCGGGTTCAACCCGCTGCGGAGTGCGTGCCGCTGCGTTGGTATGTGCTGCGTTGGCGTGCGCTGGGGAGCCTGCCGGGCGGGCGCTGCCGGCTGCATGTGCTCCAGCTGCATGTGCCCCGGCAGCAGAGGTTTCACGTGGAACGGCTCTGGTGACGGTCGTTGCCGGGTAGTCCACGGCCGCGCCCGCAGCATCCGAACCGGAAACATAACCAGGGGCTGGATCTACAGGTACCTGGCCAGCATGCACAGCAGCAGCGGCGGCAGCCATCGCCCCACCCGTCGCGTAGCGCGTGGCCGGATCCTTGCGGAGGCAAATGTTAATGAACTGCCGCATATGTTCCGAAATGTTCTCCGGCAGTGGCGCAGGCTCCTCGCTGATGTGCTTAATAGCTACAGAGACCGTGGAATCCCCAACGAATGGACGCTGACCTGCCAGGCTTTCATACCCCACCACACCCAAGCTGTACACGTCACTCGCTGGAGTAACAGCCAACCCCTGGGCCTGCTCCGGGGACACATATTGGGCAGTGCCCACCACCATGCCCGTGCGGGTCAGCGGCACCGCCGCCGCGGCTTTAGCAATGCCAAAGTCCGCAATTTTCACCACTCCATCTGCGGTGATGAGGAGATTGCCCGGCTTGATATCGCGGTGCACCATCCCAGCTCGGTGGATCGTTTCCAACCCGTTCGCGGCTTGGCTCAGCAAGTCAGCCACCAGCGCTTCAGGAAGAGACTGCTGCCGGTTGAGAATATCCGCCAGGGATTCCCCCTTCACGTACTCCATGACGATGTAGCAGAACACCATGCCGTGGGTGTCCATGAACTGCTCGCCATAATCGTAGGTGGCAACCACATTCGGGCTTTCCAGGTTGGTTGCAACCTCAGCCTCATTGCGGAAGCGCGTACGGAACTCCTCATTATCGGTGTACTCCGGACGCAGCACCTTCACTGCTACGTCCCGCGCCGGGGAGTGGCCGGTATCCGTTGCCAGCCACACGGTGGACATGCCGCCGCGGCCAATAACGCGCTGAAGTTGGTAGCGCTGCCCAAGCATCTGCTGGGTGCGTTCCATCTCTGCATCATGTTGTGGGCTCATGTCCGCTATAGCTCCTGTTCTGCAGCACGGATCACTGCTCGTCCAATTGGTGCAGCCACGGAACCGCCAGTTGCGGCCTGGCCCAGGTCACCACCGTTTTCCACTAGCACCGCAACCGCCACATCAGCAGTGGTAGAAAACGCAATATACCAAGCGTGTGGGGCACGCTCACCGCGAGTTTCGCCATGTTCGGCGGTACCCGTCTTCGAAGCGATCGAAGCATCGCCGCCAGCATAGAGTTCCGCCTGCACCATCAGCTCCCGCAGCTGCCCAGCCACCTCCGGGCTGACCGCCTCCGCGGCCACCTTCGGCTCAGTGACGCGCACCGGGGAAAGATCCTGCTTCGTGACCTGCCTAATCATGTGTGGTTCCATGCGCACACCACCATTGGCAACCGTGGCAGCAATCACCGCGTTTTGCAATGGGGTGAGTGCCACATCGCGCTGGCCAATCGCAGACTGTGCGGTCGCTGCAGCATCCGGCAATTCCCCAAGGCGGGAATTCTCCACCGGGATACCAACATTGGCATTTGCCTGGTCAATATCCTCACCCACACCAAACGCATGTGCCATGTCGCGGAACGCGTCCGTGCCGTGTCGCTCAGCAAGTTCCACAAAGGCAGTGTTGCAGGACTGCGCAAACGCCTGCCGCAGGGTGGTGGTGCCGCCCCCGCCGCACACCGCGCCGCCGTAATTCTCCAGCGTGGTGACCGTATCCGGCAACACAATCTCCGACGCCGCCGTCACTGGGGTATCTCCTGAATCACCAGCGGCCAAGGCAGCCGCGGTCGTAATGACTTTGAACGTCGAGCCAGGCGGTTGGATCTGCTGGGTGGCGCGGTTGAGCATTGGGGAGTTGGCGTCGTTGACAATGGTGGACCACGCAGCATCCGCAGCTTCCGCATCATCCTGCACAATCAACGACGGGTCGAAGGAAGGAGTGGAAGCCATCGCCAGAATCTCCCCAGTCGATGGACGCAACGCCACCACCGAACCCTGGTAGCCACGCGAAGCGAGCTGATCATAAGCCATCTGCTGTGCCCCAGGCAGCAACGTGAGCTCCACGTTCGCCCCAGCCAATTCCTTACCCGTCAGCTGATCCCACAAGCGCGTGGCGGCGAGAGACTCATCCTCGCCCGTCAGCAAACCATTCTGCGCCAACTCCAACCCGGCAGCCCCATAACGATCAGAGAGGTAACCCACCACTGCACCCCACGCGGATGGGGAGGTTGGGTACATGCGGTGGTAAAAGCCATCCGCCCCCAGCTGACTCTCCGCGATCACCAGGCCGCCCGCGGTGATCTGCCCACGCTGCTGCGACTTCGCCTCCAGGAACTGACGGTTATTCCGCGGATTCTCCGCGTACTTCTCCGTAGAAAACACCTGGATGATGGACAGATTCACCAACAACACGAGCGTCAACAGCAACGCAAACACGCTGGCCTTGCGAATGGAATTATTCACCCTGCACCTCCCGCTGCTGAGCGCCATGGGAAACCTTCAACAGCAACGCCAGCAAAATATAGTTCGCCAGCAGCGACGACCCACCGTGCGACAAGAACGGGGTGGTCAGACCCGTCATTGGCAGCAGGCGGGAAATACCGCCCGTCACCACAAACACCTGAATCGCCAACGTCAGGGCCATACCCGCAGCGATGAGCTTGCCATAGGCATCCGGGGTGCTCATCGCCACCCGGAACGCGCGAGACACCAGCAACGCATACAGCATCAGGATCGCCGACAGGCCAATGAGACCCAGCTCCTCACCGAAGGCGGCGAGAATGAAATCCGAATGCGCAACAGGCACATTCTGCGGGTAGCCGTTCCCCAAACCAGTGCCGGTGAGGCCACCCCAGGACATGCCGAACAGCGCCTGGGACAGCTGCAACCCCAATTCGTCATAGTTGCCAATTGGGTCGCGGAAGTTCTCCACACGGACTTGGATCTTCGCGGAGATCTGGTACACCGCCACAGCACCAAGGGTTGCCAGGCCGAGGGCGATGACTAGCCAGGAAGATTTCCCTGTTGCCATGTACAGCATGCCGATGACGGTGCCGAATAGGATCAGCGCCGGGCCGAAGTCGTTTTGCAACGCCATGATGAACAGCGCCACACCCCACACCAGCAGTAGCGGCCCAAGGTCACGCAGCCGGGGGAATTGCAGCCCCAGGATGGTGCGGCCGGTGGTGGTGAACATGCGGCGCTTGTGAACCAGCAGGCCGGCGAAGAACAGCAGCAGTAACAGCTTCGCGAATTCGCCGGGTTGGATGGAGAACGGGCCGATGGCGATCCATACGCGCGCGTCGGCGTTGAGGCCGTTGCTGAGCGCGGCGGGCCACACGATAGGCAGGGCGCTGAGCACCAGCCCGATCAGGCCAAAGAGGTAGGAGTAATTTTGCAGGCTGCGGTGGTCTTTCAGCAGCACCACGATTACCGCGAGCAGCAGCACCCCAAGGAATGTCCAGCGGATCTGTGTCTGAGCCAGGGACCAGCCCGACGCCGCATCCAACCGCGCAATCATCACCAAGCCCAAGCCATTCAGTAGGGCGGCGATGGGCAGGATGAACTGATCTGCGCGGGAAGCGAAGCAGCACAACACCAGGTGGGCGGCAAGGAAAATGCCGAACAGCATACCGGTGGTGATTGCCGCGTCGGTGGTGAACTCCAGTGACAGGTTCGCAACCAGCAGGGTCAGTGCTGCGGCGACGAGGAGGAGTGCTTCCTGTTTGCGCCAACGGAAGTCAATGCGGGGGAGGATGCTCATGTTATTGCACCTCCCGGCATGACACTCCTGGGGTTGTGAGGTCTTCTGGGGCGTTGGTGGTGGATTGGCGTTGGACGCACACTGGCAGCACCCGGTCCGCGAGGCGCTGAACTTGCAAGCGGACTTCGTCGTAGGTTCCCTCCGGCAGGGTGCTGATAGCGCCACG
>JBHAQQ010000020.1:0-5815 GCA_041830435.1 Corynebacterium sp.
GGTGCAGGCCAACCACATCGAGTGAGTCGTCGAACTTGAAGCGGTACTTCAGTCCTACCCCAAGCGCTGCGAGGATGCCGCCAATGAAGCCGATGATGATGGAGGTGACTGGGGTCATCGCACCCGCTGCTGGGGTGATGGTGACCAGGCCCGCAACTACACCCGACGCCGCGCCGAGGGAGGTGACATGACCATCGCGCAGTTGTTCAACCAGCATCCAGCCGAGCATCGCGCCACAGGTAGCGACCGTGGTGTTCAACCATGCCAGGCCTGCCAGGCCGTCCGCAGCGAATGCGGAGCCACCGTTGAAGCCAAACCAGCCGAACCACAGGAGCGCTGCTCCGAGCATCACGAGTGGGAGGTTGTGTGGACGATCTTCGCCCTTCATGAAGCCAACCGAGCGTCCAATGATCAGAGCCAACACCAGGCCGGCAACACCTGCATTGATGTGCACGACGGTGCCGCCTGCAAAATCGATTGGGGCAATTGCTGCGACTAGCTCGCCACCTTCGTCAATCGTGCCGAAGATCTTGGCAGCGAGGCTTTCAGGGCCGTGGGAGAGCAATCCGCCACCCCACACCATGTGCGCCATTGGGAAGTAGGATGCAGTTACCCACAGAGCTACGAATACCAACCAGGTGCTGATCTTCACGCGGTTTGCCAATGAGCCGGAGATGATCGCGACGGTGATCATGGCGAAGGTGATTTGGAATGCGATGTCGATGACATTGGCGTACCCTGCTGCGCCTTCGATGTAGGCACCGCTAGCGTCGGTGATGGAGTCCCGGAGGCCAAAGAATTCCAGCGGGTTGGCCAGAATGCCGCCGATGCTTTGGCTGCCGTAGCTCATTGACCAACCCCACAAGACGTAGGTCACACCAACGACTGCCATAGCGCCGAAACTCATCATCATCATGTTCAGCGCGGACTTTTGCTTGGACATGCCGCCGTAGAACAGTGCCAATGCCGGAGTCATCAGGAGCACGAGCGCAGCGGAGATCAGCATCCAGGATGCGTTGCCGCTTGCGAGTTGTAATTGCTCGGGGGTCATTTTTTCGCCTCTTTCCACATGTTGCAGCCAGTGTGGCTGGTACTAGTGGTGACCGTTTGGCCACTGAGCAATAGTTAACTCCTGTTTTGTTTCACAGCTGCAGCTCGAATGTTGCAGGTTCATAAAAGAACACACCTGAAGACACGCGATTGTGTTTCAGGTGTGTTTCCAATGTTTCAGTACATGTCACGTTCGGTAGTCGGTTGTTTGTTTGCCGCTAGCCCAGCAGTGCGTCAACGAAGCTTTCTACCTCGAATGGCGCCAGATCATCTGCGCCTTCTCCCAAGCCTACGAGTTTGACGGGTACGCCGAGTTCTTCCTGCACTTGGAAGACGATGCCGCCCTTTGCGGTGCCGTCGAGTTTGGTCAGCACCACACCGGTGATGTCCACAACGTCGCGGAATACTCGAGCCTGCATAAGACCGTTTTGTCCAACGGTTGCGTCGAGCACCAGGAGCACTTCGTCGACTGTTGCTTTCTTTTCGACGACCCTCTTAACTTTCCCCAGTTGGTCCATCAGGCCAACTGAGGTGTGCAAACGTCCTGCTGTGTCGACGAGGACGACATCGACACCCTGATCGATGCCTGTTGCGACAGCGTCGAAAGCAACCGAGGCTGGGTCCGCGCCTTCTGCACCGCGGACTGTGGAGGCGCCTACGCGTCGACCCCAGGTTTCCAATTGATCCGCTGCTGCAGCACGGAAGGTATCAGCCGCACCGAGGAGTACCTTGTGGCCCATACCGACCAGTACGCGAGAAAGTTTGCCAGTGGTGGTGGTTTTGCCGGTGCCATTGACACCCACCACCATGATGACCGCTGGTTTGCCGTCATAAGGCATTGCTTTGATGGCGCGCGAGAGGTCCGGCCGGGCCGCCTCAATCAGCACGGAACGCAGCATGGCGCGGGCTTCAGCTTCGGAGGAAACGCCTTCCACTGCGATCTTCTCGCGCAATGCTTCAACCACCTTTGTGGTTGTTTGTGCACCGAGGTCAGCCATGATGAGCGTGTCCTCGATTTCTTCCCAAGCATCTTCGTCCAGGTCGCCGGCGGAGAGAATTCCGAGCACGCCCTTGCCAATGACATTTTGGCTCTTGGCCATGCGTCCGCGGAGCTTGCCCAATCGCCCTGCGACTGGCGCAATGGATTCGGTTTGCTCTGGTTGTGGCTCTTCTGCAGGGGCCGCTAGCTCCTCGACCTGCGGCTCCTCAGTGGTGGCAGCTGGCTCCTCTGCAGGGGGGTCTTCTGCCTGCACCTCCTCAGAGGTGGCAGCTGGCTGCTCTGCAGGGAGGTCTTCTGCCTGCGGCTCCTCATCAATCGCTACCGGTTCCGCAGCATCCGGGTGTTCAGCAGGTGCCGGGGGTGGCGTTACCGGAGCGACAGCAGGCGGGGTGACAGGTTGCGCCTGCACTTCTTCCCCAGCTTGGCGAACCACAGGCTCTTTTCGCGCAGCGGTTGCATCACTGACCACCACACCGCCGATGTTGGTGGTGTCAGCTTCGCCAGCTGGGTTCTCGTTTGCAAGCGCTGCAGCGACATCATCCGCCGTAACTTCCGACGCCCCAGCACCACCGTCAGCGGTAGATGCATCGCCCCCTCCTGATGTGAAGTCGAACCCGCGCTTCGCGGTGTAATCTCCACTGCTCGGCTTTGTAGGCTGATCATCAGCTGGTTTTTGGAAGGAAACACGTTTCGCCTTCGCACGGCTCAGCCCAATCAGCACTACCAATACGGCAATGACAATGAGGGCAACCACGCCCACGATAATCCAAGTGGTTGTATTCATAGCGTCTAGCCTACAACGTAGACGCTATGTACCAAACGCCCCCAGAACCATCGCATCCGCCAAAACGATGTCACTGATCACCAAATCAGGAACGATGCGTGCCAACTGCACCCAACCATCCAGTGCAGCATCGAGCTTGCTTGAACTGGAAATGTGTCCATGTGCGCGCAACCTGGCCGCAATTGCAAACACGATGGAAACCACCGGGGCCACCGCCCAGCGATTGGCAGGGTTTTCCGTGTCCACGGCGTCGAGTCGTTCCAAGCGAATCCGGGCGAGCAAATACAACTGGCGATTCACCTGCTTCACCCGGCGCAGCAGACTCACCGCTGTCGCCATCAATGTCGGCTCAGCCAACAACGCATTGAGCTCATCACGGTGTTGGAACGACTGGAATACGGCAATGAGCCGCGAATTTTCTTCACTCAGCGCCCCTGGAACCACTCCTGCGGAGCCAAAGAAGGAATCCAACACCGCCGTCTGCTGGGCCGGGTCCATGTGCGCAATCTGCACCGTAGTGGCATCAATGCAAGCCGATTCCAAGGACACATCCCGCCCGGTCTCCACAGCCAATACCGCGGGCTGCCCTGCCACATGACCCAATTCGTCCTTCAACGCACGCATGTCGGCGCGATGCTGCTCACCCAATTCGTCGTGGTTCGCAAAACCCTGCTCGGCCACATCAGCAAGTGCTTCGGTCTGTGTAGTAGCACTCAAGCCGGCGAGCTCACCTAAGATCTCCAACGCCGCGATCCACGGCGCGTCGCTCCGCTGGGACGGATGTGCATCAGGAAGTGGAATAAACGAAGCACTCGCTAATCCCGCTGCGATGAACAGCGGAATCCTATCCATCGCCGGCACCAAAGATTCACTCATGGCATGCGCCGCAGCCTTTGGGTTAGCCCCAAGCGCGGTACGTAACGCTTCACTCACCACAAAGCGTTGCGCCCCCTTGGCGGATTGAACGTCCCACAACAACGACAACGTTGCCGCATCGTGCGGCAAGTGTGAACCGCAACCTGCAAGATATGCCGAAAGCGCCACCGCACCCGCCGACTCCTGCGAGACATTGGCATCTCCATCCACCACATCCACAGCAGTTCCCTCGCGGTCAGCAATCCCAAAGTAGCCTTCCTGAACCACCACCTGCGATCGCGGACCAGCACTGGCTGGAGCACGAAGCACTCGGTTGCGATCCGGCTGGAACCACTGCACTTGCAACTCACCGGCGCCAATGAGCTCCTCAGGCAACTGCCCACGCGCGGCTGCAACGTCCGCCACAACCTCCATCGGAATAGTGAAGGCGGATCGCCACGGCGCGGTAGCTGGCCAAACCCAAGCTGCCACACGCGGCAATTCCTTCAGCAACTCCCCTTCCAGCACCAACGAAGTACCGTCGAGTCTGGCGGAAACTGTACTTTCCGGAACGATCCGGGCAAGGCGAACGGAAAGCTTTTTGCCGGCGTCGACAAATTCCAACTCAATCGTGCCCTCAGCCAAAGCATTCAGTGAGCTTGCGGCACGACCCCACGCACACGACCATGTCACACCATCCACGGTCTCCAACTTCAACGTACCCACGGGTGCCCCGTGATGATTCCGCACCACCACCCGCGGGTCCAGAATGTGCACCCCAGGGCGCACACGAACCTTCGAATCCACATCAATCGAAGCAGCAGAACACACCACCGCATCAGTGCGCCACATCGGATCCTCACTTGCCCCCACCAATTGGTACCGCATGATCGCAGGCGTAATCGTCACCGGCAACGCATCGCCAGCGTCAGTAGCAATAACTGCCACCGCCGATTGCGCCAACGGATCCAATACCACCGGCGTCACCGGATGAAATGGCTTACTCCCCGGCAACAACCGAACCGTAGCCGGAGTGAGGCCCGCCGTGATTGCCAACCGAGTAGACACACCCGGACCAGCCAATTCCTGCTCCACGCGCAGCCCCTCAACCAAGGCAAATTCGTGACGGAACGACTCATTTCGTGGACCCCGTAGGCGCACCAC
The DNA here is from genome assembly GCA_041830435.1 of Corynebacterium sp. Lineage (GTDB taxonomy): Bacteria > Actinomycetota > Actinomycetes > Mycobacteriales > Mycobacteriaceae > Corynebacterium. The sequence continues at coordinate 4,854 of JBHAQQ010000020.1, forward strand.
ATATTCCCCCACCCAAGGACTATCCCAGGCCTCAGGATCGAACACGTCCACCATGCCACCCTCAGCAGGCACCTCTACCGGTTCCTCCTCGGTTACTGCCTCACCCTCCAAGCCAGGACCAGCGTAGGCAGCAATCGAGAGGAACCACGTTTCAGCCGAACCTGAAATCGTGGGAGGAAACTCTACATGCAAACTCTGCGCATGGACTTCCTTCCCGGAAATCGTAAACACACCAGCCAACGCCCCATCACGATCAGCAGGTTCCACAAAACGCACACGCTGCCGGGGATCAACCGAACGCACAGAATCCATCGAAGGCACACGTGTCTCCGGGCTAGCCACATGCAAAGCCAAAGCATCGGAAATATCAATGAGGCGAATTACCCAACCGGTCCACGTTTTCATGGCCACTTCACTGAGCACCGGCAATTGCACACCCCGCACCGGATCCGTCGCCACACAATCTGCGGGTTGCACCACATACACGCGACTGCGATGCAACGTCACGCGCTGTGTGAGATCAGCACCACGTTCGGAGAAGATCAACACCGGATCAGCAGAAGCCACCATTGGGATTTCCCAATGCTGGGAACCGAACGCGCTCCGGACTCGCAATTCGCGGGCCGCATGGCGCATCGGAATGTCCAGCCGCTCAGAGATACCACCATGACCGGATTGGCTGGAACCAGCCTGGGCGACGTGAGCGCTACTGGTTGCATCGGCTGGCCACGCTCGGTATTCAGCAGCCTGACCATCAACATCCACGCGCCACCGCACACTATCCTCATCATGCAACGGCAGCGCGGGAAGTCGAAGAACCACACGCTGGCGGCGAACGTCCAGCAGCAACCGAGGTTGCGACTCCCGCCGAGCCACTCCCACCGCATACCGACGATTCACCGTTCCCGCAGGCCGCTCACGCAGTTCCTCCAGCACATCTTCCAAAATCAGCTGCGGAATCA
>JBHAQQ010000021.1:0-7786 GCA_041830435.1 Corynebacterium sp.
AGGACGTAGCGGGCGCACGCGTACTCGCACTCCTGGGTGACTCGGTAACCACCGACCACATCTCCCCTGCTTCCACCATCAAGCCAGGCACCCCAGCCGCACAATACCTGGATGCAAACGGTGTAGAGCGCAAGGATTACAACTCCCTGGGCGCACGTCGTGGTAACCACGAAGTCATGGTTCGCGGTACCTTCGCGAACATCCGTCTGCAGAACCAACTCTTGGATGGCGTATCCGGTGGCTACACCCGCGACTTCACCCAAGAAGGTGGCCCACAGGCTTACATCTACGATGCAGCCATGAACTACCAAGCAGCAGGCACCCCACTGGTTGTCCTCGGTGGTAAGGAATACGGCACCGGTTCCTCCCGTGACTGGGCAGCAAAGGGCACCCTGCTCCTGGGCGTAAAGGCAGTTATCGCTGAATCCTTCGAGCGTATCCACCGCTCCAACCTCATCGGCATGGGCGTTGTACCACTGCAGTTCCCAGCTGGCGAGTCCTGGAAGTCCCTGGGCATCGACGGCACCGAAACCTTCGCAATCGAAGGCATCGAAGAACTGAACAACGGTGTAACCCCGAAGACCGTCAAGGTAACCGCAACCAAGGAATCCGGCGAAACCATCGAATTCGACGCAGTAACCCGCATCGATACCCCAGGTGAAGCTGACTACTACCGCCACGGCGGCATCCTGCAGTTCGTGCTGCGCAACATGATGGCAAAGTAGTCCTGCAGCACGTGCAGCAGATTACTCAACCTGAGTAATCAGGCGATTGCCAACACGGAATGGCCACAATGGACACATTCCACAACGCTAGTGGCACTCCATAAACCCATGGAGTGCCACTGGCATATCTAAGCTTTGATGAGAGACCACACGCACATGCACCACGTCACCGATGTAGACCCTGTAGCAAAGAAGGACGAGAAGAAACTCGAAATCCTCAACGGAGCACGCTCCTGCTTTGCCACCTACGGCTATGACGGGGCCACCGTTGCCCGACTGGAAGAAGCCACCGGCAAATCCCGCGGCGCAATCTTTCACCACTACCCCAACAAAGACGCACTATTCCTCGCCGTTGCGCATGAAGACATGAAACGCATGGCGGACATCGCAGCGCACGACGGCATCATTGGTGTGATACGAAGCATCATGGAATCCGATTCGCTCAACGACTGGTGGGGCATGCGCGTGGAAATTATCCGCCGCGTACACATGGATCCATGCTTCGCCGCCAAATGGGAACTCGACCAGCTCTCCCTTCGCGACACCGTCCGCGATCGACTCTCCGACCAACAACAACAAGGGCGAATGCGCCAAGACATTTCCGTCGACACCATGGCAAAACTGCTAGAGATCGTGATGGAGGGCGTGCTCGCCAAGCTCGCACAACATGAATCCGCTGACGACATGCCCCATGCATTGGATCTGGTGGAACAATTGCTGCGCAGCACCACCCCATAACCCCCTCGCCTACCCCACCCACAATGCACATGAATAATGCAGGTCAGGTAAGGTCGCTAGCATGAGTATGAATTCGGCAATCATGACCGTGACTGGCCTCGATCACACAGGCATCATCGCCGCAGTAGCAACCAAATGCGCCGACCTGGACGTCAATATCCTCAATGTTTCGCAAACCATCATGGATAAGTACTTCACCATGATTCTCCACTGTGAGTTCGACGATAACCTGCATAGTATTGCGGAAATTCAAGAAGCAATGAAAACCGTCGAAGAAGAGCAAAAGCTCGTCATCCGCGTGCAATCCGAGGCGATTTTTGCGGCAATGCACAGCATTTAACAGCACCAGGAAAACCACAGAGCTAACGCCCTGTGGCAATGCGTCCGCTCCCCCCATCCTTTCGCAACTTCAAGCCTGCGACAACGATCAGAGAAAGCACCCTTCACTCCATGAAAACCCGCTTTGGCCTCGGAAACAGCAGCGATATCCTCGAAACGATCGAAATGATCGAACGCTACCGACTAGATATCCGTACCGTGACCATGGGCATCAATCTGGTGCCGTGTATCCGCAGCACTATGGAAGCAACCGCCGAAGCTGTATATGAACACATCACACGCACGGCAGCCCGCCTCGTTCCAGTTTGCGAAGAAATCGAGCAAGAACTCGGAATTCCAATCGTTAACAAGCGCATTTCCGTGACCCCAATCGGCGTGCTTGCCAGCGCTGTAGATGGAAATCCCACCAAAATTGCGGAGGCGCTCAACCGAGCCGCGTTGGAAGTCGGGGTGAACTTCATTGGCGGATATTCAGCCCTCGTGGAGAAAGGATTCACCCCAGGTGAACGCCGCTTGATTGATTCGCTGCCAGAAGCCCTCTCCACCACTGCAGTGGTGTGTGGTTCAGTGAATGTGGCGTCGTCGAGAGCTGGTATCAACATGGACGCTGTTGCACGGATGGGCGAAATCATCAAGGAATGCGCCGAAGCTACCGCAGATGAAGGTGCTATTGCCTGCGCCAAATTGGTCGTATTTGCAAATTCCGTTTCCGATAATCCATTCATGGCTGGTGCCTACCATGGCATGGAAGAACCTGACGTGGTGATCAATGTTGGGGTCTCTGGTCCTGGCGTCGTGGATCGTGCGGTGGGTGCGATGGAAGGCGCCACCTTGAATCAAGTTGCTGAGGAGATCAAACGGGCCGCGTTCAAGATCACCCGCACCGGCCAACTGGTGGGTAGTTTGGCAGCAGAGCGTTTGGGTGTGGGCTTCGGCATCGTGGATCTGAGCTTGGCGCCAACTGCTGAGCTCGGCGATTCGGTCGCACATATTCTGGAACACATGGGGCTTGGCCAAGTCGGTACGCACGGCACCACCGCTGCCCTTGCATTGTTGAACGATGCGGTGAAGAAGGGTGGTTTGATGGCCTGTAACCGGGTGGGCGGGTTGAGCGGTTCGTTTATTCCGGTTTCTGAAGACAAGGGAATGATCGACGCCGTCCGCGCTGGCACCATCACCATTGACAAGCTCGAAGCCATGACTGCAATCTGTTCTGTTGGTTTTGACATGATTGCTATCCCTGGAGATACTCCGGCCACGACCATTGCTGGCATGATTGCCGATGAAGCGGCAATCGGGGTGATGAACCATAAGACCACCGCTGTGCGGGTGATCCCAGTTCCGGGCAAGAACGTTGGCGACGAAGTCGATTTTGGTGGCCTGCTCGGATATGCACCAATCATTCCGGTCAATACCGTTGCTAATGATGTGTTCGTAGGCCGCGGTGGTTTCATCCCGGCACCGGTACATGGCTTTAGGAACTAGGCTGCGGCGCTGCTAAGGTATTCGCGTGACGTTTGTTCTATTGTGCCCGCGCAAAGGAGAAGAGGTACTCGAAGCTGAGTACCAGGACTTCTTGCGCTTTACGGGGCTGCAAGGCTCAGAACTGGAACAACGCCCATTGGATCATGTCGGCGCCGAGCTGGGTTCAATGGAACACATTGAAGGTGTATTTATAGGCGGGTCCCCGTTCACCATTACAGAGCCTGAAGATGCTGCGTGGCAAGATGTGATTTCCAGGAAGCTCGTGGACTTCATTGTTGCCCAGCTGAATTTGGGTGAGGCTGGGATTCCCGTTTTTTGTACCTGCTATGGCACCTCGATGTTGGCACATTACCTCGGCGGTGCCGTGAGTCAGGAATACGCTGAACCGGCTAGTGCCTCGACTGCTTTTCTGACCGACGCTGGTCGCCAGGATCCTCTCGCCCGGCACCTTGATTCGCCGTTCCGAGTTATGACTGGGCATAAGGACTCCGTCATCACGCTCCCGCCAGGTGCTACCCTTTTGGCTACGAGTCCCACGTGCCCGGTGCAAATGTATCGTCTTGGCGACCGTGTCTGGACCACGCAGTTCCACCCAGAGATGGACTCTTCGGCCATCATTACGCGACTGAGTTTTTACGAAGATTCGGGCTATGTGGCGCCGGGTGAGCTGGACGCAGCCTATGCTGCTCTCCGGGGACATGACACCACGCAAGCCAACAGCTTGTTGCGCAAATTTGTGGAGCATGTCCGCTCCAGAAGCTAAGCCAGCTCGACGATCTCCATGTATTCGTCGTTCCACAAGTCCTCTACCCCATCTGGAAGCACAATCACCCGTTCGGGTTCTAGTGCTTTCACCGCACCAGGGTCGTGCGTCACCAACACAACCGCGCCGGTGTACGTACGGAGCGCATCCAGCACCTGCTCGCGAGACTGCGGATCAAGGTTATTTGTTGGCTCGTCCAACAGCAAGACATTCGCCCGGGAACTCACCAACGTTGCCAATGCCAGCCGGGTCTTCTCGCCACCGGAGAGCGTTCCCGCTGGTTGATCCAATTGTTCACCGGAGAACATAAACGCACCCAGCAAACCCCGAAGATCCTGCTCACCAGCATCTGGACAGGCCATGATGGCATTCTCCCACACCGTCTTGGCCCCGTCGATCGTGTCGTGCTCCTGAGCAAAGTACCCGACCTTCAAACCATGGCCAGTGACAATGCCGCCTTCGCCATCGGTTCGCTCAACTCCAGCGAGGAGTTTCAATAGCGTAGTCTTACCAGCGCCGTTGAAGCCCAGCACCACTACACGGGATCCCTTATCGATTGCCAAGTCCACCCCGGCGAATACTTCAAGCGAGCCATACATCTTGGTGAGCCCCTTAGCATTCATCGGTGTTTTGCCGCATGGTGCCGGCTCAGGGAAAGAAATCGAAGCAACCCTATCTTGGATGCGAATGTCGTCCAGATTGCCCATCATCTTCTCAGCTCGAGCAGCCATTTGTTTCGCTGCTTTCGCCTTCGTGGCTTTCGCACCAAGCTTGTCGGCCTGCTGTTTCAGAGCGCTGGCTTTCTTTTCCGCGTTTGCGCGCTCACGTCGCCTGCGGGCTTCATCTGTCGCACGGGCATCAAGGTACTTCTTCCAGCCCATGTTGTAGATATCGGCCTCTCCACGGACGGCGTCGAGGAACCAAATTTTGTTACATACAGCGTCGATGAGTTCCACATCGTGACTAATCATGATCAAGCCACCCTCATGCTTGCTGAGGAAATCCCGCAGCCACGAGATGGAGTCTGAATCCAAGTGGTTCGTTGGCTCGTCCAGCAACAAGGTGGTTTGTGAGCGGCCTGACCCGGCCGTTGCAGCAAATAGAATCTGGGCTAATTCCACTCGACGCCGCTGCCCACCCGACAATGTCTTCAACTGTTGATCTAGTACGCGGTCCGGCAGGCCCAACGAGTCACAAATCCGTGCAGCTTCACTATCAGCTTCATAACCCCCAAGCGCGTGATACCGCTCTTCGAGCCGCGAATATTTGCGGATGGCGGCGTCCCGATCCGTGTCACTCTCGGTGGTTTCCATGATCTCTTGCTGACGGTCCATGGACCGGCGAATCTGATCCAACCCCCGTGCAGAAAGGACGCGATCTCGGGCCGTTTGCTCGATGTCGCCTTCCTTCGAATCCTGCGGCAGATAGCCGAGTTCACCCGAACGGATGACTTTGCCACCATAAGGCTCGCCTTCGCCTGCCAAAATTCGCATCGTCGTGGTCTTCCCTGCACCATTGCGTCCCACCAGGGCAATGCGATCGCCGGGCTGCACACGCAACAATTGTCCGGGAGCGTTGAGTAGCGTACGGGCACCTACGCGGACTTCCAAATCTTCGGTAACAATCACAATGTCCCAGCTTAGCAGCTGGCAAGCGGGTGTTTTGTTCGCCGCGGTTGCTGGCTTCACTGCTCCGATGTGGATGCAGCGCTAAACTATCTTGCGTGAACCAATCTCACGCGCGAAGCAGCAACTCCAGCGAAATTCACATCGTTGGTGCCGGGCCCGCAGGTGCGATTCTTGCCTTGCGGGCCCATCAGCGTGGCCTCACCCCACACCTGTACGATCCCAAGGGCATCGCGCCTTGGCCAGCTACTTATGGCATTATTGACAGCCCTGACCTGCCACAGTGGGCGCTCCCCTTTTTCGGTCCTGCGCAATCCCTTACCGCGCATGCTGAAACCAAGCACGAACTTCCGTTTAAGTACCGGATGCTGAATAATGAGTCGCTCGCGGAGGCAGCTGCAGAAGTTTCAGTAATCCACGAGCAGTCCGTCGACCCCGCGGATCTCGCGGTTCAGCTCCACCAGCGCACAATCGATTGCCGCGGCGCCATTACTCAGAACGCCCTTTGGCAGGTTGCAGTGGGCTTTGTCCTCCCTGCGCAGCACGAGCCGCTGTTCATGGATTGGCGCCCTATTGGCGAGCTGCCGTCGTTTCTTTATGTGCAGCCTCACCCCTTCGGCACGTTGTTTGAGGAGACGATTCTCGCCACGGCCCAGGACATGAATGATCCTTTCGCCCGCGCCGATCTGTTCGCTCGGCTTGAGACTCAGCTGCAGTCCCGGCTTTCTACTCTTCTGCCTTGCCCCACGACGCCTCCCCTCGCCACCGAGCATGTTTGCATCCCGATGGGCACCGTTGGGGTGACGCATCCGAATGTGATCAATTTTGGGGCTCGCTCGGGGTTCATTAACCCTGCTACGGGTTATAGTGTGGCTTCTTCGAGTATGGAGGTGGATCGGTGTTTGGATGCTTGGGAGCAGGGCAAGCACTTTAGAATACCGGCGAGTGGTCGCCTTGCTCATGTGTTGCGCAATGTTGGTGGGGAGTTGATTGCGCGGGCCGATCATGAGACACTGCGAAATTTCTTTCGGTGTTTCTTCCTGCTTCCACCGGAGCGCCAGCTTGCATACCTCCAAGCCGACGATGGTTTGGCAGTTGCGCGTTCCATGTGGGCCCTGCGGAAGCAGACGGGTTACAGGCATGCGTTCCTTCGCCCGCTGTGGCGAAGACCATTGCGCGTTATTTACCCAGCACTTCGCCGCAGCTTTCCTCAAGCTTGAGTGACGTGTCCAAAAGATCTTTTTAACTCCTCTTAGGGGTGAATTTTTGGACTTAAAAGCTGTACTCTTGACAGATCCGCGGGGGGGGGGAGGATTCCCTTAACCATTCGGAACATATTTCGGCTGGTCATGACGTACACCGAAGATGCTTTGCCATCTCACCACTTCGAGGAGAATCATGTCCAAGAGATTCATCACCGCGCTGGGAACCGCCGCCTTGGTCTCTAGCGCCTTCGCCGTCCCGGCAACCGCCACAGAGCTAGTTTCCCGTACCGCACCTGGAGTTGGCTGCCATTTTGCTCTTTCTGAGACAGACAGGACCGACATACCAGAACTTGATCGGTCCACCTGGATTGAAATTATTAACAAACAGAGTGAAACCGGCGGAGATTATTTCGAATTAGAAGTCTACCTGATCAAGATGTACGCCAACGCTTTAATTCAGCAGCAACTTCTATTGGAAGCTGAGGTGATCCCGGATTCACCAGAAGATCTTTTGGAAATTATTTCCTTTGAAGAAATCCAAAGAATTGGCTCAAAGTTTCTACTTGACGACACTCAAGGACAATTCCTCACTCAAACGCTTCAGGCTCTGGGTGAATGTTTCAGTGATTCACCAACATCACCTAATGAAGTTGTGAGTACTCCCTCTAACGTCGATGCTCTAACCAAGGTGACGGCTGAACATTGCGAATTTCAATACACTCCGATACAGCAGGTGATCGACCAAGCCCTGCTGGTTGAATTTGAAACGGACGAATTTGGTAACAATCGCCGCAATAAAGAACGAAGTGTCAACCCAACTTCGATCTTGAATGGTTGGCGGACAAAAATCCAATCCAAAGAGATTGTAGAAAAGCTGGAATTCGCCAAGGCAAGGTGGGAAGAACA
>JBHAQQ010000022.1:0-10246 GCA_041830435.1 Corynebacterium sp.
AGTTTGAAAGTATCAAATTAGCTTGCAGGTACAAACTCCTGCGATTCGGCGTCGATAACCACCCCACCACCCGGGCCGCAAAGGGTTACCGTATTTTGCCCTTTTCCCATTTCGCAGTTTTTCTCTCCTTTGTATCTGCAAAATGTATCGATACGTACATCTTGCAGTGATCGAAACCTAGAAAAATACAAAGTCCTACTCCCCGCTCAAACAATGGATCACCCAAGTCCCCGCGAACCCACACCAACAACGGAGCACCCTAGACCCCTCGAACTCGCACCAACAACAGCGCATGCCGTGACCTACGGCCAAACCTCACGCGCCAATCACGGGTGAGGACAAGCAAGGGAAGTAATGCATCTACCGCCGAGACCTCCGGGCCACATTCCCCGCGCTCTACGATTGGGCACCCTCACTCGTCTGAACGCATTTCGCACGTACTCACAACGCGCATACTCCCGGCTCACATACTCCCAGCACACCATTGCACACCAATGCACAAATTCCGTCCTCAAGCGCCTGTAACTTTTGTGCATTCCACGCTCTTGAAAATGCACTGACCCGTACATTTTGCAGCTTTTTGATCCCCCTGATGGTTGAAATGGGAATCGAAGGAATAACGCACACCGCCCAGAGAAGCATTGCCGTCGCATGATGAAACACTGCTGTCTCTCACAGTAGGATTGCCGTCATTCAAAGAAGCATTGCCACCACCTGCAGGCATGCATCACCCTCACCACCGCCCACTGCAACGCTCAGCCTCACCACCGCTCACTGCAAGGCTGAGCCTCATCGGGAACGCGCAAGAGTCAAGTGCCGCGCCAACGCCTCCACATCAATCTCCCGCGAAAACAACCCAGCCCCCGACGCATGCTGCCAAAACCGCACCGCCAAACCAACCATCTTCGGATTAGCCAACAAATCCGCCAACGTCCGCTCCGGAACCGTCACCGGCACCCCCAACCACGAAGCCCTCGTCCACTCCGAACAACCAACAACCGCACGATGCAAACACACCTCAGGCCTCCGAGACTGACGCCTACCAGCCACACTCAAATGCACCGGCTCCTCCGCCAAATCCACCAACCCCCAAACAAACGCCGCACTCACATGAGAAACAACCCCACCCAAAGCATCCACACCAACAGCACCGCCACCCAGAACATCCCCACCAGCAACACCGCCACCCAGAACATCCCCACCAGCTACACCGCCACTCAGATCATCCACACCACGAGCACCTCTGGCTGACTGCACAGCCGACCGCTCAGCTAACCGCAAACGCTCCTCACACAACAACCCCGGAACCAAAGCCAACCACTCCGCCCGCAACCGCATCTCCGGCGAAACCCCCGACCAACTCAACGAATACACACCATGGCGTACCCGCAACAACGCACCCTCATCCGCCAAATACCGCAACTGCGCAGCAGAAACACCCACCTCACGGGCTTGGGCCGTCGTCACCAACCCCCACTGCCGATCCGCAACCCGACCAATAACCTGCAACAACGCACCAGAAGACACAATCCCCCCAAAAAATAACCAGCCAAAAACTTCAACACAGCCCACAAGAACAACACTCGCCCCCAGGCATGCATCCGCCAGCATACACAAAAACTAGCTCCGACCAGCAGGCACCTCAACCTCACCACGTGGCAAACGCAACAAGCTCACAATCATCACCACAAAAAACACCAGCCCAGCAATCGCCTGTGCATTCCCAGGGAACCACAACCACGAAAAGTCATACGTCGGCTGCTCCGGCTCATACAACCGATACATACCCGCAGCATGCGCCAACAACATAAACACCAACGCCGCCCCAACCCAACGATTCAACGGACGCAACACCACCACCAAAGCCAACACCACACCAGACCAATGATGCGAAACCGCCAAAGGCGAAGCCAACGACGCACCCACAAACACCACAAGCAACGCATCAACATCCCGGCCCGCCAATGTCAACCGCCACGCAGCCCACACAGCAAGCGCCGCCACCACCAAAAAAACCAGGCTTCATGATCCCCTGCGCCAACTCATTACTCACACCCAACCGAGCAATCAACCCCGTCAACGCCTGATTCGGCGGATACGGCGGCGCACCGCCACGATCCGACAAAAAGAACTCAGTCGTCCAAAAATACACAGAATCCTGCCAACGAACCAACGCCCCCACCAGCGCCGTAAGCAAAAACCACCCAGCAGACTGCGCCACCCCAACCCAATCGCGACGCACCAAAAACAACACCGCAAACGCAGCCGGAGTGATCTTAATGCCAGCCGCAACACCAATCCCCAACCCCCGCAAACGACGTGGAATGAACCCCAACACATCCGCCGTCACCAACAAAAACAAAAACACATTAATCTGCCCATACAGCATGTTCGCCTGCAACGGATCAAGAAAAACACCAACCCCCGTCAAACCCACCAACCACAACCAAAAATGGCGCACACCGAGGCGTCGAAGACCCATGGCGATAATCCCCGCCACCGCAGCAACCGTCGCCGAGGTCCACAACACCTCCATCGCAGTCTCCCCCAACCACGTCAACGGCACAAACAACACCGCAGCAAACGGCGGATAAATAAACCTAAACCCCGAACGCGAAGGAAACTCCTCGCTATACAACGGAAACCCATTCGCTAACGCAAAACCAGCGTCACGAAACACCCCCACATCCAACAACGTAATCAAGAAAATCCGCGAAAACGCCTCAAACAGCGCAAACCCGCCCAATAACACACCCACCACAGCTACCACCATCGCAGCAGTGCGATTATTAGCAAACTGTCGGGAGGCGGCCACCACCTGGGCATAATGAGTATGTTGCGGGCTCACAGAATTCATGAACGTAATGCTACCGCCCCATCACAGCGCAACACGACCCCGCCGCACCCGCAAACCCCAGCACCACGCCGCGCGGCCGCACCAGCAAACCCCAGCACCACACCGCGCGGCCGCACCCGCTAACTCACCCGCGCCACGCCGCGCGTCTACTACTTCACCCGCGCGACCTCAGCAGCCACCCACTCCATCACCTGCGGCCACAACACCGCATTCGCCGAACGATAAAACCCCATGTGGCCAATCTGGCGCGGGTTCCGACGCTCCCCAACCCCGCCCGGCGCGGCATCACCCGGCGCGGCATCACCCGAGGCGGCACCACCCGGCGCGGCACCACCCGACGCATCAATAGGCGCACCGGCAACAATATCCCGCTTCACCACATCAACATTCACCAACTCATCCGTCAACACATCACTGGCTCTACGATTCGCCCACAAATCATCGCTAAACACCACCGACAACAGCCGACCACGCGCAGCCGCGAAGCGCTCCTGCAAATCAAACTCCGCATCCCCAAAGAAGTACCGCGGATCCCGGGTCCACCGCGCCCACTGCAACATCACCCCAACCGGAATCGATTTCCCAACCCCCAAACGCTCCACCGGCACATAACCCAACACGCGCGAAAAGATCGGAGTCAGCACATTAAAAATGGCACCAATCCTTAGCTGTTCTGCCCGCGTAGAAATGAGCTTCGTAATTCCCGCGTGTGCCGCGATCTGCACCATAACATCCGCTGGATGCTCAGCCTGCGTCGCAAACATCCCATGCGCGCCCACGCTATGCCCAATCGCCACCTTCATCCTCCCCGGGAACAACTCCCCCAAGAAATCCAGTGCCGCCGGAACATCCAACAAAATCCAGTCACTCATCCGCATATTCCGGTTGCGCTCATCACCAGGCTGCGCTGACTCGCCAGACCCCCGCAAGTCGTACGTCAACACCGGCCAGCCATGGGTCTCCACAATATATTCAGCAAACTTGCGGTACAGGTGCAGGTTCACGCCCGTCGCCGGATGCAACACCACAGCAACGCCACCTTGGCCGCCGCCTTGGCTGCTGCCCTGGTCCGCAATGCCGGCACCGCCCTCGCTGCCTTCTGGCTCAAACAACTGATACGTCAGCGGATGACCGTCGAGAGCGTTAAACGAGCCGCGGGAAATATTAACCATAGGAAACCATTAGCCTTCGATAAAAGTTAGATAATTAGCAGTAATACGTTGTTGTAGGTACGCTATTGCAAGTATCCCACCTACTCATCCACAACAACGGAAGATTCACACAAAAATCGACCTGCCCTCTCTCACCTCAACAAACCCCCCAACTCAACACCCCACCCCCGACCTCCAACAACAGCAACAGCAACAACGGACATGAACGCAACAAACCCCCTCAAAAGCCTCACCAACAGCCTCAACACTGCACGCAAGTCAATCAAACACGACCTCCCGCTGCAGGCCATGAAACACCCAGAATTCATCCGTCGTTTCCTGAATTTTTGGGCACCACTGCGCGGCTCCGGCATTGTCATTGACCGCATCGCTCCGGATTGGAGCAAGGCGCATTTGCGAATCAAGGTCAATCCGCTCACCGCAAACATGCACGGCGCAGCATTCGGTGGCACCCTGTTCGCCGTCACCGACGTAATGTTCGGCACGATGGTGATGGGCCGCCTTGGGGAAGAATTCGAAGCCTGGACCCGCACCGGCACGTTCCAATTCCTCGCCCCTGGCCGAAACGGCGCCTACCTCGACGTAGAACTCAACGACGACACCCTGCAATGGATCCGCAACACCATCGCCGAGGACGGCTACTGCAACGTCCCGTACACCAGTGTGGTGTACAACCGCGACGGCAGCGTGGTGGGTATTGGCCAGCAAGACATGCACGTACGACCACGCAAGAACGCCTGGCGCGCCCCGTCACCAAAGCACGCACTGCAACCACGTGGCCTGGTGTTGGAGTCGCTCGCCACAGCAGTGGTGTGGCATTGTTTCCGCGACCAGCCGGAGATCCTCACCGTCCTCATGAGTGAACAACGCCGCATCCCCCAGCCAGAAGACCAAATGGCTCATGTCATTGCCGCAGCGCTAGAGAAATCCACCAAATCGCGTGAGGATCTCATTGCCCTTGGGGTGCCGGAGGAATACCTCGCGAAGTTCGACGCCACCTCCGACAGCACAGAATCCTCCAAGTAGGCACCCCGCACCCACCGTACGCTTTACTCCGGGCGCGCACCCGGTGTGAGAATCAACTGCATCAACACCAAGTCCAACCACTCACCGAATTTCACACCAACCTCGGGCATTCGGCCTGTTTGCTGAAAGCCCAGCTTTTCATGCAGGCGGATACTTGCCTGATTTTCCCCTTCAATGGCTGCCACCATCACGTGCTTGCCAATACCCCGGGCATGTTCGATGAGCTTCTCCATCAACGGCACCGCCAGTCCCTTCCCGCGTTGGTCAGCACGCAAATACACTGAGTGCTCCACGGTGTGCCGGTAGCCGGAAAAACTTCGGAAATCCCCGTATGTTGCATAGCCCACGGTCTGTTGAAAATGCTCACTGTCCGGGTCATTATCCACCACCACAAACATTGGGTAGCCTTGCGAGGTTCGCGCACGCCACCAATCTAGGCGGTTATTTGGATCCACGACCTCTTCGTTCCAAATTGCCCGCCCATTTTCGACCGCGTCGTTATAGATCGCTGTGATCGCTGGGATGTCGGACTCTTCCGCATCGCGGATGATCACCAAGGGCTGTTGTTGCGCATTCCGGTCGGCCATGCCACTAGTCAACCGAAAACCACCGTCATGCGCAAGACACCAAGCATCACCGTGAAGCACCCAGCACCGGGCACTACCGCAACGATGCCACTGCTCGGATCAACTGATCCACATCCGTCACCGTGTTATGCGGAGCAAATCCGACCACCAGTACCCCTTCATCCCCATCGAATGCACCCATCGCCTCCAACAACGGCGATTGCGACGCATCCACCTCCTCGATCACAACCCCTTGCGACAACAACCGTGCACGTACGACACTTGCCGGCACCGACTCCACAAAAAATGCAATGCGCGGCACCCGGTCAATGGCGTCGAACGTATTCGCCCCGCCAAGCTCCCCATCAATGCCGATAACATGCACATTCCCCAAACCCTGCAGATCCTCCACCGCACGAGCAGCCAAGCCCTCCATGTACGCCGCAGCCTGAGGCACACTCGCCAACAACCGCTTCCGGCGACTCCCCGCAACCCCCTGGGCTAAATTAGCCATGAAGTCCACAGCCTCGACGACCCCACCGAGCAGGCCTTCCGACACATGCAGCGCAACATTGCTGCCCTGTGAAATTCCTTGGGCAGCAAACCCCGCCCGCTCCAATGTTGCCCTGTCCTTGAACACCAACGCCCCCACCTCAGGGCCGCCCAACGCTGCAATGTCCAACGCCATCACATCCGCCTTGCACTCCCGCAACTGCAATGGACGGTACGGCAAGGTGGAGTTGGCGTCGACCACAAATAATGCAGATGAACGCGCCCGCACAACCGAACCAATCGCCGCAACATCATTCACCGCCCCCACAAACGCATTCGCTGCACACACCGCAACCACCGCCGTTTGCTCCCCCACCAATGTGGAAAACTGCCAGGCCGGCAATACTCCAGTCGCCACGTCCGGCTCGGCCCACCGCAAGCCCGCACCAAACAGATCCGCCGCCGCCACCCATGGCCGAATATTCGCCGGATCATCCGCCCGCGACACAACCACCTCAGCACCCCACCGCAGTCGCCGAGCCAAATTCTGCGACAAGCGTTCAATCAGCATCGCCCGGTTCGGCCCCAACACCACACACTCCGCCGCGCCGCCGACCAGATCAGCAACTGCCACCCGCGCAGCCTGCGCATGCGCCTGCCCAAACCGAGTACCCAGCGGAACCGACGCTGAATGACTCCCCTGGCCAACCTCTACCGGCAAGGCTTCCCGCGCAACCCGGAAGGAACGCGCCACAGCCGCCGAAACTTTCTCTGGAATTTGCGGACTGGCCTGGGAATTCAAGTACACCCAGTCATCAGACAACGAACTGAACAAGCCGCGGATGCTGGGATTGTCAAACAATGGCCTGTCCTTTCTGTCGTAACCTGTGCCAACGGGCGGTTGGGTGTGCAGTATCCCCCTTGCGGATCGCGAAACCGCTCTCGCCAGCATCATAGCGTGCCCACATAAGTAGACCATAAGAAGCGGCACTGGGATATGGCGAAAGATTGTCACCGATGTGCGGTAACGTTTGAACAATGAGTTCCCAAACGAACCCACCGAACAAGCACGACCAGGCAGCCGCAGCAGCGGGTGCCGGCACGGGCGCCGCCCAGCCGGACTTTGCGCGCATGACCGCCGCCACCACCGCCGACGCCCCAGCCTCCCGCTCCCAAACCCTCGGCGCGGCCTGGGCTGACCTGCGTCGTGGCTTCAGCCAACGCGAACTTTGGTTCGCCCTCGGCTGGCAAGACATCAAGCAGCGGTACCGCCGCTCCACACTTGGACCGCTGTGGATCACCATCGCCACAGGCGTGATGGCACTTGCCCTCGGTCTGCTGTATTCGTTGCTGTTCCAACAGGACTTGGCGTCGTTCCTTCCACACGTCGCAGTGGGGCTCATCATGTGGGGCTTCATCTCCGGGTGCATCCGGGAGGGCGCGGAAGTGTTCATCGCGAACGAAGGGCTGATCAAGCAACTGCCGTCGGCGCTGAGCGTGCACGTATACCGCCTGGTGTGGAAGCAATTCCTATTCCTGCTGCATAACCTGGTGATTTGGGTGGCGTTGCTGGCGATCTTCCGCCCTTCGCTGGGATGGGAGGCGCTACTGGCGTTGCCTGGTTTGGCGATTCTGGTGGTCAACGGTGTGTGGGTCACCATGTTTTTCGGCATCATCGCCACCCGCTTCCGCGATGTCGCGCCGTTGCTGGATTCGCTGGTTCAGCTCGCGTTTTATATGACGCCAATCGTCTGGACCACCAAAACCCTGTACGAACAAGGTGGCGAAATCGCTGAACGTGCAAGAATCGCCGAACTGAACCCGCTGTACCACTACCTCGAAATTGTGCGCGCGCCGATGATTGGCGAACCGCTCGCTGCATACCACTGGTGGGTCGTACTGGGATTCACGGCTGTGGGGTTGTTGGCGTCGTTGATGGCGATGCGGCAGTGGCGCTTCCGAGTGAGCTACTGGGTGTAAGCAGATTGTGATTTCTACCGTTGAGGTTTTGCTCAACGTTTCCTCAAGTAAAAGGTATTGAAGGTAAAGAATATGGTCTCGATTGATACGTATGGTGCTTGTGTAGATTTCCCAATCTTCGACGCCCGCTCCCGGTCAATGAAGCAGTCCTTCCTGGGCGCTGCCGGTGGAGTGATCGGGAAGAATAGCTCCAACACCGTCATGGTGGAAGCCCTGCGCGATGTGAATCTGCATCTCCGTGAAGGGGACCGAGTGGGTCTGGTGGGGCACAACGGTGCCGGGAAGTCCACGCTGCTGCGCTTGCTGTCCGGCATCTACGAGCCAACGCGCGGATCAGCGGTGGTGAAGGGGCGCGTCGCACCAGTGTTTGACCTGGGAGTGGGCATGGACCCGGAGATCAGCGGCTTTGAAAATATCGTCATTCGAGGATTGTTCCTGGGGCAGACGAAGAAGTCGATGCTGCGGAAAATGGACGAAATTGCCGAGTTCTCCGAGCTGGGCGAATACCTGTCGATGCCACTGCGGACATACTCCACGGGCATGCGTATTCGCTTGGCGCTGGGTGTTGTGACCAGTATCGATCCGGAAATTTTGCTGCTGGATGAAGGCATTGGTGCGGTCGATGCGGCGTTCATGGCGAAGGCTAGGAAGCGCTTGGAGGAGATGGTGGCGCGTTCCGGCATTTTGGTTTTTGCTTCTCACTCGAATGAGTTTTTGGCACAGTTGTGTGATTCGGCGTTGTGGGTGGACCATGGCCAGATTCGTCAATGTGGCCCGGTGGCGGATGTGGTGGAAGGCTACGAGGGGAAAGATGCCGGTGATGCGGTGCGCAGGACGTTGCGGGACCTCGGTCGGGGCTAGGTCAGTTTCACCCCCCCCCTGGATCCTTATTGACATCTTATTGAACATGGCCTATTTTCATTAGTAGTTCAATAAGAGGTTGAAGATGTTCAACTTCACCACTTCCCAAAAAGGAGCTAGCAATGTCCTGCACCACCCATGAAAACCACACTCACGTCCACGGCCCAGATTGCGGCCACGAGGCAATCCAGCACGGCGACCACGTAGATTACCTCCACGACGGCCACCGCCACCGCGAGCATGACGGCCACTACGACGAGTGCACCGAAGACTAAACGCGAGCACTTCGTCCTCGCCACATCTTGAGGCGGTCACCTGCAATTGCTACTGCGGTGGCCGCCTTTGCGTTTGTTTTCCCTCCTTCGGTTTCCCGCGCTTCCGCGCACTTGCGCCTCGCGCCCCAGCATTGCCTAATTTTTGCCCAATCTACCCAAACCTATGGCAATTATTGGCCACTTCTGGCCGGATACTATCTAGGCAAGGAGGCGGATTCTAGTGGTCGTGGAAACACATCCTAGGTTTCTGATAACCCTAGCAGGGCAGCCATTCGTTCTGCTGGAGTGTCGAAGTCGAGTGTTTTGCGGGGACGGCGGTTCAGCTGCATTGCTACGAATTCCAGGTCGTGTTCGGTGTGAACGCTTCAGTCGGTCCCTTTCGGGAAGTATTGTCGTAGTAGCCCATTGGTGTTTTCGTTGGTACCGCGTTGCCACGGCGATCCCGGGTCATAGAAGTACACTGGGCAGTCTGTGGCTACCGAAAAGGATTTGTGTCCTGCCATCTCACTTCCTTGATCCCAGGTCAACGATCCTTTGAGGTGATTGGGAAGCGTGCCTATGGCCTTGACTAAAGCGTTTCTGACCGCGACAGCGTCATGGCCATCAGGAAGATGCAGCAGCATCACATACCTGGTGGTTCGTTCGACGAGCGTTCCGATAGCGGACTTGTTTCCTTTACCGAGTATGAGGTCGCCTTCCCAGTGTCCTGGCACAGCTCGGTCTTCGACCTCGGCAGGCCGGTCCGAAATCATCACCATCGGATCGATGAATCGATTCCTGGCAATACGTTGCCGGCGAGGTTTACGCACTGCGCGTCCTTGTCGCAGGCATGATGCGATTTCTTTCTTCAACTCGCCTTTGGCCTGGAAGAACAACGCTTGGTAGATGGTTTCAGTAGACATATGCATAGTGTCATCGCCGGGATGATCGTTACGCAACCGTCCAGCAATCTGCTCCGGAGAAAACTTCTCACGCAGCATATCCATAACCGTTGGCCATAGATCCGGTACGGAGTCG
>JBHAQQ010000023.1:0-12845 GCA_041830435.1 Corynebacterium sp.
GGTGCGTTGGTCGAGAACAAGATCCCAGCTGCGGGCGACATCATCAAGTACACCTTCAAGGTCACCAACATCGGCAACGTCACCCTGAACGACGTGAAGGTAACTGAAGATCAGGTACAGTTCACCGGTACCGGCACCTTGCCAGTACCAACCTGTGCAACCACCACCTTGGCGCCAGGTGAAAGTGTTGAGTGTGTTGCGGAATACGCAATCACCCAAGCTGATATCAATGCTGGTGGCGTAACCAACGTGGCTGTTACGACCGGTACCCCTAACGTTCCTGGTGGCACCGATCCAAACAACCCAGGTGGCTCCACCCCTCCAACCGATACTGATGACAACTTCGTCCCATTGGTACGCAACCCATCCATGACGATGGAAAAGAAGGCTGACAAGGCTTCCGTTGCAAAGGCTGGCGACGTAATCACCTACACCTTCACCGTTACCAACACCGGCAACGTTGATATCAACGATCTGAAGATCAATGAGCAAAGCTTCAACGGCAGCGGTGCCATCAGCGCAGTTACCTGCCCTGAAACCACCCTTGCTGTAGGCGCAACCGTAGATTGTACCGCAACCTACACTGTGACCGAAGCTGATATTGCTGCTGCTAAGGATCTGGTAAACGTGGCGACTGCTTCTGGTACCCCACCAGCAACGCCAAACAACCCGAACCCACCAGCAGTAAACACCCCACCATCCACGGCAACGGTGACCCCTCCAACTCCGGTTACCCCTCCAGGTGGATCCACCCCGCCTCCAGGATCTAGCATCCCACCAGTGGTAATTATTCCACCACTGCCGATCGTGATCCCACCGGCAAACAACAACCCGGTACCACCGGCAAACAACAACCCGGTACCACCGGCTAACAACAACCCGGTACCACCGGCAAACAACAACCCATCCACGCCGGCTGGCGTAACTCCACCAGCTAACAACACCCCACAGACCCCAAGTGGTGCAACCACAGACAAGTCTGACAAGGTAAAGACTGGTACGGCAGCACAACAGCCTGCAAAGAAGGGCGCCCTGGCTAACACCGGTGCAAACGTAGCATCCCTGCTCATCGCAGGCCTGCTGGCACTGGTAGCAGGTGTAGTACTCGTTCGTCGCAAGAAGAACGCATAACCACTGGCAACAGCCAAACACGGTGAGCATCATTCAATAAGATGATCACCGAAGGCCGGGCCTCCATCCCCACACGGGACGGAGGCCCGGCCTTACTCATGGTCAAAACAACACCCATGCAAAACCCACTCCAAACCAACCACCACACCCAATAGCCACCCGCGCCCACCAGCACACCCAATAGTCACCCGCGCCCACCACAGGTATAGTTGACATAACAATCTCTACGAAGGAAGTGGGACACCCATGCACAGCGGCAACGAAGCCCAAGCAAGCCACCAAGCAAGCTACATCGCCCAAGGCGAAAGCTTTGAACGCGATACCAACTACATCGAAGACCGCATCGTTGCTGACCCAGACCACACCGCAACACTCGCGCCACCACCGCAAACCAAAATCGGCGCACTCGGATACGGCCTATCCGAAGGAGCGCAAGCATGGCCAGTCGAACCAGGGCGCTACCGGCTCGTCGCCGCAGCCGCATGCCCTTGGGCCAACCGCACCCTCATCGTTCGCCGGCTCCTAGGCTTAGAAAACGTGATCTCCCTCGGCCAACCAGGCCCTATCCACGACTGGCGCTCCTGGACATTCGACCTAGACCCAAATGAAAAGGACCCCGTGCTGGGCACTCACTGGTTGCGCGAAAACTACCTCAAACGCTTCCCCGACTACCCACGCGGAATCACCGTCCCCGCAATCGTGGATATCCCAACTGGTCAAGTGGTCACTAATGACTATCCACAAATCACACTGGATTTCTCTACCGAATGGCGCGAATTCCACCGCCCCGGCGCCCCAGACCTTCTCCCCGCAGATCTCCAAGAGGACATGTGGCCAGTCATCAAACGTATCTTCACCGAAGTGAACAACGGTGTGTACCGATGTGGGTTCGCCGGCTCCCAAGAAGCCTACGAAGAAGCCTACGACCGCCTCTGGGTAGCAATGGACTGGCTAGAAGAACGCCTCGCAACGCAACGATTCCTTATGGGCGACACCATCACCGAAGCGGACGTCCGACTCTTCACTACACTCGTCCGCTTTGACCCGGTGTACCACGGACATTTCAAAGCAAACCGCAACAAGCTCACCGAAATGGAAAACCTGTGGGCATACGCAAGGGATCTTTTCCAAACACCAGGATTCGGTGACACCGTAGATTTCCAACAGATCAAAGCCCATTACTACGCAACCCACACGGATGTGAACCCAACTCGTATCATTCCGAAGGGCCCAGATCTCAGCAATTGGATGCAGCCACACGGTCGGGAAAAGCTCAGTGACTCGCCATTCGGCGACGGTACTCCACCAGCCCCAATGCATAGCTAGCCCTTCCCAAGATCCCAATCGAACTTTGGCGAAAACCTCCCAACTGCACCATTGCTATCGCTAGAATCCTTAGCAATAACGAGGGAGGAAGCCAACATGGAGCAGGGCGCAAACAAGTTAAGCGCAAAGCAGATTGGTGCAATGCAACAATCGTCGCCTCAAGGTGAACCACCTGCCGTGAGCAGGGGATGGGTCGCAAGTTTCGCGTCCATGTATCTGGGAATCAACATGGCTTGGACAGCGCCGGCACAGTTGCTCATCGCGCTGCAGATCCTGCACTGGTTCCCGGAACCAGGCGCGAAGGAGGCGAAACTTGCGCTGATCATGACTGCCGGAGGAGTGTGCGGTTTGCTCATGAGCCCGGTCTGGGGCTGGATCTCTGACCGCACACGAACCGCGTGGGGTCCGCGTGTCCCATGGGTTGTGGTGGGGTGTTCGCTCAGTGCGCTAGCGCTCATAGGCATGGCATTTGCCCCGAGATTTTGGCATTTGGTGCTGCTGTGGTGCGTGTTCCAGGTCATGATCGCCGCAGCCACGAATGTAGCTCAAGCCATTCCGCCGGATAGGGTCCACAAGCAACAATATGGCTTGGTTTCTGGACTGATGGGTATCGGTTGGACACTCGCAGTTGTGTTCGGCACCCTGTTGGGTGAACAATTTTCCATTACTGGCGCATACGTAGCTTCGGCGGGCTTGATGCTGGTGCTCGTGGCTCCGTTTGTTGTTCGGTATGCGCGCCGTGATGCGGCGCTGGTGGGGGAAGGCGCACCAGCACGGGCGTCGAATCAAGAGCTGTCCAACGTAAAGGAGGAGCTGCGGCAGCTTCCGCAGTATCGCGATTATCGGTTGGTGTTTATCTCGCGACTGATCGTGACCCTTGCCAACAATATTGCCTTGTTCTACCTGCTGTTCTATCTCCGTGATCACATCGGTTTGGACAATCCTGAACAGGGCCTTCTCTTACTCACGGTCATCTATGCTGCGGTGTCCGTGGCAGCTGCGTTTGGTGCCGGGTGGTTGTCCGATACGTTGGGCATTCGTCGAGACTTGGTGGCTGTTTCTTGCCTTGTCATTGCGGTTGCGAGCTTGCTGATGGCATTTGCGTCGAGTTTTCATCTGGTGATTGTTGCAGCGGTAGTGCTGGGTATCGGTTGGGGAGTGTTCATGGCCGTGGATCAGGCATTGATCAATGCTGTGCTGCCACAGCAAGGTAACAATGGTCGGGATATCGGGGTGATGAGTTTGGCCGTGGCTGTGCCGAACATGTTTGCCCCTGCGCTGGCCGGGGTGGCGGTGCTGCACTTGGGTGGATATGAGGGCCTGTATGGGCTATCGGCGGGGATGTGCGTGATGGGTCTGCTGGTGGTGCGCCTGGTGAAGGGAGTCCGGTGAATCAACCTGTGCAGTTGCGTCCGGCGATGGGCTGGAATAGTTGGAATGCCTTTCGCTGCTATGACATCGATGAATCAATGGTGTTGGCGCAGGCGGATGCGTTGCTGCGCTTGGGGTTGGCGGAGGCTGGCTACAACGTGGTGGTCATTGACGATGGCTGGCAAGCCCCGGATCGCACCGCTGATGGGCGGCTGCAGGCTTGTCCGGCGCGGTTCCCGCACGGTATTGGTTGGTTGGCGGAGCAGATTCACGCTCGTGGGCTGCGGGTTGGTCTGTATTTGTCACCGGGGTTGCACACCTGCGCGCAAATATACGACGCCTACTCCAGATACACCACCTCCGTAGCAGGCGCTTCGCGCGCTCCTGCGGGTTCAGTCGCGGTGCGCAAGCCGCCATGGTTGGTGCGGTTTGCAGCCCGGAATAAGTTGGTTCCTCCGGTGGCGCATGCGCACTTGGGTTCCTATGGACATGAAGAGCGAGACCTTCGGCAACTGGTGGATTGGGGGGTGGATTACCTGAAATATGACTGGTGCGATGGGGATGCGGGGACCGGGATGTGCCAGCAGGGTGCATTTTCGAAGATGCGGGCACTGATCGATGAAAGTGGTCGGGAGATGGTGTATTCCATCAGCGAGTATGGGGAGTCGCAGCCTTGGGAATGGGCTGGGGGAGTTGCGAATTCCTGGCGGACAACACCGGATATTTTGCCAACGGCAGGTTCTATTTTTGACATTGTGCGGCGTTCGGTGCAGCACACGGCGGTGAATCGTCCGGGCGCGGTGGGGGATTTGGATATGCTCCAAATCGGAAATTTCGGCCGCCGAGGTAGGTTATGGCTGAATGCGCCGGCGAAGATAGCAGCGTTGGGGTTGAGCCATGTACGTATGTGGGGCTTGTTGCAGGCGCCGTTGATGATTGGTACGGATCTGCGTTCCCTGCAGCAGGACGACGCGACAGTGCAGGCACTCAAGGACCCGTTCGCTGTTTGGGTGAACCAACAGCTGGAACCGGGCGAAGTGACCTTGCGTACCAGCGATCTAGGTTCGGGTTCTGAAGTCATGCAATTGCGGCGAGTGGTGGATGACGCTACTGGCACGGTGGTGGTGGATTTGTGGGTTAACACCAGTAGCAAGGAAGCATTTGCAGTTATGCCCCCGATGGCGGAATTCCGGCGCGATCGAGGGCGTGAGGGGTGTAGCGTGCAGATGCTTGCCGTCGGTGAGCAGTACATCGACGATCCTGGATCTTCAACGTGGCGACGTGGACGCCGAGTTACGCTTGCGCCGTATGCATCGATGCTGCGCGTGATGCGCTGCGAACGGTGAACTGAAACACAGATGGGCGATTGCTTAGCTGCTAGCTGAGGGACAGGAAAAGTTTCTCCATCTTCTTCAAGTCCAATGCTTCAGCGCCTTGTTCAGCAATACACTGCTGCATCCCGGCGGCGATAACGGTTGTTGGTGGTTAGCCGCCAGTGGCCAGGCGCATCATGTCGCTGTCCAGGTCAATGTTCAATTCACTACCACCAGCGGAACCATAGCTATGCTGATAGGCCTGCCAAGCGTTTTCGCGAATCTGCTGTGAGTAACCCTGCTCCAATAGAGGCATGAATTCGTGTACCGCTCGACCAATGCGCTCTGACATGCTCGGTGAACTCCAATCATCGGCCGTAGCAAACAGTGCGGTTGGCATGGTGATGGTCCGCAGGTAGGCAAACAATGGGCGGATTTGGGCGTCGATCACCAACGAATGACGGTCCGAACCAGCTGTCGCAGCGAGAATCACCGGCTTGCCGATCAGCAGATCATTGTCCAGTACTTGGAAGAAACCCGTAAACAATGCGCTTGGTCCGGCCTTATAGATCGGGGTGGCGGCGATGATGCCATCAGCATCCAACAGCTGTGCCGCGGCTGCTTCAACAGCGGCTGTACGAATGCCTGTCGTTAATCCGGTGGAAATATCACCTGCAAGCGCCTTGAGATCAATAACCGAAGCATGAATCACCAGGCCGTGTTGTTTACCGAGTTCCACAACCTTCGCGATGATGGCTTGGCCCAGCAATTGGGTTGTTGATGGGTCTGAGGTGCCTGCCTGAACCACGGCAATCTTGATTGGTTGCGACATGGGTCCTCACTTCCTTTCAGTATTTACGAGCTTGGTGCATAGGGCGGATAGTTGCTCAAGTTCAGCGGTACTGAGCACCGACATGTGCGTGCTGATGTCTTTGGCATGCGCACGGCCTGCAGCACGCTGCAATTCCCGGCCTTTTTGGCTGAGTGTGAGGCTGACGGCGCGACGGTCGCATGGATCCACACCGCGTTCCACCAGCCCGCGGTCAATCAACCGGTCCACCAGTCTGGAAAGTGCCGGTTGGCTGAGCAGTACACGGTCTTTGAGCGTGGTGAGCCGTAGCGGCGAGTCGCTCTTGGAGAGCTGATAGAGCACGTCATATTCACGCATGGAGATGTCGCTCCACATGTCGCCAGATTGAAATTCGCGCATCAGGCGAGTGTGGGCAGTAAACAGTGCTTCCCACGTAGTATTTCGGAGCTTGTCCTCCGTACTCATGGCCGGGTACCTTTCTGCATTTCCTGTGCTAGTGGCGAATCTTGGTATGGGGAACCGCCGGTCACATTGTCGCCCCGGTTTGGATTTGGACGAGGTTGGCGAGGTTCCTCATCACCATACTTTGCTTTGACACGTGCCGCGTGGCTTGGTGCGTCTGGAACGTCTGGGGCGCGCTTGGCCTCCAATTCTTTGCGCAGTACAGGGATAACTTCGCTGCCGAGGAGCTCGAGTTGTTCGAAGACCATTTCGATTGGTAGTCCAGCGTGGTCGATGAGGAACAGTTGGCGCTGGTAATCGCCGAAGATTTCCCGGAAGGAGAGTGTCTTGTCGATGACTTCCTGTGGGGAACCTACGGACAGTGGTGTGTAATCGGCGAAGTCCTCCAGGCTTGGGCCGTGTCCATACACGGGCGCTTCGTTGAAGAATGGTCGGAATTGCTTGTAGGCATCTTGGGACTTCTTGGCGATGAATGCTTGGCCGCCGATGCCCACGATGGCTTGGCTGGCTTTGCCGTGTCCGTAATGCTCGTAGCGCTGCCGGTAGAAGTTAATGAGCCGGAGGGAGTGTTCGGATGGGGCGAAGATATGGTTGGAGAAGAAGCCGTCGCCATAGTAAGCGGCTTGTTCGGCGGTTTCTGGGGTGCGAATGGATCCGTGCCAGACAAACGGTGGGACGTCGTCGAGTGGGCGTGGGGTAGAGGTGAAGCCATGTAATGGGGTGCGGAATTTTCCTTCCCAATTCACCACATCTTCGTGCCAGAGTTTGTGCAGGAGGTTGTAGTTTTCGAGGCCCAGTGGGAGTGCTTGGCGGATGTCTTTGCCCATCCATGGGTAGACGGGTGCGGTGTTGCCGCGGCCGAGCATGAGGTCCATGCGTCCGCCGGAGAGGTGTTGGAGCATTGCGTATTCTTCGGCGATGCGGACCGGGTCGTTGGTGGTGATGAGGGTGGTGGAGGTGGAGAGTTTGATGGTGCGGGTTTGGGCGGCGATGTAGGCGAGGAATGTGGTGGGGCTGGAGGAGAAGAATGGTGGGTTGTGGTGCTCGCCCATGGCGTACACGTCCATGCCGACTTCTTCGGCTTTTTTGGCGATGGCTACGGATTGTTGGATGCGTTCGGCTTCGCTGGGGGTGTAGCCGGTGACGGGGTTGCGGGTGACGTCGCTGACGGAAAATACTCCGAATTCCATGGTGTGCTCCTTGGTGTTGTTCGATAGATGTTCCATCCATCCGGTTTTATCTATTTGCATTATATGCATTTGCATTTATTTGTGCAACTGTAGTGGAAAGCTGCACTTTTCCACCAACGTCAGGCATAGTTATGAATGTGGACCAACCCTTGCAACGCACGCTCGCTTGGCTAGATCAGGAAATCGACGCCCGCGCCGACGCCCTCGACCGCCTCATCCTCGCCGACACCTTCGGTGCCGCCGACCCCGCCTCCGGCGGGCTTCCAGCAAACCCGCAAGCCCGCGGCGCGAGTTGCATCCTCATCAGTGAAGACGCCACCGGGGCACTCCTGCTCGGCGCAGTGCGCCACGCACTGCAGTCCTCATCCTCGGATCAGGCCCCCGTACCGGACCAAACCCCCGTGCTGGAACAAACCCCCGTACCCGACCACGCCCCAGTACCGAACCAAACCCCCGTGATTGCGGTGCGCAATCGTTCTTTTGCACAAACCCAGGCCCAGCTTGCCCTAGCAGATTCCCTCATGACGAAATTGGCTAGCGAACATGATGAGCACGTGGGCAGCGTGCATGTTCCTCGCATCATTGTGGCTGGCGAGGATTCCCTGGACCCACGCGCATTGCTCAGTGACCCCACTATCCAATCGGCTCCGCTGACGATCGTGCTGGGGCGAATGCCGAAATCGCACGGCGCATTGCATGACCTTGCCCACGCGTGCGCCTCCCACCAGGCTCAGCGGGTGGTGCTCGGCGGAAATCAAAAGCACATGCACCGCAGCTTCAACGACACGCTTGCCACCTACTTTTCCCAGGTACGAGGACTACGCGGAAAAGGTAAACATCGCTGCATTGAGGCAACCGGTGCTCGCGTACCTGTTCCATCACTGCCGTCCACGGATGGCTCGCTACAGGCCTTCGGTGGGGTGTTTGCCGGGGATACCCCGGACCGTGGCGGGATGCTGTTGGCACAAGCCGCGCAAGCGCATATTGCACGCCTTGCGCAGGGCGGCGACGTGGCCACCGTGTTGGATCTGGGATGCGGCAATGGTGCCGTGCTGCGCTGGTTGCAAGATTCCCTGGCCGTCGGCGTCGAAGGATCAGCGGGTGGGGAACCTCCCGCGCTGCGGTGGATCGGCACGGATATCGATGCCGACGCCGTCCGCACCGCCCAAGCCAACCTCCCAGGCATGACCATTACCTGGGATGATGCAGGTCAAGCATTGCCTGCTCACAGTGTGGATGTGCTGCTCCTGAACCCCCCATTTCATGATGGCACCAGGGTGGATCTCACGCTCATCCAGCCGTTGTTGGACGCAGCCCAACGGTTATTGAAGCCCGGCGGGGTGCTGTATTTGGTGCACAATTCTCACGCACGCTATCGCCCTGCAGTGCAGGCCCGCTTTCGTACAGTTTCGCAGGTGGTGAGAAATTCCACATTTACGGTGCTGCAAGCCAGCGCCTAACATGGAGAATTGACCGTATCCCTACAGAAAAGGAATCCCCCATGCCTGTCGTCAAGATCAATGCGCTGGAAGTACCTGCAGGTGCAGGACCGGAACTGGAGGCGCGCTTTGCAGCTCGCAAGCATGCTGTCGACAATTCGCCAGGTTTCCTTGGGTTTCAGCTGTTGCGCCCAGTCGCTGGCGAGGAGCGGTACTTCGTGGTGACCACGTGGGAAACAGAGGAAGACTACGTTGCGTGGCGTGACGGGGACGCCCGCAAAGCCCACGCGGACAATGCTGGCGAACAGCCACGCAAACCAGTGGCTACCGGTGCTACGCTGCTGGAATTTGAAGTGGTAGAGCTGTAATTTTCGATCAGCTTGGGGGATTGCCAGCTCACTAGCTCCCAGTTAAGGGGGGCTGGTCCAATAGCGCCCAGTTGGGCGCTATTGCTGGTTCGCTGGCTCCCAGCCCAACGCCGGTGCAACATGTTCCGCGAAATTCTGCAGAATTTGTACATTGAGCTCCACACCAGCTTGGTTCGGAATGGTTAGCATCAAGGTATCGGCCATCTGAACTGCCTCATCTTCCAGGAGCTGTTCGATGAGCCGATCCGGCTCATCGGCGTAGGTCTCGCCAAACGTGGCATGCATGCCGTCGATCACGCCGATCTGATCCTCGCTATCCGACCGGCCAAACATCAACCGTTCTTGGTCATTCGTGATGGGGAAAATTGATCGGGAAACGGACACCCGCGGCTGCCAATCATGTCCAGCCTGGCGCCATTCCTTGTGGAATGCCTCGATCTGCCGGGCTTGAATGCTGGAAAACGGTTCACCAGTTGCCTCCGTAACCAGGGTGGATGACATCAGGTTCACTCCATCCCGGGCAACTTGCTGGGCAGAAGCGATGGTGCCTGCTCCCCACCACACCCGACGATTCAGTCCCGGCGACTGCGGAAACACCGGCAGACCCAATCCGGGGCGGTACATGCGCGGATATTGTTCGTCCAATGGGGCACTCGTGGCTACCGCTTCGCCACGAATTGCTTGGAGAAAACGAGTCCACTTCTCCCGGGCAATGTCCGCACCGCGAGGATCTGTGGATCCTGTGTACCCGAACGCTTCCCAGCCACGGTGAGCGGGTTCCGGAGAGCCTCGCGATACACCTAGCGCGATGCGATGGTTCGACAACAGATCCAATGCCGCCGCCTCTTCAGCGAGGTGGAGTGGGTTTTCATAGCGCATATCAATCACCCCGGTTCCCACTTCAATGTGTTGGGTGCGTGCTGCAATGCTGGCCAGCAGCGGGATCGGGGCGGCTCCCTGTGGGGCGAAATGGTGAACACGGAAGTATGCGCCATTCACACCCAGCGCGTCAGCTGCCTCAGCAATGGCGACGGAATTGTGCAGCATCGTGGCTGCACCCTGGGGGTCGCGGAGGTCGTAATGGCCAAAGCTAAGGAATCCAAATTTCTTCATGCGAGCAACAGTACTCGCTTTCCAAGAATTCTGCTGATGTGTCAATTACTTGGGCATTGTGGTGAGGAAGAGTACATTAATACATGACCCGGCTGGCAACACCAGCCCAGAGAAAAGGAGCCACGCACCTATGGCAGCAAACACGGCAGCGGAAGCTGCAACCACCGCACCTTCCCTGCATGGGGAATCGTCTTACCTGGGAGCATCCAAACTCTATGCCGGCTTACTCTTCATCTTGGCCAGCATCGGCATGCTGTTTTCCGGCGTTATCATGGCCGACAAGGTCAAATTGCTGATGGATCCCACGTTCGTTCCAGCGTGCACCTTGAGTGATGTGATCTCCTGCTCTGATGTAATGCAATCCCCACAAGCTGCAGCATTCGGATTCCCAAACCCAATTCTGGGCCTCATTGGTTTCCCAGTTGTCATGACCATTGCAGTGTTGCTGTTTGCCGGCCTGAAACTTCCACGCTGGTTCTGGGTCTGCAGCCAAATTGGCATGATCGCCGCAGTATTGTTCATTCACTGGTTGGCATACCAAGCAATTTTCAATATTTTTGCACTGTGCCTGTACTGCATGGCCGTATGGGCCGTGACCATGCCAGCCATGTTCATGATCCTCATTCAACCTGGGTTCGCCAAGCGCGCAGCCCGCGGTGAACAAATCACACTCAAGCACTGGATCATGCCAGTACTCGTCTTGCTCGCTTGGTACATCGGCATGGCGTTGATTATCTGGATGCAATTCTGGATGTAGCACCAACTATCGGGAAGTTCGTTCACGATATTTGTAATTTTCTCCCCAACGGTATTAAGCTGTCTTTTTGTGTTTAGGTTCGCCACACAGTGTGCGCGCAAACCGTTATGAGTAAGTAGATGAGGAAAGGAGCGCCCAATGAAGGTCCGCAAGTCCCTTCGGTCGCTGAAGAACAAGCCGGGCGCCCAGGTTGTACGTCGCCGTGGCAAGGTTTACGTGATCAACAAGAAAGAGCCACGTTTCAAGGCTCGCCAGGGCTAATCGCTTTGAAGGTTGGCGCACCAGCGCCAATGCAAATGCCTCTGTCCTGAGTTGCAACATGATTTGCACTCAGGACAGAGGCTTTTTCCATGCCTGCAGCGCCCGTCCCGCGGTCCGCGCGGGAACGAATCCCAAGGAACGGGCTAGCCGTTCACTATGACTGTTTCCACCACATATCGGACGGCACCACCGGCAATGCTCGCTTATGACGGGTGCGTAGGAACCAGCCCTCAATCGTTGCAGCAGCTTCATTGGAGACCGGATCGCCTTGGAGATAGGCGTCGATATCCCGATACGTCACACCGAGCGCTACCTCATCCGCCAAACCGGGACGATCCTCCTCAAGATCCGCGGTAGGTACCTTCTTCCAGGTTGAATCAGGCGCCCCAAGATACCGCAACATGGAGGCGCCCTGTCCCTTCGTCAAACCGGCCAACGGCACAAGATCCGCCGCACCATCGCCATGCTTCGTAAAGAACCCAGTGATGGCCTCCGCCGCATGATCGGTGCCCACAACCAGACCGCCAACCGCGCCTCCCACCGCATACTGGGCAACCATGCGCTGGCGAGCCTTGATATTGCCCTTGTTGAAGTCCGAAACCGGCTGAGCGCCAGCAGCCACAAGGGCATCATTGACATCTGTCGTTATCGCAGCAGTTGCATCGGCGATGTTGATCGTCAGCCGGTGAGAAGGCTGAATGAAGTCGAGTGCAACCTGGGCGTCATGCTCATCGGCCTGCACACCATGCGGCAGACGGATCGCATAAAACGCATACGGGGCATCGGCCTCCTGGGTATTCAACTGATCCACCGCCAGCTGACACAGGCGGCCAGCGAGAGTGGAATCCTGACCGCCGGAAATGCCAAGGACCAGCGCATGGGCGCCAGTTGCCTGGAGATACTCGCAAATGAATTGCACGCGCCGAGAAACTTCGGCAGCTGGGTCAATGGTCGGCTGGGCGCCAAGTTCTGCGATGATGCGTTGACGAAGTGGGGAAAGGGGCAGTGGGGAAAGAGTCATGGGCCATATTCTAGTAAGTAGCTGGCTGAAGCAGGGAAGTTGGGCGGTAGGGCAGGGCGGAGACGGGATGCAGGCGGCAGGCGTTGTCGATGCGGACGGGCGGGAAATTGGGCAGGCGTTGTGGATGTGGACGAGCGGGAAATTGGGCAGGCGTTGTGGATGTGGACGAGCGGGAAATTGGGCATGGGGTAGCGAATGGGGGGTCTTGGGTGAGGATGATGAAAATGCTCGGTGGTTCCAAATTCCCAGCGTGTTGGCTTCTCAGTTTCACACTTGTAATTA
>JBHAQQ010000024.1:0-4986 GCA_041830435.1 Corynebacterium sp.
CGCGGCTGGTTGGTGTTGGGCTGGGGTTTGCGGGCGCCTTGAGCTGCCCATCCGTGGAAGTCGGTTCCGTCGTATGCGATGTCGAGGCGCACGCGGGTGGTGGTGTTTGTGGTGTGTGGTTGGGGTTTCTGGGATTCTTCGTGGGTCGAAGTCATGGTGTGTATCTTATCGTACGGTGGTTGTGGTGGGGATTGGGTGCGGTGGTTTGTTCGACGCCTGGCTGCAAAGCAACAGGCCCTGAAGGTCACTCCTTGCGGGGTGCTTCAGGGCCTGTTCACAGGGCATTTGTCCTGTGTAGCGTGAGGTGGAACCTTACTTGGTTTCTTCCTCTGCTGCTTCGGTTGCTTCTTCAGCAGCGTCTACTGTAGCTTCTGCTTCTGCTTCAGCGTCGGTTGCGGTGTCTGCCTCAACCTCTGGTGCTTCTTCAGCTGGTGCTTCTTCAGCCTTCTTAGCCGCAGCACGGTTCACAGCTTCTGCCTCGGTGGATGCCAGTGGCTCCAGTACCAGGGAGATCTGGGAGATTGGGGCGTTGTCGCCCTTGCGGTTTTCCAGCTTGATGATGCGGGTGTAGCCACCTGGGCGGCCTTCGAACTTTGGTGCCAGCTCGTTGAACAGGTAAGCAACAACTTCCTTGTTGGTGATGAGCTTAGCTACGTTGCGGCGATCAGCCAGGGTGCCGGACTTGGCCTTGGTGATGATCTTTTCAACGTATGGACGCAGCAGCTTTGCCTTTGCGTCGGTGGTCTTGATGGCGCCGTGCTCAATCAACTGAGCAGCGAGGTTGGCAAGGATCTTCTTCTGGTGGGAAGCAGAACCGCCGAAACGGGCGCCCTTCTTTGGGGTAGGCATGTCTTCTCCTCGTGTGGATGTTTAGGTGAGCGCGTGTAAGTACGTCTTACTCCGCGATGTCCTCGCCCTCGGTGTCGATGAACTCACCGGTTTCAGCGTCGTAGCCTTCAATATCGTTGATATCGAAGCCTTCTGGTGCATCCTTGAGGCCCAGGCCCAAGCCAGCGAGCTTGACCTTGACTTCGTTGATGGACTTTTGGCCGAAGTTGCGGATATCCAGCAGGTCGGACTCGGTGCGTGCAGCGAGTTCTCCGACGGTGTGGATTTCTTCACGCTTGAGGCAGTTGTAAGAACGAACTGAGAAGTTCAGGTCTTCGATTGGCATGCTGTATGCCGCCACGTGCTCATCCGCTACTGGGGATGGGCCGATTTCGATGCCTTCTGCTTCGAAGTTCAATTCCTGGGCCAGACCGAACAATTCCACCAGGGTCTTACCTGCGGATGCCAGGGCATCGCGGGCGGAGATGGAGTTCTTCGTCTCCACGTCGATGATCAGCTTGTCAAAGTCGGTGCGCTGTTCAACACGCGTTGCTTCAACCTTGTAGCTAACCTTCAATACTGGGGAGTAGATCTGGTCGATTGGAATCACGCCGATCTCATTGCTGGATGCAGCTGCTGGCACGTAGCCACGGCCACGTTCAACAACCAATTCGATGTCCAGCTTGCCCTGGTCATTCAGGGTGGCGATGTGCAGATCCTGGTTGTGGACCTCCACACCGGTTGGGGTGGCGATATCTGCACCAGTTACGGCACCTGCACCTTCCTTGCGGATGTACATGGTGACTGGTTCATCGGAGTCACTGGAAAGCACCAGGGACTTGATGTTGAGGATGATGTCGGAAACATCTTCCTTCACACCCGGGATGGTGGTGAACTCGTGGAGTACACCTTCAATGCGGATGGAAGTCACAGCTGCACCCGGAATGGAGGACAGCAACGTACGACGCAGGGAGTTACCCAGGGTGTAACCGAAACCTGGCTCCAGCGGTTCGATGATGAACCGGGAACGAGAGGAATCGATGTACTCTTCGGTGAGCGCCGGGCGTTGAGAGATGAGCATTTCTTACTTCTCCTTTGATGACGACCGCTATATGACGTCTGATGTGTGGTTCGTTCTCCAACACACAAGATGCGGGAGTAGCGAAGGGGGAAAGAGTCTTACTTCGAGTAGAGTTCGACGATGAGCTGCTCTTGCAGCGGGATGTCGATCTGAGCGCGCTCGGGCAACTTGTGCACGAGGATGCGCAGGGTGGAAGGTACGACCTGCAGCCAAGCTGGTACAACAGCGTCTACGAGACGCTCCTGTGCCTCTTCGAACCACAGCATGTCGCGAGACTTGTCGCGAACGTCAACGATGTCGTACTGGGAAACCATGAAGGAAGGTACGTTGATCTTCTTGCCGTTTACGGTGAAGTGACCGTGGGACACGAGCTGACGTGCCTGGCGACGGGTACGTGCCAAACCTGCACGGTAAACCACGTTGTCGAGACGGGACTCGAGCAGGATAACCAGGTTGTCACCGGTCTTTCCTGGACGACGGTTCGCCTCTGCGTAGTAACGACGGAACTGCTTCTCCAGAACGCCGTAGGTGTACTTTGCCTTCTGCTTTTCCTGCAGCTGCAGGAGGTACTCAGACTCCTTGATGCGGTTGCGTCCGGCCTGACCTGGTGGGTACGGGCGGCGCTCGAAGGAGCTGTCGCCGCCGACGAGGTCGACGCGGAGGCGACGGGACTTGCGGGTAGCTGGACCGGTATAACGAGCCATTATTGAATCCCTATCCTTTCTTGTCTCTTAGACGCGACGACGCTTTGGTGGGCGGCATCCGTTGTGTGGCTGTGGGGTTACGTCGGCGATGGTGCCAACTTCCAAACCAGCGGTGGACAGGGAACGAATAGCGGTCTCGCGGCCGGAGCCTGGACCCTTAACGAACACGTCAACCTTCTTCATGCCGTGCTCCATTGCCTTACGTGCAGCGGACTCAGCAGCCAGCTGTGCAGCGAATGGGGTGGACTTGCGGGAACCCTTGAAGCCAACGTGGCCGGAGGATGCCCAAGAAATCACAGCACCATTTGGGTCCGTGATGGACACGATGGTGTTGTTGAAGGTGGACTTGATGTAAGCGTGGCCCTGAGCCACATTCTTCTTGACGACGCGACGGCCAGTACGGCGTGCGCCGGAACGAGTCTTCGGAGGCATTACTTCTTCTTTCCTGCGATGGTCTTCTTAGGACCCTTGCGGGTACGAGCGTTGGTCTTGGTGCGCTGGCCGCGAACTGGCAAGCCACGGCGGTGACGCAGACCCTGGTAAGAACCGATCTCGATCTTGCGACGGATATCAGCCTGGATCTCGCGGCGGAGGTCACCCTCAACCTTCCAGGTGTTTTCGATAACGTCACGAAGAGCGGTCAGTTGCTCGTCGGTGAGGTCCTTGGTGCGGAGGTCAGGAGAAATGCCGGTCTTTTCCAGCAGCTCCTTGGAACGGGCTGGGCCAATTCCGAAGATGTAAGTCAGTGCAACTTCCATGCGCTTGTCGCGTGGAAGGTCAACACCAGCAAGGCGTGCCATTATAGACAACTTCCCTTCTGTATGAGTGGCGGTTTTCTCCATACTCATCCCCGTCGAAGCGAGGCTCCAGCCGCCACAGCCGGAGGTAGTGCACGCCCAGGTGGTACAAATCGCAACCATTCCGTTGGATGCTGAGGATTTGCAGCTTTTGGTGAGCGCTGGATGTATGGAGGCTAACGTTTACTTGTAGCGGTAGACGATTCGTCCGCGGGTGAGGTCATATGGTGAAAGCTCAACCACTACTCGGTCCTCTGGGAGGATGCGAATGTAGTGCTGACGCATCTTTCCACTGATGTGGGCGAGCACTTTGTGCCCGTTGTCCAACTCCACGCGGAACATTGCGTTCGGCAAAGGTTCGATAATTCGACCCTCTACTTCGATTGCGCCTTCCTTAGCCATATCCTCTACATTTCCCCAGCTCAAAGCCGGTTCGATTGGTAACTTGCGGTCGTGCCGATCTACAGCACGTTGAGATGCAGACACGTGTGCCCACACCAACCAACCACAATACCCCCTACCAGTGTGTACATACAAATCTTTGTTGCACGATCTGGTAAGGGGTATGGATTGTGAAGTTTCGACGCCTCGCCCTCAGGGCCCGGCGTCGAATGAAACCGGAACACTCCGCGACAAGCTAGCTTGCCACAACGTGCTGCTGCTCACCCTTCAAATCGCCCTTGGCAGCCTTGTTTACAATCATTGCGATGGCGCCATCGCCGGTAACGTTACATGCCGTACCGAACGAGTCGATGGCGATGTATGCGGCAATCATCAACGCGATTTGCGACTCGTTGAAGCCCAACTGCGTCTCCAACAAACCTACAGCCGCCATGATTGCACCACCTGGCACACCGGGAGCCGCCACCATCATGATGCCCAGCAAGAAAATGAATCCGATCGCAGCACCCGCGGAAACTTCTGCACCGGAGAGGTATACAACTGCAAACGCAAACAGGCCGATCTTCATCATCGAACCAGACAAGTGAATGGTTGCACACAGAGGCACCACGAAGTCAGCTACGGAATTGGTAACACCGTTCGACTTCACCGACTTCAAGGTCACTGGGATGGTCGCAGCAGAAGAAGAGGTACCCAATGCGGTGAAGTACGCCGGCAACATGTTCTTGATCGCCGTGAAAGGATTCTTGCCTGCGTAGGCACCCGCGATGAGGTACTGCACCAGAATGACGATCCAGGTCATGACGGTAGCCAAAATCAGCACCTTGGCGAATTGGGAAATGGTATCCAGCAGGTTGCCGTTCATGCCCAAGCCAAGGAACACACCAAAGATGTAGAACGGCAGGATTGGAATCACAAAACGCTCAATGACACGCATGATGACCTGACGCAATTCCTCAGCACCGGCATTCAACGTTGGAGTTCCCAGGGCGGCCATTGCGATACCCACGGTGAACGCCAACAGCAAGGCTGACATCACTGGGAATGGTGCAGGCATTTCAACGGAGAAGTATGGAGCCAGGTCTCCCTCACTGATATCGACGGCGTCGATGAGCGCTTCATTGCCCAGCAATGCAGGATACAGTGCTACAGATACACCCCAGGCAGCCAAGCC
>JBHAQQ010000025.1:0-16545 GCA_041830435.1 Corynebacterium sp.
GAAGAAGGGGCCAAGCTCGCACGAATTCACCACGAATCAGACTTGTTCATCGCTCAATGCCTGCGTCGAGGGTTGTGGGATGAATTAGATCCTGCCGCTTTGGCAGGGGTGGTTTCGGCCTGTGTGTTTGAAACGCGCCGCGAGGTGGGAGTGAAGGCAATCTTCCCTGATGAGGCAACAGAGACAGCGATTCAGCACATGAACCGTGTGTATCGCGAACTCGCCAGCGACGAAGATCGCCATGGAATACCCACGACTAGGCAGCTTGATCTAGGGTTTGTGGCAGCGATTCATCAATGGACCGCGGGCGCGCCATTGGAGTATTGTCTGGCTGCTGCGGAAGCTGCTGGTGCCAAACTCAGTCCAGGTGATTTCGTCCGCTGGTGCCGTCAAGTCATTGATTTGTTGAATCAGTTGAAACAAACTGGGTACTCGGATGAAGTAAAGTCTGCCGCTCGCAGGGCCGCTACCGCAATCAACAGAGGAGTTGTAGCAATCGATGCAGCCTAATGAAACAGCACCGTTGCACGGGAAGAAAATCGTACTATTTGGCGCTACCAGTGAGATCGCTGGTGAGATTGCTCTGCGGTTAGCTGCTGGTAATCATTTGATCCTTGCTGGTAGGCGCGTCGATGCCTTGGAACAGCTTGCGCATGCAGTTCGCACCAGGGGAGCAGCATCCGTCGAGGTGTTGTTCTTCGACGCTGATGACGTTTCCCGGCATCGAGAATGTATTGCGCTCATTGAAGCGTCCGGACCGATTGATATTGCGCTCGCGATGTTTGGGATCCTCGGTAATCAAGCAACCGCAGAAGTGAATGGTGAAGAGGTGCGTCAAATTCTGCACACTGACTTCACAGCTCAGGCCGTGTTGTTAACGGAGCTCGCAGCGACGATGCGGCTTCGCAATCACGGGTTATTGGTAGCGTATTCGTCGATTGCTGGGGCCCGTGTGCGCCGCCCAAATTATGTGTATGGATCTGCGAAAGCTGGGCTTGATGGTTTTTGCCAGGGCATGCAGGATGCCCTAGCTGGGCTGCCAAACTCTCTGGTGAGTCTCATCATTGTTCGCCCTGGCTTTGTCATTGGGCGGATGACTGAAGGGATGGACCCGGCGCCTTTTTCCAGTACACCTGCTGAGGTTGCAGCGGCAACAGTGGCAGCAATTGTTCGGGGTATGAAAAAACCAGGCACCCAGTTTGATGTGTGGGTGCCTGGTAAGTTGCGGTGGGTTGCAGCGCTCATGCACATGGTTCCACGCTGGTTGTGGCGACGAGCGCCACGGTAATTCGAACCGCGTTGCCTTATACGCCAGTGAGGTTAAAGAACAGGGTGCGTGCCATGCTCAGGAGGGTGAAGAATGCGGAAGCTCCGAAAACTCCCACGATGAACTTGATTGCTGGGTTGAGGCTGTCAAATCCTTGAGCGATTTCGGCCACGGATCCAGAAGTGGAGCCCAGGTCTGCAGACAGTGCAGCAGCGGAGGAGCTGTCAGACGCAGGTTGCGTTGCAGTCTGCTGGGTGGTGGTGCTCTGTGAAGAAAGATCGTTTGAGGAATCTGCCGTCTGAGCAATTGCCTGTGCAGCTCCGCCAAACACCAGGGACGTGGCCAATGCTACCGATGCGGCGCGAGTCGCAGCCTTCTTTCCAAAGCTATTCATGGTTGTCTTGCTCCAATTCTGATTTTTCATATCTTAAGTGTCGTCTCATACGTCGGTACTTGAGCACTCTTCACTTCATCGTCAATCGTCGAACTTTCATTATACTAAGGATTATCGATTGTCTAAATCTTGAAGAGATTTTTCCGTTGCATATTTGCCGGCGCTGCGTTCACCGCAAAGGAATGCGCGCTGCTGTTAGGAGCTGGTGCACAGGTGCCATTGTTCGGTTTGTTTTTGATTGTTGTTGAAGCGCTTGCATTTTTCCTTGTTGGCAAGCTCATCGGCTTTGGTTGGGCGCTGTTGGCCCTCATTGGATTGTGGATCATCGGTGTGGTTATTGCCGGTTGGCAAATTCGGAGCTTGGCGATCAAAGCTGCGCAGGACCAACGCCATCCTGGAAAACTAACAGGCAATGCTGCTTTGTCCATTGCTGGTGGTTGGATGGTTGCTGCTCCTGGGTTTGTTTCCTCAGCCTTGGGGTTGTTGTTATTGCTCCCGCCTACGCGTTCCCTGATTCGTCGGATGTTGGGTAAGGCTGTGCAGAGGGCAGTGAATAACTTCAGTTCTACGGCGTTTACGTTGGCTACTTCTCGGAGTATGC
Organism: Corynebacterium sp.; assembly: GCA_041830435.1. GTDB lineage: Bacteria > Actinomycetota > Actinomycetes > Mycobacteriales > Mycobacteriaceae > Corynebacterium. The sequence goes on from JBHAQQ010000025.1 coordinate 2,263, forward strand.
CGGATGCGTCTGAACGGATTCCGGGTTGGGGCGAGGTCATTGACCATCGCGATGATGAATTCCGAGCACAATAGCTGTGACTACGCATTCGGACACTGCTTCTTCGGGAAATTCATCGGTGGTGCGTGGCTCTGTATCTCGCCGGCTGTTGGCGTTGGCTCGGCTTGGAGCGGCTGCGTTTAGCGGTGTGTTGCTGTTTATTGCTTTTGAGCCTTCCGGTTTGTGGTGGGCGGCGCCATTGGGGATGGCGTTGTTTGTTGCTGTTGCTACACCGCGGCTAGCGCTGTTGATGGGGTGGATCCAGGCTGCGGTGTTGTATGTGTTTATGTTGCCGTGGGTGGGGGAGTTTGTCGGGGCAAGTGCATGGCTTGCCCTGGCGGCCTTGCAGTCGCTGTTTGGTTTGGTATTTGGGTTTGGGTTGCGATGGTTGTTGCGGTGGCATCCTGCCCAGGCGCAGTCTCGGGTGGCGTGGTGGGTGTTCGCTCCTGGTGTGGCTGCTTGGTTTGTGGTGAGTGAGTGGTTGCGCTCTTCGGTGCCGTTCGGGGGTTTCGCTTGGGGGCGGTTGGCTTGGGGGCAGATCGATGGACCGTTGGCTTCGCTTATTTCGCTTGGGGGCCCTGCGGTTGTCACTTTTGCGGTGGTGTTTCTCGGTGCCGCGGTCGCACAATTGTGGTGGCTGGTGATTCGTCGCGGCCATGGTTGGCAGCCCCCGGTAACGTGGTTGGGTTTGGTTTCAGCGCTGGCCATCTTCGCCATGTTTTTCGACGCCGTACCTGGGCTAACAGTTGGTCCTACACCTGCTGCTTCGCATATCAATGCGGTGGCTATCCAGGGAAATGTGCCGCGGATGGGGCTGGACTTCAATTCCCAGCGTCGGGCGGTTCTCGATAATCATGTGTCTCGTACGCACGACCTTGCAGTGGAGGTGCAGGCTGGAACGGCTGTGCAGCCTGATGTTGTGTTCTTGCCGGAAAATGCCGCCGACATCAATCCGTATACGAATGCTGATGCGGCGGAGGCATTGACCGAGGCGGCTGGCGCAATTGGTGCTCCGATGTTGGTTGGCACCGTGGTGCCACAGCATAATCGGATGGTGGTTTGGACGCAGGAGGGCCCCGGCGATACGCATGACAAGCGCTTCCTGCAACCGTTTGGGGAATATATGCCGTTGCGGGATTTGCTTTCAAAGGTGAATTCCTATGTTGATCGCGCCGGAAATTTCCAGCCTGGTACGGGGAATGGTCTGTTGACGGTTCAAGGCCAATCTGGCGACATCGCCGGTAGCGAGGTGCTGATTGGTGTTGCAACGTGTTATGAAGTTGCGTTTGATGAGGCGTATCGATCGTCGGTTCGGGCTGGGGCACAGATTCTTACAACACCCACGAACAATGCCACGTTTGGCTTTACCGACATGACCTACCAGCAGTTGGCGATGAGCAGAATGCGTGCCATTGAATATGATCGTGCAGTGGTTGTGGCTGCTACCAGTGGGGCGTCGGCGATGATTTCCCCGGATGGGACAGTATTGCAGCAGTCCCGTATCTTCACGGGTGCAACATTGCAGGCGAAACTTCCGTTGAAAAACTCCGTCACTATTTCCGCGCTCGTGGGCCCTTGGGTAGAGTGGACGTTATGTGCTTTGGGAGGACTGCTTCTCATTGCTGCGTGGCTGGCGGCTCAGCGACAAGCGCGTCCTCAGAGAAATCGGAAACGACGCAAGTCCTACGCATGAGCTACGCAAAGATTTAAGAACTTGGAAAGGTTTAGCGATACCTGATGGCAAAACTCAGTGATAAGACTCTGGTGATTATTCCTACGTTTAATGAACGGGAAAACTTGCCACTGATCGTTGATCGCTTGTTGCAGGCAGAGCCGGAGCGTGTGCACGTGCTCGTGGTGGATGATAATTCACCTGATGGCACTGGCCAGATCGCCGATGATTTGGCGAAGAATGACCAGCGCATCCATGTGTTGCACCGTCAAGGCAAGGGCGGTTTGGGCGGGGCTTACATTGCAGGGTTTGCGTGGGGCTTGGAACGGGATTATGAAATCCTCTGCGAGATGGATGCCGATGGTTCCCATGCACCTGAGCAGTTGTATCTCCTGCTTGACCGTGTCGATAAGGGAGCCGACATGGTGATTGGTTCACGGTACATCAAGGGTGGCCAAATGGTGAATTGGCCTGCTTCACGCCAGATTTTGTCCCGTGCTGGAAACACCTATGCTTCGATTGCTTTGGGCGCTGGTTTGTCCGATATTACGGGTGGTTACCGCGCGTATCGTCGTGAAGTTTTGGAGACGATTGACTTGGAAGCTGTGGATTCCGCCGGATATGTGTTCCAGGTTGATTTGGCGTTCCGGGCTGTGAATCACGGTTTTGATGTTCGTGAGGTTCCAATTACCTTCACGGAACGCGCCATTGGTGATTCAAAGATGAGTGGCAACATTGTTGCGGAGGCAATGACGCAGGTCACGAAGTGGGGTGCGCAGTACCGCGCAAAGCAGTTGCGGCTGCTGTCGGAGGAGTTTTGGCGGATCGGTTCTGGTTCGGTCCGCGCAATGCTCGATAACCGCTAAGGGAAACGACTACTCGTTTCCTACAGCTGCTTCTTGTTCTTTGAGGAGCTTCACTGCATTACGGCGGCGCTTGCGGAGCATTTCCAGGCGCTCTTCCAGCAATTCGTCGAGCTCCTCGAGGGAACGTCGTTCGCACAGCATGTCCCAGTGGGTGCGAGGCGGCTTCACTGGCTTTGACTCTTGGCCATCGCCTTCCATAAGGTAGCCAACCTGGCCATTCTTGCAGAGCCATTCGTTTGGAATTTCTGCATCGTCGGCGAATGGTACTTCATAAATTTCGCCACCTTCGGTCTGGTATTTCACCATCTGACGTGGGGCGAGGTCGTGGTCGCGGTCAGTTTCGTAGGATACTGCACCCATGCGACTACCGCGGAGAACGCGATCTGCCATTGTTGTACCTCTTTTCCGATCTTGTTCGATATAACCATCTCATTCTATATTTGTTCCCGTGACCTCACAACAAACAGCCCGACGCAAACCGGTGCCTTGTGCATGGTGTGGCAGGGAAGTGGCGCCTAATCCAACGGGGCGTGCCCGCAAGTATTGCGCCCAAGCCTGTCGCCAGCGGGCGTACGAACAGCGGCATAAGTTGGAACAGGTCGGTTTGCCCGAGGATGCAATTCTCCTGTCGCCGAAGCATGTGTCGCAGCTGCATGACCGTTTGTTTGCCTTGCGTTGCGCAGCTGAAGATGTGTCTATGGCGCTGGAGGATGGGGAGGATCCGGAGACTCTGTCGCAATTGGTGAATGAAATGTTGGTTCTCGCGAAACAAGTGGAGCGCTTTCGTGATCATGTAGGTGATGGAGACTAGGCTGGAGGGTATGCGAAAGGCTGTTATCACGTTTGGCATCATTGCGGTGGTGCTATTGTCCTTATTTACCATTGGCCCTATTGCGTATTCATTGCTGACAGGTACTGGTTTGAAGACTGCGAGCCTGGTGGAGGGTGGGGAACCTGCGGAGACGGAGGTGGATGGAACATGGCGGGTAGTTCAGGGCCATGGCACTAATAGTTCCCAGGTGGGCTATACATTTTTTGAGGTGTTGCCTGGCGAGAGCAAGACCACTTCGGGCCGTGCGGATAATATGTCGGAGGAGAATATCACTGGCACGGTTCAGGTCACTGATGGTGTGATGACAAGTGGTTTTGTCGAGGTGCGGGTGGATGGCATTCGCAGTGATGTTGAGCGTCGGGATATCAATGTTCGGCGCAGTATTTTGCACACAGATCAATTTCCAACGGCGTCGTTTTCGCTGCTTGAGCCGGTGAATGTGGCGCATATTCCGGGTGATGGTTCGGCTTCGAATATTACGGTGCATGGCGAGTTGGAGTTGCATGGTTCTACCAAGGCGTTGTATGCGGATTTTCGGGTGCTGCGGACGGGTAAGCATGTTGTGTTGAGTGCGGAAATTCCGATTTCGCGGGCGGATTTTGGTATTGAAACGCCTGAGTTTGTTGCCGCGAAGATCGACGACGCCGGTACGGTTGATGTGTTGCTCGTGTTGAGCAAATAGTGTTCTTGTAGGTTCCCAAATTCGCACGTTTACAGCGGGTTTGGGATGTGGTTAGGCGGTTTGTGTGTATTCAGATTTTGCGAAAATCCTTCGGTTGATTCGCGTGGTGGTTCTAATTGCCTTCGCGATTTATTTGGTTCGCGGTGGTACCACCGTGCATTACGTGTTTGCTGGGCTTTGCGTGGCGATGTTAGCGCTGACCATTTATCAGATTTATGTTGGGATCCGAGACGGGCTGTAGTCGTCGAATTCGGAATTTCGTTTGCTCTGGTGCATGTTGCAGACGTCCAAACACTCACCAACATTACGTCACTGTGACGTTTTGTAGACAGGTTCATGCAAGGGGGAATGCAGTGGGAAATCGGCTTTTATGTCGCATTCCATGATTGACTTCCACTGAAACGCTTCACAATTGCTGCAATGTGGATGAGCGTAGTTGCATGTTGCACGGCTTGACCACGGCGTCAATCGTTCATCCACAGAAGGTTTCGCACAACGTGAACCGCACTGAAGTTAGCCGGCACATCGGCAAGGCCAGAAACGCTTGGAACATGAGGACCATCTGGAGAACCAAGAGTGATTACGGCGCATAGGAATCTACAACAGGCAGAGCGCTGGGCACGCACAGCTCATTGCATGTAGCACCTGGAAGAATGCACACGCCCAGGCTGTTTGCGTACGCAATTCCACCATTGTGGTATTACGCCGATAATATACATTATGACACTTTAGAATTATGCTGATGGGCGGGCACTTCCCATTCGTGTCCGCCCATCGATTTATCTAGGTGGTGTTCCCCGCGTTCTCACCGCAGGGAACGTCACATCCTAGGAGCTGCCTTGTGTGCGTCCGATCGAGCTGCCAACTGCAGAACCAGTTGCCGAGCTTCCATCAGAGCTGCCTGGAGCTTGATTACAGTTTCCTGGGGTTGGAACACCCAAGAATCGATCCATCATGTAGCCCAAGCCAAATGCGCCACCAGAGATAGACTGCATGAAGTGGTTGTAGCCCTTCCACTGTGGGAGGATGTCATCACGGTAGGTCACGTTGCCACCAGCTGCACACCAATTCGCTGCCAGCTGCTTAGCCTGGTTGTACTCAACGTTCTCATCGTACTTACCAGAGACGATCATGATTGGTGCTTGGTTCTTGCCCTTACCAATCAGCTGATCGTCGATAGCCTCCAACGCATCCGGCATATCGTGGACAATGTCATCCAGGCGCTGGCCAGTAGCCGTCCACATGGCGGTGGTTGTCACTTCCCCGAACTTCTTGGCAAGTTCATGCGTGCAGCTCACAGCCAGTTCATCCAGTGCCTGCTTGCCCTCTTCGTTGAGGTGCTCATCCAGGCGTGCACGCAGATGCGGGTACCGTGCAATCAATCCGTTAATGGTGAAGCCAATCGCACCGGTCAAGTCAGAACCATCGATGTGGCGCTGTACGGCGTCGAGGTCTGCTGGCGGGGCCGACGCATACGCGCCCGCAACATTCACATCAGGTGCGTACTCCCCTGCCAACTCCACAGCTGCAGCCGAGGCGCCACCACCCTGCGAGTGACCGTAGAAGCCAACATTGCCGAACGCTTCCGCGCCCACGAGGTTACGGACAGCACGTGCAGCATCGAGCATGGCGTGACCCTGATCCTTGCGGTTCATGTAGGTGTGCATCAACTCCGTGCCCATGCCAATGTAGTCCGTCACCACCACGCGAACACCATTGTTAGCGAATGCCCAGTCATACAGGCCTTCGAAGTTCACCAAGCGGCCGGAAGTCAGCGGATCAGGCTGATTGTTCAACGGCCAATTTCGCGAAGGAGCACATTTATCGCCCTGTCCCACGGTGCCACGACCGATCACCACGGTCGGACGTGGGCCGCCACCCTTCCACGCCACCTTTGGCTCCAAAACATAGCCGGTCACAGGAACCAATTCACCGTGTTGATTCGTGGTGGTGTACATAATACGCGTTGCGGTGGTTGGCATATTCACATCCAACTCTCCAAACGCGCGGTAGTACGAAACCGTCTGGGTACGCAAGAGCTCACCCGGTGCAGCCGGCGAAACATTGTCGATTCGGTAGAAATCATCCTGGTCCGAAGCAAACACCGGACGATCAGCGCGTGCTGAGCTCATCATGGTCCAAGAACCAGTTGGAATGGAGGTATCGGTACCAACCAGTTCCTCCTGAACATCCTGCTGTGGCTGTTCTTGCGCCACTGCCACACCGTGCGAAGGCAGTGCCAATGCAGGGACAAGTGTGAGTGCAGCGATCGCTCGAGCAGACCTTCCGCGCAGGGCGGCAATCTTACGCAGTGAAGGACGCAGATTGCTTTGCGTATGTGACATAGGTGAATACTCCCCTTCTATGAAATGTGCTAGCTCTCATCTGAGCTATGGGTGAGATTATGACGAAGAACACTTTCACATGTGCGTTGTTTGAGAGTTTTATTTCCACATACTTATTGTTTTACCCCCATTGAGGTGTGTAACACATTCACACCTGTAACATGCACCCCACCAGCACCGTTAGTGTCAGTTTTCGCAGCTTCACCCAACAACACACCACCCAAGCAACCACAAATCTGCACTCAAGAATTTTTAGAAACCACACCCTTGTACTTTCGAACCAAACTATTGTTTTGCTCATGAGCGAAACAACCACACCAATCAGTGCACAGAATTCAGTACCACCGCAACTCCCCCAAACCCACCAATACCCATTGTCATTGGCCAATTTGCAACTCGGCACCGCCAGCGCCGGCATGCAGATTGAAGGTTCCATGCCGCCATCAAACTGGGGCGCCTGGGCGGAAAAGGGCATGGTCGCAGATGGCACTTCCCCAAACCCAACCACCGACCACTGGGTGCGGTGGAAAGAAGACAACCAAATCATGGAAGACCTCGGCCTACAAATTGCTCGCGTTGGTGTGGAGTGGTCCCGCATTGAACCACAACCAGGTCAATATGACCATGCAGCGCTGGCCCGTTACGCCGAAGAATATCAAGACCTCGTCGACCGCGGTATTCAACCATTGGTGACGTTGCACCACTTCGGCCACCCACTGTGGTTCGAAGAGCGTGGCGGATTCACGAAAGAAGAAAACGTCCACACGTTTATCCAATTCTGCCGTGTGGTGCTGGAATACCTAGGCCCGATCGTCAGCGATTGGGTCACCATCAACGAACCAAACGTGTACGCATCCCAGGCCTTCTTGTTCAACGAAACCCCACCCGGTGGTGTGGATTGGATCGCCATCCGCAATTGCCTTCGCAACATGGCCCTGGCCCATATCCTTGCCTACCAGCTCATTCACTCGCTGCTCGACGCCCCAGATCGCGACATCAAGGTGACGTTTGCACACCACAAGCGCGTGTTTGCCCCACTGAATCCGAAGAATCCATTGCACCGGGCAGTGACCAAGATTGATGCCTTATTGTTCCAGGATCTCATGGAAAAGGCCTTCTTTGAAGGCGATTTCCACCCGCTCATGGGTAAGCCAAACACTCCGGTGTCCAAGGGGCTGTATGCCGACGCCATCGGCATCAACTACTACTCCCGCACCGCAGTGGAGGGTATCAAGGATGGAACCTTCCCCGATACCCCGATCAATGACCTGGGATGGGAGTTGTATCCTCAAGGAATCGAAGAGGTTGTGGAAGACCTCCACCGTCGATATGGGCTGGAAGTGTGGATCACTGAAAATGGCACCGCAGACAACACCGAGGCTTTCCGATGCTCATATGTGCTGAACCACCTGGCGACCTGTGCAGCTTCGAAGGTGAATTTCACTCGTTACTACCACTGGTGCTTCGTTGATAACTGGGAGTGGTCCGAAGGCATGGTGCCGAAATTCGGCATCGTGGGTATGGACGAGCAGCTCAATCGTCATCTCAAGCCGGCTGCCCACATGTTCCGGGACTTGATCAAGGCAGGAGCAATCACCCAAGCAATCGACGACCAATACCGGGAAAAACCATGACGACCTCCAGTTCTGCACTGACCAAAGGCACGTCACCGAGTGCTGCCCCAACCCGGCATTTTAGCTGGAAGTACGCACTCGCCTACTTCGGCTCCTGTATTGCTTGGGCAGCTCCAGCACAAATCTTGTTGGGCATGCAATTGATCGAAGCTCGTCCTGACGATAAGGAAGGCGCGCTAGCCTTGCTGATGATTATTGGCGGCGCAGCTCAAGTATTGGCAAGTTTTGTCACAGGTCCCTTGTCAGACCGCTCGCGCCTGTCGACGGTCAGCGCGCTCGCCTTGCGGTGGGGCAAACGCATGCCGTGGGTCATCATTGGCATGCTCAGCTGCGCGGTTGCGCTGGTGGCGCTGTCGTTCACCCCGAGCTATGTCACAATGGTCGCACTGTGGGCTGTATTCCAAGTGTTCATGGCCTTCGTCACCAATAATCTGCTCACCGTCATGGTGGACAACTATCCCCAGGAATCGTTCGGCACCATTTCTGGCATTTTGGGTGCAGCATACACGTTGGGCCTCGTGTTTGGCACCGTGGTAGCCACCGTTTTCGATATCGCCACTAGCTATGTGGTGATCGCTATCCTGATGCTTTTGCTTATTGGCCAATTCTTGGTGGGAACGCACCGCATTCGCAACACCTCGATGGCACCTCAAGAACTCGCGGGCTTCGGTGGCGCAGTGGCCGATGCTGCGCTGTTGGATGCGGCAAGCGAGGCTCCTGCAGATGGACCGACGGTTGCTGCCCGCGCACAATATCAGGATTACTGGTTTGTGTTCATTTCCCGCTTCGTTATTCACTTGGCAAACTATTCAAGTTTGTTCTATCTGCTGTACTACCTGCGCGATCATGTTGGCTACGGAGATCCAGAAACTGGAGTGCTGATTCTCACGGTCGTGTACGCCCTTTGTACGGTAGCTATGACGCTCCTCGGCGGCCGACTGTCTGACAAATGGGGCAAGCGCAAGGTGTTTGTTCTGGCTTCGGCGGGTGGCGTGTCGGCGGCAACGTTTATGCTGACGGCGACGCATTCTTTTGCGGTGGTTGTCGTCGCCGCTTGTGTGTTGGGCTTGTCATGGGGTGTGTTCACGGCGGTTGATCAGGCGCTCATCAATGAGGCTTTGCCAAGCCAGGAGAACCGCGCCCGTGATGTGTCGATCATGACTCTAACTGTGGGTATCACCAACATGTTGGCCGGTGGTTTTGCCGCTATTGCGCTCACGAAATTTGGGGGTTACCCAGGGCTCTATCTGGCCTGTGGCATCACCTGTTTGATTGGCGCATTGTTTGTGCTGCCGGTTCGCAGTTCGCGTTAAGAAGCCGCTTGATGCTGATAATTTTCCTAGCATCAAGCGGCTCTCCCCTACGCATTCCAGCTAACGTGCAGCGCATTCACGCTGCGTCGCTTCGTTGCGCATTCACTCTGGGTCGATTAGTTTCGCACGCACTTTGCGTTCATCAGCTGCTCGGCAAGCGCACACAGGAGATGCTCGCCCTGTTGTTGGCTGGTAGCTGATGTGATCAATTGCACGCTCGTCGGCAATCCATCTGCTCCGTTGGCAATCGGGATGGTGATCGCTGGGTGGCCGGACACATTCCACAGCACTGTGTACGCCACCGATGGGATGGATGCCAGCATGGCGCGCACGGAACCCATCTTCAGGGATCGTCCTGCCACATCTGGCCGACCGGCGGTACTTGGGGTAAGAATCACATCGTAGTGTTCAAATTGCCGTTCCATTTGTACACCGATGGCTTCGCTTCGTCGCTTTGCCCAATCCAAAACTCGGCTGCTGACCACAACGCTCAATGCTTTGGTGAGTTTGTGCCGGGTTTCAATTCGTTCAGGGTGATCAAGTGCCGCGATTTCGTCGCGGATACCAGCCAGGAATTGCACAAAGAACGGTGGTGTTGGGTCTGGGTGGGTCAGCGTGATGCGTTCCACGTTGTGACCCAGCTCAACCAGCTTCTTCGACGCCGCTTCCACCGCCGCCTTATGCATCGGATGCAGACGAGCCAAAGGACTCGCAGGTCGGATATTCACCGCGATCCGCAGCGGCTTGTCCAGCTGCTCCGGCGCTCGCTCAGCCTGTCCGGTAATGACATTGAACACCAGCTCGGCATCCCGTACTGTCCGGGTAATCGGACCGGCCACACCCAAATGGTGCCACAGGTGATCGTACGGCGCGGTAGGTACCACACCACGAGCTGGCTTCAGGCCAACCAATCCGCAACGATCAGCGGGGATGCGGATGGATCCGCCACCATCACCGCCGATGGCTAGAGGGACCATGCCATCAGCCACCGCTGCTGCTGATCCACCAGAGGATCCGCCCGGTGTGAAGCGCAAATTGCGTGGATTTCGAGTCACACCGAAGGCTTCAGATTCGGTGAAAGGGAACGCACCAAATGCTGGCATGGTGGTTTTGCCGATAATGATGGCACCGGCATCGCGGAGGCGTTTCACCAACAGGGAATCTCCCACGGACTTGCGGGTGTTCGCCCGCGTTCCGAATGAGGTGACGGTACCGGCAACATCATTTTCATCCTTGATGGCCACCGGCACGCCATGGAGTGGTCCTCGCTGTTCCGCTGGGAGGGCGTCGAGTTCCTGGGCGCGTTGGCGAGCTTCCTTAGCCAGCACACAAGTAAACGCGTTCATGTGGGGGTTGCGCTGGTCGATGCGTGCAAGCGCCGCCTCCACACCTGCCACCGCACCATGTTCGATCACGGCTTCGCGCCAGGCAACGGCGTCCAGTGTTGCCCAATTCACTTCACTGTGGTTGCTCATTGTCCCTCGTTCTTCTGGTTTTCCAACTTCTCCACCTGCGCCCGCAGGGCTTCGCCCACCCGCTTACCGGAGTGGATGCATCCACCAAGGAAGGTACCTTCCAAAGCATTTTTGCCATGCACACCGCCACCACCGAAGCCAGCAACTTCACCAGCCGCGTACAAACCTGGGAAGACCGTTCCGTCGGTACGCAAACAACGACCAGACAGATCCGTTTCAATGCCGCCCAGCGTCTTGCGGGTCAGCAGGCGAATACGAATCGCAATCAACGGTCCCTTGTCAGGGTCCAAGAACTTGTGTGGTTCCTCGCAGCGGGTGATCTTGTCCCCCAGGTAACCGCGAGCCATCCGGATGTAATTGATCTGCGCATCCTTCGAGAACGGGTTATCAACCTGGGAATCGCGGTCCTCAATAATGCCCCGCAGATTGTCTTCATCAATTTGTGGATTTTCCTCACCCACCAGATCATTCATACCTCGAACCAAGGTGGAAAGGTCCTCAGCAATCACCCAGTCTTCGCCATGATCCATGAAGTTCTGGACAGCGTAATGCGTTTTCTTGCTCGCCACCTTCTGAATGAGGTTCTTCACCGTCTTGATGGTGATGTCATCGTTTTGCTCAGAACCAGAGAAGATGAACTCTTTATCCGCAATTGCTTGGGTGAGCACAAACCAGGTGTAGCCGTGACCAGACTTGCCAATTTCTTCCAGCGTTGCGATCGTATCGCCACCAGGGATAATGTGGCTCGGCATTCGCTTGCCGGTGGCATCCAACCACAAGGCGGATGGGCCAGGGATAATCCGAATGCCATGCTTTGGCCAGATCGGATCCCAGTTCATCATGCCTTCGGTGTAGTGCCACATGCGGTCGGTATTCACCAAGCTGGCTCCGGCCCGCTCAGAAATTTCCAGCATCCGGCCATCCACGTGCGCAGGCACGCCAACCACAATGTTGTCTGGCATCTCGCCCCATCGTTCCGTTGGCCAGGATTTGCGTACCAAATCCAAATTGCCGCCAATGCCACCAGTAGTGACCACCACGGCGGTTGCCCGCAATGTAAATTCGCCAACAGCTTCGCGGTTGGATTCCACACCCCGCTCGGTATTGGATTCTGCCAAGCGCGTGCCCCGGACCCCCACTGCGCGTGGACCATCTGGGCCATCTTCGGTAAGAATCTCATCTACCTGGTGCCGGAAACGGAACTCAATTTTTCCTTGGCGTTCAAATTCTTCCAATGGCTCTTGGAAAATCCGCACGACCTCCGGACCAGTGCCCCAGGTGACGTGGAAACGCGGCACGGAATTGCCATGACCTCCGGCCTGCCCGCTACCACGCTCGGCCCAGCCAACCGTTGGCAAGGAACGCAGCCCCAAGTCCCGCACGTACTGGCGTTTCTCGTTAGCAGCGAACCGCACATATTCCCGTCCCCACCTGCGTGGCCAATAATCGTGTGGCCCGTCATCATATTGTGCGGAATTCTGCCAATCGCGCCAAGCAAGTTCCTCGGAGTCCTTGATCCCCATCAGTCGCTGCTCTGGCGAGTCGACGAAAAAGAGCCCGCCCAACGACCAGAACGCTTGGCCGCCCAAGTTATTGCGGTTCTCCTGATCCAACACCAGGACCCGCAAACCACTCTTCACGGCCTCATAGGCAGCGACCATGCCGGACAAGCCAGCGCCGACAATGATGACCTGCGAATCAGGTTCAGCCTGTGTCTGAACTGCCTGTTCATGCGTGGCTTCGTTGCTGGTGTCCAAACGGTGCTTACCCATGACCTGGAATTGTCCTTCCGATACTCAAATACGCGAATGTATTTCAGTTTAGCGAGCACAGGTGTGGTGCGGGACACTTTCCCCAAAATCTTCGCTACTTCACGCGCACCAGCTGCGCGCACCAATTACCAACAGCAATGGCACACACCACCCCCCTACAACGCCACGCACGAACTACCTGCTACGCAACGCCACCTGCACACAATCCAAATCGCCCCCACGCACCATTGCTTCGTGAAGCGCCAAATGGAAATACCACAACTTTCGAAACACCCCATCAAAACCTGCCGCCGCAGCTAGGCGATGATTCGCCAGGAAATTTTCCTGCCACAGCGCGAGCGTGGCGGAATAGTGCTCGCCAAGATAATTCTCCGCAATCACCCGCAAATCCGTATGGCGACCGATTGCGTCGCGCAGCGCCGGGACGGTTGGATAGTCCAACGCCGGCCAGATGTAGGCCCGGGAAACATCCAGCGCCTCACGCGCAGTATCACGACACGAGGCCGTTGCCACCACAGTTTGCACTACAGCTATGCCCTCCGAGTCCAGCATTCTGTCCACGGCGCGCAAGTACTGCCCCATCCCTACTTGGCCGAGTGTTTCCAGGCGTTCCACGCTAAAAATCGCGTCATACCGGCCATTCCACTGTCGAGGCGTTGGAATTGGACCCGGCAGCACTTCAATTTCCACGGCTCCCGCCACCCCAGCGGAACGCACCCGCGCCCAAACCGCATCAGCATGTTCTACGGAAGAGGTCAGCACATCAACCCGGGCCCCTCGACGAGCAGCTGCAATCGCCAATTCCCCACCGGTGGACGGCATTTCCAGCACCCGATCTCCAGGGCCCACATGCGCTAGATCCAACATGGTGCTGACGCGCCGGCGTTGAGCTTCATCCAAATCCACCCGGTCCACCGCAGCCGGCTCACCAAACCAGGTTTGATCCACCAGCATGACACCCTCACCGCGCCCGCGCCGGGCCTTCGACAACACCACGGGATTCCGCTCTGTGCTGCGCGCCGCGGAATGAAACAGCGCCGCACCTGAACTCCTGGTGGCACCAGCAAACAATTCCACCAGCGAGTACGGCAACTCCCCCGCCACCGGGTCAGTGACTCGCCCCCGCTGCGCGGCTTTGCGACGCCCCAGCCAAGCACCAACTCCCCCCTCCCACGGCTGCTCCAGCAACACCCCCAACACATCCACCAACGGCTCCGCATCCCACAGGCCGGCCATAAAGCTTTCCCCGAACCCCAACCAGCCATCGGCAACGATCCGATCCACGGTTTCCCCATCGAAAATCTCGCACCACGGAGCATCCCCACCAGAGGAAACACCAACACCGCGATCTTGAAGCAAGGCTGCCATGCGTTGCTGTACCTTCGCGGCCCGATGGGACATCATGGACGCTTGCGGCGCCGCAACGACATGCGGCCAACGCTCAGGATCCACATAATGCTCAGCCTTACGCATGGAAAATCAACCAATCACTCGAGAGAAACAGCCAAACTTGGCGCTCACCACGCGCCAATTAGCACCCCCGAATCTACTAGGAAACCCACAGCGAACCAGCCACGACACCGCGGAAAACCCTCAAAACGTGGCAAAGATGCGACCAACCCACCCGAAACAATCAAAACGACAGTCCTACGC
>JBHAQQ010000026.1:0-5952 GCA_041830435.1 Corynebacterium sp.
CAATTACCGTCCACTATAGTCCACTTTAGGTGTTACACTAATAAAGCACTGACCAGCACAGATACAACAAAACCCCCGGTAAACAGTTACCAGGGGAAATGTAAATTGTGGAGCTAACGGGACTCGAACCCGTGACCCCCACACTGCCAGTGTGGTGCGCTACCAGCTGCGCCATAGCCCCAAGCTGCACCCCAGTTGATTACCACAGCAATCAATGGAGAACTTGCTATAACCTACAACAGCCTGCCATGAGCAACCAAATCGACTGCTCAGAGCAGGACTGCCACGAAGATTAGGAAGGGAAAATTCAGACGTAACGTTTCGGCAATCCGAAGTGGATTAGCCCACCACGTCTGCAACCCAGGAAGCTACATCGCCGGTGTTTGGATCAGCCTTAAGCTGCAGTTGCTCACCGTCAACAAATACCTGCGGAGTGGAAACCGTGCCGATCGCCTTTTGCAAACGGTCGTAGTTGGACTGGAATACCTCTTGGTACTGCTGCTGGTTCTTACCACTCTTCACCTGTTCCAAGATGTCCGCGTCGGTAGTGTAGTTTGCAATCGCACGAGACATCGCCTCGTTATCCCACTTACGTGCTACATCATTCTGGTTCTCAAACAGGTAGCTTTGCAGATTCCACGTAGCCTTTGCATCACCAGTTTCTGCAACAGTCATCACTGCGGATGCACCACGAGTGGAAGATCCGGTTGGGCCTTGATCCAGGAAGTTCAGGTTGCGGTACAGCACCTTCACCTTGCCAGCTTCCAGCGCTTCCTGCAGGCCAGCATGATCAGCCACTGACAATGCTGCGCAGTGAGGGCAAGAGAAGTCCTGGTAAATCTCTACCGTTGGGGCGCCATCTTGCAGATTCGCAGCCGCCATGACCACCGCGTTATCCTCGAAGGAAACCTCAAAATTTACGGCATCTTGTGGCATATTCGCTCCCGCAGCGGTGCGCTCCTGGCCGTTCTTCACAAAGAATCCGCCAACCACAACTGCGATTGCAATGATGGCAACGATGCCCCACAAGAAGCCTTTGCCGCTTCCTTCGTTTGGTGCCTTTACCTTTTGGCTCACTTGAGTAAGTCCTTTCGAATTTAGCTGATACCTCAACATTATGTTTCGAGCGCTTCACAGAACACAACTCAATCGGGAATTTTCCAAGACATTCCCAGAGTTTTGACAGGAATCACCTCTACCCCCGAACCGCGCAACAGCACAGTCAATAATGGCAATACACTAGGCTTTTCCCACCCGCACAGCCGTGGGCACCACCACCCTCCCCTGCCCCGCATGCGAATTTTCAACCAGAATCCTGTGTTCCAACTCACGCACAAGGTAAGTTCTTGTGCATGGAAGACGTTTCATTCTCAACAAAGCTCAATGACATAGTGTCCACCCTGGGCGGGTTCGTATGGGGACCATTCTTTCTGATCCCTCTCCTGCTCGGCACGGGCCTGTTCCTCAGCATCCGTTTGGCCGGCATTCAATTCCGCGGCCTGGGTGTAGCGCTGCGCCACGGTCTCATCGACCGGAACGACGAAGGCGGCGAAGGTGATATTTCTCAATATCAGGCACTTACCACTGCTCTTGCAGCAACCGTCGGTGTGGGCAATATCGTCGGCGTGGCCACCGCAATTGGCGTTGGTGGACCCGGTGCACTGTTCTGGATGTGGATCACCGGCCTGGTCGGCATGGCATCGAAGTACACCGAAGCATTCCTTGGCGTGCGGTTCCGCACCGTCGATGCAAACGGCAATGTCTCCGGTGGCCCTCAGCGCTACCTTTCTGCTGGTATCAAGGGCGGTCTAGGTGTATTCCTTGCCTGGTTCTTCACAATTGCCGCGATCATTGCATCCTTCGGCATCGGTAACCTCACCCAGGCAAACGCCGTGGCTTCCGGTGTAGAAGATACGTTCGGGCTTGACCCTTGGGTTACGGGCGTAATCATGTTTGTCATGGTGGGCACCGTGTTGCTCGGCGGTATTCAATCCATCGGTCGAGTCACCGCTGCCTTCGTCCCACTGATGATCATTATTTACATCACCGCCGGCTTCATCGTGTTGATCAAGCACGCCGCTGAAATCCCTGCGGCGTTGGGCCTTGTCTTTACTGACGCATTCACTGGAACCGCAGCAGTAGGCGGCTTCCTCGGTTCTTCCATTATCATCGCGCTGCAAATGGGTGTGGCCCGCGGCATCTTCTCGAACGAATCCGGTATGGGCTCCGCAGCGATCGCAGCAGCAGCAGCGAAAACCACCCACCCTGTCCGCCAGGGCTTGGTTTCCATGTCCCAGACGTTCATCGACACCATCATCGTGGTGAGCATGACCGGCCTGGTTATCGTCACCACCGGGGCATGGGAAGTAGGAAAGGAAGGTGCCGGCACCATGACCGCCGACGCCTTCCGTGCCGGCATCGGCGCTGAATGGGGCGGCACGATTGTCTCTGTATCTGTAGTGTTCTTCGCTTTCTCCACCATCCTGGGCTGGGCCTACTACGGTGAACGCAACGTAGAACGCGCATTTGGCATGTGGGCATCGTTGCCATACCGCATGCTGTTCACCTGTGTAGTGTTCGTCGGTGCAACGACCGAATTGACCCTGGTGTGGAACTTCTCCGACCTTGCCAATGGCTTGATGGCATTGCCGAACCTCATTGGTTTGCTGATCCTGTCTGGACTGGTAGCGAAGGAAACGAAGGCATACCTCAAGTTCGATCCACAGCTCCGGGCGAAGCCAGAAGATGTCGAACAATTCCTGATCGACTCCAACAACCCATGGCGCTCCACCCTAAGCAAGTGACAACTACCAGCACTTTGAACTGACATCACGTGCACTGCACCAACGACCTGGTCGGTGCACAAACTACCAGGTCAGTGCACAAACCACCTTGCAATAACGCGACCGCCCTGCCGAACATTACTAGCTCAGCAGGGCGGTTTGCTATTGCGACATCCAGCACCGGCTCAGTGAGCGCCGGCCCAGGCAGCCCCGGCCCAACCAGCACCCACCCAGGGCCGGCGGCGTCGAAACTCGCCTACGTAAGCCCTAGAGTCCTAGAGAACCATCGCAGCAATCCAGCCGGCAATCAACAGCGGAATGTTGTAGTGAATAAACGTTGGGATGACCGAATCACGGATGTGATCATGCTGTCCGTCCGCATTCAAACCAGACGTTGGACCAAGCGTGGAATCCGACGCTGGGGAACCTGCATCACCCAAAGCACCAGCAGTACCAATAATCGCGACAGTTGCCATCGGAGAAAAGCCCATTGCCATGCACAGCGGCACATAAATGGTGGCAATGATCGGCAGTGTGGAGAAGGACGATCCAATGCCCATCGTTACGATCAGGCCCACCATCAACATGGCAAATGCCGCAAGTGCCTTATTCGCACCGAACATCTCCACGGAAGCATTCACCAGCCCCTCCACTTCACCAGTGGCGGACATCACCGCAGCGAAGCCCTGAGCAGTAATCATGATGAAGCCAATGAGCGCCATCATCTTCATACCTGCGGTAAACACATCGTCGGCTTCGCGAACATTCACGGCACCAGTCAGCAAGAAGATGCCCAAACCAACCAGCGCACCCACCAGCAAGGAATTCGCTTCCAATCCCATTGATTGCATCACCACCTGCACTGCAAATGTTGCGATGATCGCAATGATCGAAATGATGATCTTGTAGCGGGACAGTGGAGCGTCGTCCTGTTGCTGCAGCCCTTCAATTGCGCGATCTTCATACACGCGGCGCTTACGATACGTGAAGAACACACCAATCAGCAGACCCGCAATCATGCCCAGCGCCGGGATGGACATCGCGGCAATGACATTGATGCCATCCACCGCCATGCCAGCTTCAGCAATATTAGCCAGCAGAATATCGTTGAGGAAGATCGCACCAAAGCCCACCGGGAACCACATGTAGGTCGTCACCAGGCCGAAGGTCAGCACAATGGCAATAAGACGACGGTCAATCTGCAGCTTGTTAAACACGGTCAGCAGCGGCGGGATGATCAACGGAATGAAGGCAATGTGAACCGGGATGAGGTTTTGGGACATCATCGACATTGCCAGGATGCCAGCCACCATCAGCCACTTGGTAACAGCAACGGCCTTTGTTTTCGTTGCTTCACCCTCGACGCCTACCTTCGCCAGCAGCGATTCCGCCAGCAACCGGGGCAGTCCAGCAGAAGCTACTGCCATCGCAAATGCACCCAGCAGCGCGTAACTAAGGGCGATGCGCGCACCACCGGACAGACCGTCTTGGAAGGCGACCATGGTGGCGTCGAATCCCATGCCGGCAAGCATGCCGCCCACGATTGCGCCAATAAACAACGACAACACAACGTGAACGCGGCACACCGAAAGCACCAGCATCACGATCACCGCGATTAATACTGCATTCATAACTGCAAAGCCTAACCTATGCGCAAATGCGAATACATTTCACGGGTGCAAATGTGGGTAACCCCCACCAATACCACACCAGTGCTGCTTCCCCACCCAACCCTGTCAGCACCAAAGTCATTCCCCCACCCCACCGTGTTACACACTGCAATAATGAGCATATGAACGAAACCCCAACCACCCTCCAAGACTTCGATGTCCTCGTAGAGCGACTAGGAACCACCCACTACAAAGCCACCAATTCCACAGGCGCAAGTATAGAATTTGGCCGCGCACCAGGCCTCCTCACCCCAGTAGAACTCCTCCTCGCTGCCACCGCAGGCTGCGCATCCGTGGATGTAGACATCGTCACCGGTCGCCGTGACACCACCCCAGAGCACTTCCGCGTGCGGAGTACGGCGTCGAAAATTCAAGACGCGGACGGGGCAACCCAACTCGACAACATCAACCTCACCTTCGACATCGCCTTTCCCAACACCCCCGAAGGGCAACAAGCTGAAGGACTCATTGACCGCGTGCTGGAAATCTCCCACGAGAAAGACTGCACCGTCTCCCGCACCATAGAACACGCCACCCCCGTACACTTCAGCCGGGGCACCGCCGAACCCAACCAAAACCAACGTCGCGAAGCCACCCACCCACTGAACTCCACCGTGCGCACCCAACTCCAACGGCGCACCATCCGCGAATTCACCAACGAACCCGTCAGCGACACCATCCTTGAGCAGCTGTTCGAAGTCGCGATGCACACCCCTAGCTCACTTGGCCTGCAATCCAGCAGCATCATCAACATCACCGACCAGCACCTCCGCGATGAACTAGCCCGCATCGGCGAACAAGACTATGTCCGCCGCGCACCGATCTACCTGCTATTTGTGGCGGACTGTCGCCGCAACGCCGACATCCTCACCACCCAAGGCGGCAACCCCGCAAATGCCGGATCCGTCCGCAACTTCATTCAAGCCTGGACCGACACCGCACTCATGGCGCAAACCGTGGCCACCGCCGCTGAATCGCTCGGCCTGGGCGTGAACTTCCTCGGCAACGTACACAACGACGCCAACGCAGTCATCTCCCTGCTCAACCTCCCCGCCCTCACCATGCCAGTTGTGGGCATGACAATTGGCTGGCCAGCACAACAACCCACCACCAAGCCACGCCTTCCGCAACGCCTGCGCGTCATGGAAAACGGCTACCAAGCAGACCTCCTCAACAGTGAGGAAGGTGCAGCTGAACTGGCAGCCTACGATACAGCCATGGCCAACTACACAGACCTGCGATTCGCGCACGCCACCGTGCCACCGTTTAGCGCACAAGTGCTGGCGAAAAACCCTGACATGCGCGATGCCCGCGACGACACCATTCGTATCGCGCGGGCACAAGGGTTTGAGGTATAGCGCCTGAAAGACGGTCAGCCGACCAAGCGGCTGACCACGCGGCTGGCCAACAAGCGCCGGCTAGCCATCCATGCGGCGGCAAATCGCCACATAAATCGCACCAGAAATATTGTGGATAACCGCCGCCACAGCACCCGGCAG
>JBHAQQ010000027.1:0-11265 GCA_041830435.1 Corynebacterium sp.
GATGCGTTTCAGCGCGCCGTAGCGTCGGTCGAAGGCGACGGCGATTGCTTGTCCGGTGAATCCGGCTCCCATGAGGGCGATTGCGAGGCTCATTGGGAGGAGTCGTTCGAGTGAATTGTCGAACTCTAGGAGGGGGAGTTTGTGTAGGCCCACGAGCATGACGATGGGGATAAACAGGCTGAGAAGTTGTTGTTCGCCGTGTCGGATGAAGAGCTTCGCTTCGATTTTGGCTTGCGCGGCGAGGATGTTCGCCGCGGTTGCCGGTTTCGGGTTGGGCTGGAACATTCCGGTTGGGAAGCGTTGTGTGAGTTCGTTCATTTAGCGAATCTCCCGTCCTGTGATTTCGAGGAATACTGCTTCGAGGCTTTGTTGGGTTGTGTTCAGGTTGTGGAGTTGGTGGTTGTGTTGTTCTAGAAGTTGCGCGAGTTTGGTGATGTGGTGCGGGGTGTAGGCTTCTGCCAGGTTGAGTCGGTGTTGGCCGTCGTGGGTGGTTTCTAGGTCGCTGCCGGGGAAGGTTGTTTGTATGTCCGACGCCCAGCTGGTCGCGCCTTGGAGTGCTGAGGTGCTGAAGTTGATGCTGTGTTTTCTGTCGGTGGCTCGGGTGGTAATTTCTTGTGGTGTGCCTGCGGCAACTTTGATTCCCTTATCGATGATGAGGACGCGGTCGGCGAGGGTTTCGGCTTCATCCATGAGGTGGGTGGTGAGGATGACGGCTACTCCGTCGCGCTTAAGTGCGCGGATGAGGTCCCACACGGCGATGCGCGATTGGGCATCGAGGCCTGCGGTTGGTTCGTCGAGGAAGAGTAGTTCTGGTTTGTTGATGAGTGCGCACGCGAGGGAGAGGCGTTGTTGTTGGCCGCCGGAGAGCCGCCGGTAGGGGGTGTTGCGGTAGCGTTGGAGTCCGACGGTGTGGATGAGCCATTCTTTGTCGAGAGGATCTGCGCTATAGCTTGCTACGAGGTCGAGCATTTCTTCGACACGGATGCCTGGGTATGCGCCACCGCCTTGGAGCATGATGCCGATGCGGGATCGTACTGTTGCTTGATGTTTGTGGGGGTCAAGTCCGAAGACCTTGATGCTGCCAGCGTCGGGGGTGATGAATCCTTCGCACATTTCGACGGTGGTGGTTTTGCCTGCACCGTTTGGGCCGAGGATGGCTAGCACTTCACCTGCTTGGAGCGTGAACGAGAGGTTGTTCACTGCGGTGTGGTCGCCGAAGTGTTTGCTGATGTTCGTCACTTCCAGCACTGTGTGGGTTGCAGGTGTATTGCTCACGTTGTTCTACCTTACGTGGGTTGTGTCTGTTGTCTGGGTTTGCCACGCTGTCGGGTGTTGGTCATGGTGTTGGTCGGGGTGATGTTCGTGGTGTTGGTGAAGGTGATGGTGCGGGCGGAGGTGTTCTATGCGGGTGCTGCGTATTGCTTGGTGCAGTGTTGGGAATCGGGCGCTGGCGAACCATCCGAGGATGATGAGTGTGATGGCTAGGATGATGAAGGTGCCGTAGATAACGGCCACGCTGGATGGGGATAGGCTGAGGCCGCGGGGGAGTACGGCGAAGCTGAAGAATGTGGAAAAGACGATGGTTGCTTGTTGGAACGCGCGGGTGTTTGCCCATGCGGCGAGGGGGAGGATGGCCCAGAGGAGGTACCACGGTTGTACGACTGGGAAGAAAAGGATGAGGATCAGGTAGGCTGCGCCCATGGCGCCGAGTGGGTGAATCCTGCCTCGCCATGCTGCCCAAAGCATGCGGATTACCCATACGAGTCCGAGGGTCACTCCCATGGCGCGGGTAATTGCCACCGCTGTGTTGATGTGGTCGCCTAGTCCAAGCCATCCGCTGAGTAGGCCGCTGAGCAGTCCGGTGAAGCTGGTGATGGACATCCAGCTGTAAACGGAGGTGGCTCCGCCTTGGGAGGTGATCCAGCCGGTGCCGACGCCGCTGCCGAGGCTCCAGATCGCGGCTGTGGTTGTGGCCACGACGAGCGCGTAGACCGCTGCGAGGCCAAGGTTTTTGAATGATTGGCCCTTCGATCGGGCAAGGGCGACGCCGGCGAATCCGAGCGCGACGAATGCGGTGACTTTGATCAAGCCACTCATGGTGATGAGTGCGAATCCGACGGTGATGAGAGACCATCTGCGAGTTGAGGTTTCTGTTCCGCGGAAAACCAGTTCCATTCCTGCGAGGAGGAGCCCCAGCATGACGGCTTCATTGTGTACGCCGCCGATGAGGTGCAGGAGCGTGAGCGGGTTGAGCACGCCAATCCAAATGGCAGTCTGGGGTGCTACTCCGCAGCGTTCGGCAAGTCTTCGCAGTGCCCAGATGCAGAGGACGAGGCTGCCGATAGCGAGTATCCGGTGTGCGAGGATGGCCCAGACGAAGGCGTCGTTTGTGATCCAACTGATGACGGCGCCATAGACGACCGCAACCGGACCATATGGGGAAGGTGAATGTGCCCACATGAGCGGGACAGATCGGGCGAGGGGATTGTCCGGACCTAGGAGATCAATGGGTCCACCTGCGTATGGGTCGAGTCCGCGCGCGGTGATGGAACCTTGGGCAAGGTAGGAGTAGATGTCTTGGGAAAACAACGGTGCAGTGGCCAAGAGCGGCAAAGACCAACACCAGAAGAAGCGCCAAAGGGTTCGTTGTGGGAGGTAGAGCATTGGCCGGCTGCGCCGCGGAACCGCGAAGCGCGCCAAAAGCGTCCAAGCAATGACGAGTAGTGCTACCCCGATGTAAACGAGGACGGTAGAGGTTTGCAGCATGCGGGTGAGCAAGTCGGCCAACGGCCAGTAGTGGTAAGGGTTGTCCACCACGGGAAAGGCGCCGGCACCGATACCGCCGATCGCAATCGCAAAACTTCCCACCATCCCCAGGTACATGGCGACACGCAGCCGCATTCGGGATACCGTATCCCAGGGTTGCATGACGGGGAGGAGATGGGCTTCGACTGCTCGTTGATGCGCGGAGGTCGCTGTGCGACCGTCAGGGGAGGAGTACTGATTCGCCGAGGCGTCGGGTGCCAGTTCGTCGGAGGTATCAAGGTGAAGGTGCGAGAAGCGAGAACCAGCTTCACCGAGCCGCGGCATCAAATGGAGGAGCTGCAACCATAGTCCTTTCGCTGCATGTCCTGCGGAGCGCAGGTGCAGACGAGTAGGACGAGAGTTAGTCATGGTTCTTTAGTGTAATCGCGATTGCTTACAAGAAGGCCAATTGCTGAGCGACACGGGCAGATGAATTTAGTTAACCCTTAGTAGACAAGTGAAGGAAATTAGGGAACACTCGTGTTGTCTAAACAAGGTATGGTTAGTTCTATCACTGTGCAGGCCTGTGACGTCACCACAAAGTACACCCCGTGGTGCCATCACAAACGGCACACCGTGATCACACCCACCAACCAAGACAAAGCGCATGCACCAACAGGAAGCGATGAGGAGGTCCAAGATGTCAGAAGCTGACACACGCCGTCGTATTCTGCAGCATGTACTTCGCCACGGGCCCGTTACCGCAACAGACATCAGTGAGGAATTTGGCCTGACTGCTGCTGGCGTACGGAGGCACCTTGACAACATTGTCAATGAAGGCCTTGCCGAAGCGGTAACCGCTCCGAAGTCCGGTCAACGTGGACGACCAGCCAAACTTTTTAGACTGACAGATAAAGGCCGAGCAACGTTTGGCCACGAATATGACACCCTGGCTGTGCTAGCTCTTCGTGCACTAAAACAAGCTGGTGGCGAAGCTGCCGTGGAGAACTTTGCCACGCAACGCATCACCGAGCTATTAGGGGAAACTTCCAACCTGCAAGAAGTACCCGAGGACATCGACGTCGTTGAAAAGGCACAGCGAATTGCGGAAACACTTACAGCTCGCGGATATGCCGCGACTGTGAATGATTCAGCCACAGGTGTCCAAATCTGCAGACACCATTGCCCAATTCAAGATGTTGCACAAGAGTTCCCGGAACTTTGTGCAGCGGAACACCGGGTGGTGGCAGAACTGCTTGGGCAGCACACCCAACCCCTCGCTACAATTGCGGATGGAAACGGGATCTGCACCACCTACATTCCATTGACTACAATCCACCCTTCCACAAAGAAGGAAAGTTAAACCATGACTCAAGCTGCACAAACCAATCAGCCGATGACAGATGAGGAAATCATCAACTCCATCGGTGGCTATGGCTACGGCTGGCACGACTCTGACGAGGCAGGCGCATCTGCGCGTCGTGGCCTCAACGAGGAAGTTGTCCGCGATATTTCCGCAAAAAAGAATGAGCCAGAATGGATGCTGGAGCGTCGCCTGAAGGCGCTCGACATCTTCGACAAGAAGCCAATGCCAACCTGGGGCGCGGACCTGTCCGGCATTGATTTTGACAACATCAAGTACTTCGTTCGTTCCACCGAGAAGCAGGCAACGAGCTGGGAAGACCTGCCAGAAGACATCAAGAACACATACGACAAGCTCGGCATCCCAGAAGCAGAGCGTCAACGCTTGGTGGCTGGTGTTGCAGCACAATACGAGTCGGAAGTGGTTTACCACCAGATCCGTGAAGATCTGGAAGCACAGGGCGTCATCTTCGTCGATACCGACACGGGCTTGCGGGACTACCCGGAATTGTTCCAAGAGTACTTCGGCACGGTCATCCCAGCTGGTGACAATAAGTTCTCTGCACTGAATACTGCTGTTTGGTCTGGCGGCTCGTTCATCTATGTTCCGAAGGGCGTGCACGTAGACATCCCGCTGCAGGCATACTTCCGCATCAACACGGAAAACATGGGCCAGTTTGAGCGCACCCTGATCATCGTCGACGAAGATGCGTATGTGCATTACGTCGAGGGTTGTACTGCACCGATCTATAAGACCGACTCGTTGCACTCGGCAGTGGTTGAGATCATCGTGAAGAAGGGTGGTCGCTGCCGTTACACCACCATTCAAAACTGGTCGAACAACGTTTACAACCTGGTGACGAAGCGCACTAAGTGTGAAGAAGGCGCCACCATGGAATGGGTCGATGGCAACATCGGCTCGAAGGTAACCATGAAGTACCCAGCGGTATGGATGACCGGTCCGTACGCAAAGGGTGAGGTGCTTTCTGTGGCTTTCGCTGGCGAGGGACAGTTCCAGGACACCGGCGCGAAGATGGTTCACATGGCTCCGTACACTTCTTCCAATGTGGTGTCGAAGTCCGTTGCCCGTGCCGGTGGACGAGCCGCTTACCGTGGCCTGGTGCAGATCAATAAGGATGCTCACCATTCTGCATCCAATATTGAATGTGATGCGCTGTTGGTGGACTCCATCTCCCGCTCGGATACGTACCCGTACAACGACATCCGCAATGATCACGTCACCTTGGGACATGAGGCTAAGGTTTCCCAGGTTTCTGAGGACCAGTTGTTCTACCTGATGTCGCGTGGCATTGAAGAAGATGAAGCAATGGCAATGATCGTGCGTGGCTTTGTGGAGCCAATTGCCAAGGAGCTGCCAATGGAATACGCGCTGGAGCTTAACCGCCTGATCGAGCTGCAAATGGAAGGATCTGTGGGCTAGTCCATGAATGCACCACTACAAGAAACTGAGATTATTACTCCGGTAGCTGCCGGCACCGAGCACCAGACCAAGGGTGACCGTTTTACCTCCTTCTCGACCGCTGACTTTGAGGTTCCAAAGGGTCGTGATGAGGACTGGCGCTTCACCCCGCTGCGTCGCCTTCGCGGTCTGCACGACGGCACCGCCGTAGCAGGTCAGCCCGCAAACATCACGGTTGATGGTTTGTCTGACCAGGTAGTGCTGTCGGAGGTTTCCGGCGACAATGAGCGAGTTGGACGCGCAGGTGCACCCGTGGACCGTGCAGCAGCGCAAGCATGGGAAAACACGAGTGCCGCAAATGTCCTGACCATTGCGAAGGATGCCGTTGTTGCGGAACCAATCACCGTTACCATCACCGGCCCAGGTGTAGATAAGGTCAGCTATGGAACGCTGGTGATTGAGGTTGAACAGCACGCCGAGGCTGTGGTGTTCGTACGTTACGAAGGTTCCGGTGCGCATTCCGACAATGTTGAGTTTGTGGTTGGCGATGGCGCCAAGCTCAATGTTGTTGTGCTGGAGGATTGGGAGAACGACGCCGTACACTTGTCCAATTCCCACATCCAAGTTGGACGCGATGCAACGGTACGTCACTACTATGCTGCGTTCGGTGGTGAAGTAGTTCGTTCTGTTCCACACGTGCGTTACACCGCCCCTGGTGGCGACGCCGAATTGCTCGGCCTGTACTTCGCCGATTCTGGTCAGTACTTTGAGCAGCGTCTTTTGGTGGATCACTCGGTCAAGAACTGCCGTTCCAACGTGCTGTACAAGGGTGCTTTGCAATCCACTGGTGAAGATGAGCGTACTGAAGCGCGTACCGCCTGGATTGGTGACGTACTGATCCGCCCAGAAGCAACCGGCACTGATACCTACGAAAAGAACAACAACCTCTTGCTGTCCACCGGTGCTCGCGCCGACTCTGTTCCGAATTTGGAAATTCAGACAGGTGAAATCGTTGGTGCTGGCCACGCTGCAACGGTTGGCCGCTTCGACGATGAACAAATGTTCTACCTGCAATCACGTGGCATTAGCGCAGCCGAGGCGAAAATGTTGATTGTCCGAGGTTTCTTCACTGACGTCATCAAGCGCATTCCGGTTGAGTCCATTCGGGAAACCTTGGAAAACAAGGTCGAGCACGAGCTCAACTCCACCGTCCTCTAAAACCCAACACCGCGAATCAACGTCATCGGCACCGCGCTGCCAGTGATGCCAACACTGAAGATTCGCAAACCTAGCCCACCAACGTTCATAACCAACGCGGGTTATGAACACAATGAGAAGGAAACTGATTCTCTATGAGCACCCTTGAAATCAAGAACTTGCACGCACAAGTTGTTCCAGCAGATGAAAACGAGGCACCAAAGCCAATCCTGCACGGTGTGAACCTCACCATCAACTCCGGTGAAACCCACGCAATTATGGGTCCAAACGGTTCCGGCAAGTCCACGTTGTCCTACGCGATTGCCGGCCACCCACGGTACGAAATCACCGAAGGCGAAGTTCTGTTGGACGGTGAAAACCTCTTGGACATGGAAGTTGATGAACGTGCCCGCGCCGGCCTGTTCCTGGCTATGCAGTACCCAACGGAAGTTCCTGGTGTGTCTATGGCGAACTTCCTGCGTACCGCAGCGTCTGCTGTACGTGGTGAAGCACCAAAAATGCGTGACTGGGTAAAGGAAGCACGTGAGGCAATGGAAGAGCTTTCCATCGATCCGTCGTTCTCCTCCCGTTCCATCAACGAAGGCTTCTCTGGCGGCGAGAAGAAGCGCCACGAAGTACTGCAGCTCGGCTTGCTCAAGCCAAAGTTCGCTGTGCTCGATGAGACTGACTCCGGCTTGGACGTTGACGCTCTCCGCGTGGTTTCCGAAGGTATTAACCGCTACAAGGAGCGCGAAAACGGTGGCGTGCTGATGATCACCCACTACCAGCGCATCCTGAACTACGTAAAGCCAGACTTCGTGCACGTTTTTGCCGGTGGCAAGATCGTTGAATCCGGCGGCCCAGAGCTGGCTCAACAGCTCGAAGCCGAAGGCTACGAAAAGTTCATCAAGTAATCCATTACTCCAAAACCTGGTAAAGGTTGAAAACTCCCATGACTTTGCTGTCTCCTGACCTGCGGAAGGATTTCCCAATCCTCAGCCGCGTTGTGCGCAATGACAAGCCACTGGTGTACTTGGACTCCGGCGCAACGGCGCAACGTCCAATCCAAGTGCTTGACGCTGAACGTGAGTTCCTCACGCAATACAACGCGCCAGTGCACCGTGGTGCATACCAGCTCGCAGAGGAAGCGACAGACGCTTATGAGTCTGCACGCTCAGACATCGCTGCGTTTGTGGGAGCAACATGGGATGAGATTGCTTTCACCAAGAATGCCACTGAGGCGCTCAACGAAGTGGCATTCATCCTCGGCGACGACCGCGCAGGGAAGTTCCGTGTGCAAGCAGGGGATGAGATCGTTGTGTCCGAATTGGAACACCACGCGAACCTGGTTCCCTGGCAAGAGCTTGCCCGACGCACCGGTGCGACCCTGAAGTGGTACAAGGCAACCCCTGACGGACGCATCGATTTGGATTCTTTGGAGCTTTCCGAGCGCACCAAGGTGGTTGCGTTGACCCACCAGTCCAATGTCACGGGCGCTGTCTTGGATGTGCAGACTGCTGTGTCCCGCGCGCATGCCGTGGGTGCTCTCTTTGTGCTCGACGCCTGCCAGTCAGTCCCACACATGGCAGTGAATTTCCGTGCCTTGGACGTGGATTTCGCCGCTTTTTCTGGCCATAAGATGCTGGGTCCAAATGGTGTGGGTGTGATGTATGGCAAGGCTGAGGTTTTGGGCCAGTTACCACCATTCTTGACTGGTGGTTCCATGATCGAGAAGGTTTCCATGGACGGCAGCACTTTTGCCGCTATTCCGCAGCGCTATGAGGCGGGCACGCAAATGACCAGCCAGGTGGTTGGCTTGGGCGCTGCTGTGCGCTACCTCAATGAGGTAGGGATGGACAATATCGCAGCCCACGAACAAGAATTGACGGCCTATGCACTGGAGCGCCTGCAAACTATTCCAGGTTTGCGGATTATTGGACCAACCACTGCGGAGCAGCGGGGAAGCGCTTTGAGTTTCGTGGTGGAGGGAATCCATCCGCATGATTTGGGCCAAGTGGTGGATGACCATGGTGTGTGCATCCGAGTGGGCCATCACTGTGCTTGGCCAATCCACACCTGCTTGGGTGTGCAGGCCACTGCCCGGGCGAGTTTTTACCTTTACAACCAGAAGCATGAGGTGGATGCTCTTGTGGAATCAATTCAGGCTGCGCAGCGTTTCTTCGGAACAGCGAGTTAGAACGGCAATTTAGCAGGGAAGGCGATCACCATGCATTTGGAGCAGATGTACCAGGAAGTGATCCTGGATCACTATAAGCACCCGCAACATGCGGGCCTGCGGGAACCGTTCGATGCGGAGGTGCACCATGTGAATACTTCTTGTGGTGATGAGCTGACGCTGCGTGTGAAGGTTGGCGCGGATGGGCAGACCATTGAGGATGTGTCCTACGAGGCGATTGGTTGTTCTATTAGTCAGGCGTCGACTTCCGTGATGACGGAGGAGATGATTGGGCAAACTGTCGATGCGGCGTTTGCGAAGTTGGGCGAGTTTGAGGCGATGATCACCAGCCGTGGCCAGATTGAGGGCGACGATGAGTTGATTGGCGATGGGGTGGCGTTTGCGGGGGTGGCGAAGTATCCGGCGCGTGTGAAGTGTGCGCTGCTAGGGTGGAAGGCATTCGAGGCCGCGGCTTATGACGCGGGTGTAAAACCGGCGGGTGTGAATCCCGGGCAAGAACAGAATTGATTTTTGAGAGGCAAGCATGAGCGAGCAAGATAATACGAATCCTTCGGCACCGCAGATGGATCCTAATCCTTTGGAGGCTGTGCCTACTCCACCGGCTGAGCGTACTCCCGAGATGGTGGAGTTGGCTGGCAAGGTGGAGGAGTGCCTGTTGGATGTGATTGACCCGGAGCTGGGTATTAATGTGGTGGACCTTGGTTTGGTTTATGACATTTGGATTGAGGATGGGAACCGGGCGGTGGTGAATATGACGTTGACTTCGCCGGCTTGTCCGTTGCAGGACATGATTGAGGACCAGGCGCAGACCGCGGTGCTGGATACGTTGGGTGAGATTGCGGAGTTGCACATTAATTGGGTGTGGACTCCGGCTTGGGGACCGCAGATGATTAATGAGGAGGGCCGCGAGCAGCTGCGTTACCTTGGTTTCTCGGTGTAGCGTTGCGGTTAGTGGGGGACTCTCCTTATATGAATAACACTGTCGGGGAGTCTGTGACACAAATTTGTGGTGAAAATGTGTCACAGACTCCCCGACAGTGTTGTTAGGTGTTTGGGATTGCCTCGCTGGGGGCTTGGTGGGTTAGCGTGGCATCCACATTGGTGCGGTAAAGCCTGCCACAGCGGCGATGATCGCGGCGATGGCGCCGAAGATGATCAGCCACATGTTGTCGCCCTTCAGTGAGCCTTCCGAGGACTGGTTGTCGCCGGCAGGCTTGGTGTCGCCTGGATTTGGGTCAGTTGGTGAGCGGGGAGAATCGGAGTTCTTGATACATTCTTCATGTGCTGCGATTACAGCATCTTCAAGGGGGAAGGCCCAGCTTCCTGCTTGAGGGTACTTCTCCCTCTGGAAATTGAGCTTCTTGAGAATTTCGCTCGACTCTTCTCTGGTCCGCCATCCGTTTAGGATTCCCGTTGCGTCATATTTGCTAACTGCGCCAATAGTATCGTGAGGAGATATGCTCAAGTCAGAGAGTTGTTCGAATAGCGAGTATTCAAACTAACAGTAACTTCCAACAACTTTCTTGAGAGGTCGGCCATCCGTATCCTCCACGATGAGCTCCGAGAAATCATCAGGTGATGCACTATTGCATAGCGCCAATTCATTGAGTACTCTGAACAAAAACCCACGCTGACTTGTTTTTGGGGTGCGGTTGACGAATTCAACGAACTTCGACCTTGAGTCTAATGAATCAACCGATCTGCCGTTTTCTTCTTCAAAATCAACCATCGATAACCAGAAGAGTCGATACTTTAAATCTTGTGCAACCACTTCTAATTCGCTTGCGTTTGATATGTTCAGATCCTGAAGGAACGTAAAGACTGGTGTGCCCCCGCTTTGGCTTTGAAGGTATTCATGTAGTTCTTGAGCTGCTGTGAACTTACATCCGGCACCTTGGCCGGTTCGGGAAGCCAATTTGAATGTAGTGTCTTGCGTTGCAAAATCAAATGCATGAGCTGGGTAGACGAAGGAACTCGCCGTTAGTACTGCCGTTAATATTGCGGTGATGAATTTCTTGGACATGATCCTCTTCGAAACGCACGCATTTCGAAAGGATGTTAATCCCATGAATATGCGTGCGAGTTTGTTCTTGAATTGAAGGATGGGTTAGCGTGGCATCCACATAGGTGCGGTAAAGCCTGCCACAGCGGCGATGATCGCGGCGATGGCGCCGAAGATGATCAGCCACATGTTGTCGCCCTTCAGTGAGCCTTCCGAGGACTGATTGTCGCCCTTCAATGAGCCTTCCGAGGACTGGTTGTCGCCGGCAGGTTTGGTGTCACCAGGCTTCGTGTCCGCTGGAGGCGCTGGTGTGGTATCTACGGGAGGCGTTTGAGTATTTCC
>JBHAQQ010000028.1:0-19033 GCA_041830435.1 Corynebacterium sp.
CAAGGCAAACGAGTCGTGGCAGGCCAATTGCAGAAATCCACGTGCCTGGAAGCAGTTAGAGGCAGAGAGGAAGATGGCGGCAATGCGACAAGGCGTGCAGGGGACAGGGTCCGTGGGGAACCGGGGTGCAGGGATCAGGGTTCGCGGGGCAGCGGAGCAGCCTCAAGGAATAAGGCCAAAGAAAATGCCCATCACCAGCATAAACTGCCAGTGAGGGGCGCGAACTTGGGTCAGGAGGTGACGAAACCCAAGTGCGGAGGTCCCGGCGAGGGATTAGCGAAGGGATTCCGACCCTGACCGGGACCCCAGCGCCAGGCCGAGGACCCCCGTCCCGCCGCCAGGCCGCGGGATCCTAGTAAGGAACCCTAGTAACGAACCCTAGTAACGAGGGCCCTGCGGGTACCAAACGTCGCCCTCAGTGTGGCGACCAGTGTTGGTGATTTCCTCAAACTCGAAGGCCTGGAACTCCTTGTAGAAGTCCGCCCAGTTTTCCTTCGTGATGTCCGCTGCGATGCGATTCGACAAGCGCGTCAAGCACGCGTAAATACCGGAAAGCTGGTTGCCAGCAACACCGTGGGAAACACGCGCACCGGTGGACAGGTGGAACAGCTTCGGCAAGTAGCCCTTCGCAGCCTCGGAAGCGCCAGCGGATGCCTCGAACTGGAACCCGTCGCCCAGGTAAGGGCACTGACCCAGTGGGTGCTCTGCAGCTGGTCCGTATGCCTCAGCCCACTTCTTGATATCGCCAACGAAGTGCTTCAATTCTGGGCGGGCGCCCAGGTCAGTGAAGTAGCCGGTTGCCGAGATCACATAGTCCGCAACCCATTCTTGGCCGTGGTTATCCACGATGTGAATTTCCCGCTCGCCGTCGCGCTCGACTACCTCGGCGGACGTCCATTCGATATTTACGTGCCGGTCGAAGTTGTCGTATGCGTGCGCACGCCATACGGAGGCTTGGGTTGGTGGCTGTGGCAGCCCGCCGTTGAAGACGGAGAACTCGAAGCGCTCGGCGTCGGATAGATCAAAGAAGTGCTCCTGCATGCCTGGGAATTCCATCCACCGCAGGGAGTTATGCCGTGCGATTTCTGGTTCGCGGACGTGCATGGTGACGGTCGCTGCGCCGCGTTCAAGTGCGGTGCCGGCGTTGTCGAAGCCGGATGCGCCGCCGCCGATGATGACTACGCGCTTGCCGACGAGCTGGTTGAAGTCGATGAGGTCTTCGGTGTGTGCCCACATGTCGTCTGGCAGGTTGCGCACTACTGGTGGGACGAATGGTCCGCCGCCGCCGTTGAGGCCAAGGGAGAAGATCACGCGGCGTGCGCGGTATTCAACTGGTTCGCCGGTGGCGTTGTCGCCCACGACGTTGTTGCCGGTGACTGCGCGGATGGTGAAGTAGCCCTGTTCGTCGGCTGGGAGTACTTCGTGGACGTGGGTGTTGAAGTCCACGTCAGCTTCGGTAACTTCGCGGTACCACTTGAGGTATTCTTCCCAGTCCAGGCGTGGGACGAGGTTGGTGACTTCCCAGGCTTGTTCACCGTATTTTGCCTTGAACCAGTTTTCGGTGTGGAGGCTTGGGATGTCGAGTTCGATGCCCTTCATGTTCTTTGGAGAGCGAAGGGTGTGCATGCGGGCGTATTGGCCCCAGCAGCCGATGTAGTCCGCTGGTCCTTCTTGGAGAACTTTTACCTTGCCAATGCGGTGGCGGGAGAGTGCGAAGGCGCTGCCGAGGCCTGCTTGGCCGCCGCCGATGATGATGACGTTGTAGGCGCCTTCTTCTGGTTCTGGGACCCAGTCGTGGTTGTGGCCGAGAATGACCATTTCTTCTTTAGCTTTGGCAGCGAGGGCGGCGAGGCGGGCCTGTGCTTCTGCTTCGGGAAGCGGTTCGGGCCGTTCGAATTCTGGGAGGGTTTCGTTGTGGAAGGTCACGGGTTTTGCTCCTGTTTGTTGTTGTTTTGTCATATTCGACGCCGGGCTGTAGGGGTCCGGCGTCGAGGGGGGGTTATTTGGATTCTGCGGCGGCGGTGGATTCTTCGATGGAGAGGTCGAGGTGGCCATTGTTCGCGCGGTTGAAGATGAGGTTCAGCAGGATGATGGAGATGGAGCCTGCGGCGATGCCGGAGGAGAGGATCATGCTGATTTCGGTTGGGATTCCGGAGTAGAAGCCTTGGGATACGCTTGGCAGCATGGCAATTGCCAGGGATACACCAACGATGAGGCCGCGGAGTTCGGTCCATTCGACGGTTGCCAGGGTGCGGATACCGGAGAAGGCGACCATGCCGAAGAGTGCGACACCTGCGCCGCCGAGGACTGGGGTTGGGATGGCTGCTACGACGCCGCCGAGTTTTGGCAGGAGACCCAGGCAGAGCAGGATAACGCCGGCTGCGGTGACGATGTAGCGGGAGAAGGCGCGGGTGAGGGATACGAGGCCGACGTTTTGAGCGAATGCGGAGTGCGGGAAGGTGTTGAATACACCGCCGGCGAGGGTTGCGAGGCCGTCGGCGCGGAGGCCGTCGGCGAGGGTGCGGCGGTCTACCTTACGGCCGGCGATGTTGCCCACGGCAACGATGTCTGCGGCAGTTTCGGTCATGATGACGAGGCCTACGATGCACATGGTGATGATGGCGGAGACTTCGAAGGTTGGGAGGCCGAACATGAATGGCTTTGGTACACCTACCCATGCTGCTTCCTTCACGTTGGTCCAGTTGTTAGCGCCGATGAATTGGCCGAAGATGGTGCCGACTACGATGCCGCCGAGTACTGCTACGGACTTCCATGCTGCTGGGGCGAAGCGGTGGATAATAACGACCGTGACCAGGGAAATGAGGGCCAGGATGTAGTTCCATCCGCCGAGGATGTTCTCTGGGAGGTTTTGGGAAACGATCCAGCCTGCTGGCACTTTCATCAGGGAGAGACCGATGACGGTCATGATGGTGCCGGTGACGATTGCTGGGAAGTATTTCACCACGCGGGCGAAGATTGGTGCGATGAGCAGCATCATGATGCCGCAGGAGATCACGGAGCCGTAGATGGCGGTGATGCCGTATTCGGAACCAATTGCGACCATTGGGGAGAGCGCTGCGAAGGACACACCCATGATGAGTGGGAGTCGAGCGCCGAATCGCCATACGCCGATGGAGCCGATGATGGAGGCGATACCGGAAACGAACAGGCCGGCCACGATGAGGTGTACGACGTCGGATGGTTGGATTTTGCCTGCTTCAACCATTGCACCACCAACGATGAGTGGCACGGCGATAGCGCCGGCGTACATAGCGGTGACGTGCTGGAGGCCGAGGAGGAAAAGGCGGAAGATTGGGAGTTTTTCATCCACTGGGTGTACGCCGTTGACGGCGACTGGTGGTGTGGAGGTGTTGTCGATTGCTGCTGACATGTGTGGGTTCCTTTGCTTTTGCTTGAGGAATGACAGAGGGCTGTTGGGTTCTCCGCTGGGGCTCAGCTTCCGCGGTAGGTGCTGTATCCGAATGGGGAGAGCAGCAGTGGGACGTGAAGTTTTTCAGGTCCGTTGCCGTCTACTGCGAAGGCGATGGTGACTTGCGGGTAGAGGGTTTCGGAGCCGAGTTGCTCGAAGTATGCACCGACGGCGAATTGCAGTTCGTAGGAACCTGGTTCGAGGTTGTCGGTGATGTTGGAGCGTCCGTCGTTATCGGTGGTGACGGTTGCTAGGGTTTGGGTTTCGCCGGTGGGGCTCACGGCGCGCAGGACAACGTCCACGTTGGCGGCTGGGAGGCCGTTGGTGGTGTTGAGGATGTGTGTGGAGAGCTTCATTGAAGATCCTTCCTGGGTTGTTGGTGTTTCTGGTCTAACAGCGGCGTGTGCTGTTAGGTGCCGGCAGGGAACAGGCTGTTCAGGCGCAGGGTGTTGATCTCTTTGAGGTTGCTGATTGCGTTACCCCATTCGATTTCACGGTCCTGGCTGATGCGGTGTTGCAGTTGGTCAAGAATTTCTTGGGAACTGCGTCCGGCTGCACGGATCAGGAATACAAAGCCAAATTTGTCCTGGTATTCGCGTCCCAGGGCAATGATTTGGTCCATGAGGTTGGTGCCGTTGTCGGCGCCGCCAGCGCTTTGCAAGGCGGTTTGTTGTTCGCTTGCGCTGCGGGAACCTGGCTTGGTGTTGCCGCCAATTGGTGGGTGGGCGTTGATGCTGGCGAGTACGGATTCGTCGCTCATGTTGTCGAGGAGTTCTCCGGCTGTTCGGCATAGCGCTTCCACGTTGGCAAATGGCCGTGCCTGTTCTGTCAATTCGGCGAGTTCTTGACTTCCGAAGCAGTCGGCGCACAGGGTGATGACCTGTTGGGCGGGTGCTTCGTTGAATGCTGTGATTGAGTGAAACGGTACGTCCATGGGTGGCATATTAGTGGGGATAACCAAGTAATAGGAATCGATTTTGCGAATAGACCTATAAGTATCTTGGGGAAATGCGATAGGTGCTACCCCCTGCACCCCCAAAATTTAACCTGGGGGTAAGAAATGGGCGATTTGTAGCAAATGTGCTGGTCGAATTGGGTTGTGTTGGAAACATTCTGGAAATACGCGGGGGTTACACTTTCCCCATGAACCTCACTCCTCGGGAAATGGAAAAGCTGTATATCTTCACCATCGCGGAAGTTAGTCGTCGTCGTCAGGCGCGTGGGTTGAAGTTGAATGTGCCGGAGGCGACGGCCTTGATCTCTGAGGCGGTTATTGAGGCGGCTCGGGATGGCAAGAGCGTTGCTGAGGCGATGCATATCGGTACGGAGGTGTTGGGGCCGGACGATGTGATGGAGGGGGTGCGGGAGCGTTTGTCGTTGATTCAGGTGGAGGCGACGTTCCCGGATGGTACGAAGCTGGTGAGTGTGCACGATCCGATCGGTGCGTAACATGAGCGGTTCTGCTTTGCCGCGTGTGGTGTTGTGGGCAACGGGGGAGTCCACCGATGAGGCTCGACTGTCGCAGTTTGTACCCGACGCCGCCTTCGCCGTAGCTACCGGTACTCGGGAGTTGGAGTCGGCGCTGCTAGCAGCCGTCCAACCGAATGTTGCAGTGGCTACTGATCCGGAGACTGGGGTTCTGCAGGTCGTGGTGGTGCCGATGTGTACGGGCCGTGACCTGACCACCATTACGCACGCTGCGCAGAGTGTGCAGTGGTTCAAGCGGAATAATCCTGGTGCATCGGTTGTGCTGGCGATGCCGCCGGTGAATGATACCTATGCGATCGCTGCGCTGCGTGGTTGGTTGCGCAAACGGGCCGCTGCGGCTGCTGCGGCGGGCGACGACGGGATGCTGTCGGGTGCGGCGTCGATTGAGGGGGTGCAGGACAGGGCAGCGGGGTGGGCTGCGGTGGTGATTGCGGACGCGGTGGATCCGTTTGCGGATGCGGAATTGTTGCGTCGCGTGCGATTGGCGCAGCAGTTCAGCATTGGTGTGCCGGTGGAGGTGGCGTTCGAGGGAGACGGCGGCTGGCCAACGGTTGCGGACGTGCGGGAGCGGATCGTGAAACTCAACGGCGCAGGGGTGGACATGTTTATGGTGCGTGGGGATCTGGGGATGTCGCCTGGTGCGGATGGGCTGCTGAGTGATCGGGCGTTGCAGCAGGCAGTTGCGGTGGCAGTGCAGGAGGCTGTGCACCGTTGGCAGCACGGTGATGATGGCATTGGGTGGGGTTTGCTTGCGGATCACGATACGGGCTTCGCGCATTCCCATGGGGATGATGGTGCGCACGGGCATACGCATGAGCACGCGCACGGGCATGGGCATACGCATGGGCATACGTATTCCCACGGGCACGGACACGGGCATACCCACGAGCACGCACACGAACACGGGCATACTCACGGGCATACGCATGCCCACGATCACGGAACACCGCGCTAGCTAGGAGAAAACACATGTCAAATGCAGCTACATATCTTGTGAACACCGACCCAGCGACAGGCGGAAGTCCAACGCTGGAACTCAACTCCGGCCGCGCCACCGCGCGAGTCCTAGTGGCCAACACAGGCGACCGTGCCGTTCAAGTGGGCAGCCACTACCACTTCTTCGAAGTGAACGCCGCACTTCAGTTTGATCGCGAAGCGGCATATGGCCGCCACCTGAATATCCCTTCCGGGCTGGCCATCCGTTTTGAACCGGGAGATTCGCGCGAGGTGGAATTAGTGGATTTCGGCGGTACCCGCACACTGTATGGCTTCGCTGGTTTGGTCAACGGGCAGCTCGACGACCCCTCCATACGCCAAGCAGCGCAGGCAGCACTCGAAGATTTCCTTGCACATGCAAATGCTGAACCCGGAACGGAACACCAGGCAATGACCTCGGACGCGCCTGTAAATGAAACGCCACAAGGGAAATAAAGAGAAGGAACTGCGCTATGCAAATCGACAGAACTCGCTACTCGGAAATCTATGGCCCAACCACCGGTGACAAGGTGCGCCTGGCGGACACGAACCTGCATATCCGCATTGAGCGGGACTACACCACCGAGGCTGGATATGGTGAGGAATCCATTTACGGCGGCGGCAAGGCAGTGCGTGATGGCATGGCCCAGGATCCAACGGCAACGGATCCGCTGGACACAGTCATCTTGAATGGCATTATCGTGGACCCAATCCTGGGTGTGGTGAAGGGTGACCTTGGTATTAAGGATGGTCGCATCGTGGGGATCGGCAAGGCCGGAAACCCGCACACGCAGGATGGCGTGGACCCAAACTTGGTGATTGGTCCCGGCACAGAGGTCATTGTTGGTACCCACCGGATTATCACTGCTGGCGGTGTGGATACGCATATTCACTACATCACTCCGCAGCAGGCGGAAGAGGGACTGTCCAACGGCATCACCACGTTCTTTGGTGGCGGAACCGGACCAGCGGAAGGCACCCTGGGTACCACGAGCACACCAGGCAAGCCCGGCATTCACTTCATGTTGAAAGCTGCTGAAGGTTTGCCTGTTAATACGGGCTTTCTGGGTAAGGGGTCGGCAAGTTTGCCGGAACCGTTGCGGATCCAAATGCGCGCCGGGGCGGCGGGGCTGAAGGTTCACGAAGACTGGGGAGCAATGCCAGCGGCAATTCGTAATGCCCTAGATGTGTGTGATGAGTTCGACGCCCAACTCGCGATCCACACGGACACCTTGAATGAGTCTGGCTTTTTCCAGTCCACTGCCCGCGCAATTGGCGACCGTACTATCCACACCTTCCACTCGGAAGGGGCTGGTGGCGGCCATGCCCCAGACATTCTCCGGGTGACGGGGATGCCGAATGTATTGCCGTCATCGACCAACCCAACCTTGCCGTACACCACCAACTCGGTAGAGGAACTATTGGACATGGTGATGGTTTGCCACCACTTGTCCCATGACATTCCGGAGGATGTGGCGTTTGCGGATTCGCGTGTCCGCGCGGAGACAATCGCCGCAGAAACGGTCCTGCATGATATGGGTCTGATCAGTATCTTCAGTTCCGATTCGCAGGCGATGGGTCGGGTCGGTGAGTCCTTTGCCCGGGCATTCCAAACGGCGCATCATTGCCGCGAACAACTCGGTGAACTGGAAGGCGATCAGGGCGATGACAATCAACGCGTTTTGCGGTACTTGGCGAAGCTGACGATCAATCCAGCGATTGCGCAGGGCATCGGGCAGCATATTGGTTCCCTCGAGCCCGGCAAAATTGCCGATATTGTGATTTGGCCGGTGGATTCCTTCGCTGCGAAACCGCATGTTGTGCTGCGCAGTGGGCAAATTTGTTGGGCGGCAATGGGTGATCCGAATGCGTCGTTGGCCACTCCGCAGCCGGTGTTTTATCGTTCGCAATTCGCCAATTATGGGCGAGCGTTGCCGGCAACTCGGGTGACGTTCATGTCGCAGGCGGCCATTGATCTGGGTGTGCCGGAGCAATTGGGCTTGGAGTCATTGGTGCTTCCGGTCTCGGGATGCCGCACGATCGGGAAGCGCGACATGGTTCGCAACGATCGTTTGGCGGATGTTCAGGTGGATCCGGATACCTATGAAGTGCGTGTCGATGGTCAGGTGGCGACGATTGAACCAGCGACGTCGCTGCCGTTGGCGCAATTGTTCTACTTGTTCTAGGTACAGGATGTACCCCTCGAGTGAAAGGCAGTGTGGTGATGGGAGTTGATGCGTTTACCCACGCGGTGGTGTTTGGGGATTCGGCTTACCCATCGGGACGCTACACCCTGTCGAATGGTTTGGAGGGATTAGTTCAGCAGCATGTGGTGGCTGGTCATGTGGCGGTGGGGGAAGCGTTGGAGGATTTGCTGCGCTTCACCGTTTACCCATCCGACGCCTTAGCCACCGCCCTCGTGACTTCCCGTGCCCAACACGCAGCACCTGGTGCAGATACTGGGTTGCTGGAGTTCTGCATGGCATTGGACCATGAATTGTTGGCTACGAAACCTACAGATGCGCTGCGCAAGGGCTCCACTCGCGTGGGAAGGCAAACCCTCACCACGTACCTTGAGGTGCACAACCACCTTGGGGATGTTGCGAAGCAGCAAGTGTTGGAGGAGTTTCTAGCGGCGATCTTGGGTAAGCAAACCTCAGGTAATCAGGCGATCGTGATTGGGCTAATCCATGCGGCAGCGGGACTGAGCCCAGCGGAGGCAGTGGCGGTGGAAATGACTGCAACGGCGATTGGTTGGGCCAGTGCGGCGTTGCGACTGCGGCAATGCGACCACATCACAGCGCAGGTGATGGTGGAACGTGTCCGCCCAAAGATTCGGGAATGGGCAGGAGAATTAGATGAACTGGTCGAGGAAATGGTGGGAGTGTGGGACGAAGGTGGCGTCGGATATCAACGAGGGGAGTATCCATTATTGGGTGGCAGTAGTCCGGGGTTGGACCTGGCGAGTGTTGCCCACGCACATGCGCCGGCGCGATTGTTTATGAATTAGCGCCCGCAGTCGGAACACAATGCACAGCACTATGAGCAGAACAGCATAAACAACACAGCATGAAATGCA
The DNA here is from genome assembly GCA_041830435.1 of Corynebacterium sp. Taxonomy (GTDB): domain Bacteria; phylum Actinomycetota; class Actinomycetes; order Mycobacteriales; family Mycobacteriaceae; genus Corynebacterium. The sequence continues at coordinate 8,973 of JBHAQQ010000028.1, forward strand.
CAGAATGAACAACACAGCATGAAATGCACAGCATGAACAACACAGTGGAAAGGAACACCATGCAACACACAACACCATTGCGCATCGGAGTGGGAGGCCCAGTCGGGAGCGGCAAGACTGCACTCATCGAAGCGCTCGTGCCGGTTTTTCAGCGCGCCGGGCGGGAAGTTGGCGTGATTACCAACGATATCTACACGCAGGAGGATGCGCTCCACGTTCGTCGCGTCCTGGACGGTGTGATCCCACCGGAACGGGTCATTGGAGTGGAAACGGGCTCCTGCCCACACACTGCGGTCCGGGACGATCCGACAATGAACCTCATGGCGGCTGCGGAAATGCAGGACGAGCATCCAGAGGTGGACACCATCATTTTTGAATCCGGAGGGGACAATCTCACTTTGACCTTCTCCCCGGCACTGGTGGATGTGTTTGTCTTCGTGCTGGATACCGCGGAAGGTGACAAAATGCCTCGGAAGCGTGGACCTGGCATCACTGAGTCCGATATTTTGGTCATCAACAAAACCGATATTGCTCAGTATGTGCGCTGCGACCTGGAACGCATGCATGCTGATGCCTTGGAAGTGCGGCACCACAAGCCGGTGTTCCTCACGAACTCTTTGGATGGGGTGGGAGTGCAGGAATTGGCTGAGGCGTTGGAAAGCTATCGTTAATGCACACTGCAGAGCTGCGTGTGCGGGAGCTGCACGGTTGGGACTCGAACCTGGGATGGGATGTGCCGTTGGTGCCGGGTGCGCGGAAACTCTTGGCGCAGCTGGACCGGGCGCCTGCGCCGGGTGTGATTCCGGTTGGTTATCCCGGCAAGGTGGGGTTAGCAGATGTGGAGGTGCTTGGTTCCGAGGTGTCGGGGCTGGGGCGTCGGTTTGTGAAAGCGCCATTGAGTCTTTCGCGTGCGCTGTATGTTGACCCTGCGGATCGAGGTTGTCCAGTGCTGTACATGCGGACTACGGGCGGAGGCATTGGACAAAATGATCGGCTCCGGCAGCATGTGGTGGTGCAACCTGGGGCACGGGTGCTCCTGACAACGCAAGCGGCGACGTTGGCGCAGCGTATGGATTCGGGCTATGGGGCTTCGTGGCTGACCGCCGATGTTCATGCGGGTGGTGTGTTTGAATACCTGCCTGGTCATACTGCGTTGGCGGGTGGTAGCCGGCTGGTGCAACACGTGGAGGTGAAGGTGGAACCGGGTGCGCAATGCTTGTTGTCAGAGGTGACGTTGGCAGGCCGGTTGGCGCGGGGCGAGGAGTGCGAATTTGATTTGTTATCGCAGGTAACGCGCGTGCAATTGCGGGGCAATCTTCGTCCGCTGTACCAGGATGTCCTGACTGCCACGGGGGCGTTGATGCAACGTCCGTTGCTGTGGGGTGCGGATCCTGTTTGGGGCACCCTGGTGTCTGTGCCGGCAGATGCTGCCCTGGCCTCAGAGCTGGTAACGGCCGCGCACGATGTGCTCCGGGGCATGCAAGGTGTGGTTCGTGGCGGTGCAACCACGATGGTCAGTGACGCCGGTGCGGTGTGCCGCATAGCTGGTGCGGAACCTCAGATGGTGAAAGCGGCGGTGCATGCGGTGCATGACCGCTGGCGGCAATTGATGCTGGGTAAGCCGGCGTTTGACTTGAGGCAGATGTGAGTAAACAGATGTTGTCACGCCCAATGGGGGCTGATTCCCTGGTTCAGCTGGTGCGGCTGCGTGATCGTGCAGTGGTGCTGTGGGGGCTGGTGCTGCTGGTGTTGTTGCTGGCTAGTGCGTGGTTGGCGTCGAATATTGGGGCGGCGAATGCGATGCCGGTGCCGGAGCAGGTCGCGGAGCAGATTCGGTGGAATGTGCGGGTGCCGCGCGTTGTGCTGGCGGTGTTTGTCGGTGCGGGGCTGGCGGTGGCGGGCGCGGTGTTGCAATCGCTGGTGCGAAATGTGCTGGCCGATCCGTACATTATGGGCATTCATGCGGGTGCGAGTGTGGGGGCGGCGAGTTTGATCGTGGGGGCGGTTGCGGTTGGTGCTGCGGTGGGGCCGTTGGTGTTGCAAGTGGGGGCGTTCGTGGGGGCGTTGGCGGCGATGTTGTTGGTGTTGGCTATTGCGAATGTGGGTGGGCGGCTGGAGCCGATGCGTTTGCTGATTGCGGGTGTGGCGGTGGGGTATGCCCTGTCGGCGGTGACTTCGTTGTTGGTGTTTGTGTCGGATTCGCCGGAGCAGTCGCGCAGTGTGATGTTTTGGTTGTTGGGTTCGTTGACCTTGGCGCGGTGGGATGTGTCACTGGTTGCGGTGGGGGTCATGGTGATGGTGTGTGTGGGGTTGTTGTGGGTGCTGGGACCGCAGGCCGACGCCCTCTCCAATGGTGATGCGTCCGCTCATGCGTTGGGGTTGCGCCCGGCTCGGGTGCGGTTGTTGTTGCTGGTGGTGGTGTGCGTGATGGTGGGGGTTGTGGTGTCGATGAGTGGGGCGATTGGGTTCGTGGGGTTGGTGGTGCCGCATGTGGTGCGGCGTTGGGTTGGGGTGGTGCACCGGCGGGTGATTCCGATTGCGGCTTTGGTTGGGGCGTTGATGGTGTTGTGGGCGGATGTGCTGGCGCGGACGGTGTTTGCGCCGTTGGAGATTCCGGTTGGGATTGTGACGGCGTTGGTTGGCACGCCGTTGTTGATGCTATTGCTCCGTAAATAGAAAAATTATTCAATAAGACTAGACAAACTGCATTTGTTTTCATTAGTATGTGTGGTCATGTTGAATATTGTTTCCAAAAAGAATCGTAGTTCCGTGGTCGCTGCGGCTCCACGCACCGCCCTTGCTTGCGCCATGCTGAGCGCCATCGTGCTCACTGCCTGCAGTGCACCTGAAAACACTGACGCCGCTGCGTCCAACGCTGCGACGACCACTGCGACCAGCCAAGAACAGAATGGGCAAAAGGAACTGCAATTCCCAGACCGCACCCGCATTACCGAAACGTCCGGACCGGCGGCGCGCCTAGCAGTCACTTACGATGGCGGCGTGCTGGTCCTCGACGGCGATGACCTCAAGGTGGTTGCCGACCGCAAGAAGGAAGGATTCCTGCGCCTTAACCCAGCCGGCAATAATCGTCACCTCATGGTTGCCGATGGCTCCAGCTACACCCTCTTGGACCTTGGCGCTTGGGCCCAAGGGCATGGCGATCACAACCACTACTACGCAACCAGCCCAGAATTTGCGCAATCCAGCTTCGCTGCCGACGGTACCGGCCATGTCATCCCAGGCCACGGGCGCGTAGCACTCTTTGCCGATGGCACCGGAACCTTTGAGATCTACCAACCAGAAAACTTGGTTGGGGAGGATAACTACACTGCTCAAGACATCGCCACCACCACCGTTGCGCTGCCAGCTGCACATCACGGTTTTGCAATTCCTCTGGAAAATGACACCTACCTCGTCTCCGTTGGTGACGAGAACAAGCGCACAGGCGCGGCAGTTGTGGATGCGAACGGCAAGGTGATCGTCGAATCAAAGGAATGTGAAGGCATCCACGGCGAAGCGCATGCCGCGAACGAAACCTACTCCATTGGCTGCCAAGACGGTACCCTGATCTACCAAGATGGGACCTTCACCAAGGTTTCCAACCCAGAAGATCCGTACTCCCGTTCCGGAAATCAAGCCGGCGATCCAAATTCCACCATTGTGCTGGCTGACTACAAGATCGATAAGGACGCGGAGCTGGAACGGCCTGAGCAATTCGCCCTCATCGATACCGTGGCGAAAACGCGAACCAAGGTTGCGCTACCAAAGGGTGTGTCCTACACGTTCCGCTCGCTCGCCCGTGGGCCACAAGGCTCCCATTTGCTGCTCACCACAGACGGCAAGCTCCGCATCTGGGCAGAACATGGCGAAGAAATTGGTGCAGTTGATGTGGTTGCCCCATGGCAAGAATCCACCGTATGGCAGGACCCACGCCCAGCAATCTGGGTTGATGGTGACCGTGCATATATCACCGAACCGGCCACCAAGCAGATCCACATTGTTGATCTCAGTAGCTTGCAAGCGGGAGCTGGAGCGCAGGTTCCAACCGTGGTGAAGAGCGCAGAACTTCCTGAAGTGCCAAACGAAATCAACGGTGTGCCGCGTGGATCACGGCTGGTAACAGCCCACGAGGTGCACGCTCATTAAGGTCGGACATTGCATCCTTGGTAGATTGTGTACCGTGATCCACTGCCAACAAACCTCCCCCGTTCAGCCCAGTTCCACGACCAAAGCAATGCTGGCAGCGTTATGTGTTGCTGGGGTGGTGCTGACAGGCTGCGGGGTGGGGCCTTCCCATCATGAGGTGGCAACCGGCGGCGCAACGGGGGATCCAATAACTAGCTTCACCAGCTGTGGGGAAACCTTCGCGCTCGCCAAGGCGCCGGAGCGCGTATTCACTCTTGGCGCGGAAGCGATTCCCACCCTCGCGGGTTTGGGACTACTCGACCGGGTTGTAGCCCGCGCTGGAGTGTATCCGGACGCATACTTCTCGGAAGCGGTACGCCGCCAGCTTGACGGCATCCCTGCGCTGAGTGAACAGCTCGACGCCACCGGCCACTTGCACATCAACATGGAAGCCGTGCTAGCCCAACAGCCAGACCTCGTGTTGGGGACATCCGATACCATCAACGCCCAAACGCTGGCCCCGCACCATATCCCCCTCGTCCGGGAAGAAGGCTACTGTGGACTCTCGCAGCCAGCAAGCTTTGACGACGTGTGGGAACATATCCAACTGTATGGAACGGTATTCGGCGTCCCTGAACAGGCGGATCAGTTCATTGAGCGGTTGCAGCAGCAACTGGTGGAGGCTGCGGGGACTGGCGTCGAACAGCGAGGTGCGTCAGAGGTAGCTGCGGCGACATCCATTGCCTTCCTGTATCCAACCGTTGGTGGGGGAAGTGTGTATGCCTACGGCAACCGGTCGATGAGCTATGCGGTAGGGCAAGCGGTGGGATTGCGCAATGTATTCGATGATCGAGATGAGCGGGTCTTTACCGTGACGGCCGAGGAGATCTTGGCGCGGGATCCGGATGTGATCGTTGCGCTGTATACCGATCCGGACGTGCAAGGTGGTCCTGCGGCCGTGGCAGCTGAGGTGAGCCATTTGGCCGGCGCGGACGAGCTGCGGGCGGTGCAGCAGGGGACTGTGCTGCCGATGTTGCTGAACTATGTGGAGCCTCCAACGCCATTGGCGATTGCTGGGGTGGAGCAACTGCGTGATTTTATTGCGCAAAGCGGTCGCAATAACTAAGGTAGTTGACATGTCATCCATTAAGTTTGTTCCAGCCACCTCGCGCAGCATTTGGCCAGGCAGCGACATCGTCTCCCGTCAATCCTTCCCCGCCACCGGCAACTTCGACCTCGAAGCAAACGCCTTCGGCCTCCTCATGGTCCACAACGACGACATCGTCGCCCCCGGCGAAGGCTTCGACATGCACTTCCACAAAGACCAAGAAATCGTCACCTGGGTCATCGAAGGCGAAGTGCGACATCGAGACTCCGGCGCCGAAACCGCCACCATCCTCGGTCCCGGACAAGCCCAAGCCATCAGCGCCGGAAGCGGAGTAAGCCACTCCGAAGTCAACGCCAACGGCTACACCTCCCGCAAATTCACCCGCGTCATCCAAAGCTGGCTCCCACCCGATACCCTCGGCGGCACCCCAGCACATGCTTCCCAGGACTTCGCCGACACCCTGAACAGCACCGGATTTGTCCAAGTCATCGGCGGTGACGGCCTGAGCATCAACACCTCAGGCGCAGCCATGTTCGTCGGCGACCTCAACCACGCCGGCGGAACAGTCACACTGCCAGGCGGGGCATATATTCACCTGTACGCCTACGACGGCGAGATCAACACACTCGAGCACACCCTCGAAGACGGCGACGCCCTCCGCATCACCGATCACCCCGAAGCCCTCCCCATCACCGGCAACGGCAAGTTCCTCGCCTGGGTGATGCAACGCGACCTCCGCACACCAAGCGCCTAGCCTGCACCCCTGCCCGGCAGTGAAGTGCCCTGCCGGCGCCACTGGAAGGCGAAACGCTGCCCAGCCGCCCTGCCTCCGGGTTATGGGATAATCATTCAGGTGAACACCATTCCAGTCCCCGGACCCGACGCAGCCACCGAACAACAACGCCGCGCCGACCTCCGCAAACACAAAGCCATCGCCACCGGCCTCCTCATCCTCGCCACCTGTATCTACATCGCCATGCGGTGGCTCGAGTTCAACGGCAACCACTCCACCTGGGTAGGCTACATTCGCGCTGGCGCCGAAGCGGGCATGGTTGGCGCCCTCGCTGACTGGTTCGCCGTCGTCGCCCTGTTCCGGCACCCACTTGGCATCCCAATTCCCCACACAGCCATCATCAAGCGGAAAAAGGACCAAGTTGGTCACGCCCTCAGCGAATTCGTGGGCGAAAACTTCCTCAACGCCACCCTCATCGCCGACAAACTCCGCCAAGCCCAAATCCCGCAACGCGCAGCCACCTGGATCGTGAATGATGACGGCGACCAACGCATTGCAAAAGAAGCCGCCCGCCTCATCGACCTCACCGTAAACGGCATCAACCCCCAAGAAGCAGAACAACTCCTGCGTACACTGCTCCTGGACAAAGCCGCACAACCTGAATGGGGATCACCACTCGGCCGAGCACTCGAACAACTCGTCGCCGAAGGTCGCGTCCAACCAGCAGTCGATGCCATCGTGGTCTGGATGGACGACAAAGCCCGCAGTAGCGAAGCATTTGTTGTACGCCTCATCGATGAACGCACCCCAACCTGGGCACCGCGCTTCATCCGCGACCTCGTGGGCGACAAGGTATACCGCGAACTCATCGCCTTCACCAGCGATGTGCGCAACAACCCACACCACGAAGCACGAGCCCAACTCCTGCAATTCATCGCCTCGCTGGCACAGGACCTCCAACACGACCCAGCGATGATTAGCCGAGTAGAAGGCTTCAAAGAAGACATCCTCGGCTCCGCTACCGTCCAGGCAATGCCAGAACGACTATGGGAATCCATCCGCACCACCCTCACTGATATGGCGCGCGACGAACAGTCCGTCCTACGCATCACCATCGCCCGCTGGGCACAGGAATTTGCCCAACGCGTCCTCGATGAGCCGGAACTGGAACAAGACCTCGAACGTCGCATCGTGGGTGCCGCCAGCTACCTGGCGGACAACTACGCAGGGGAAGTTACCGGCATCATCGGAGAAACCGTGGAACGCTGGGACGCCCAAGAAGCGAGCGACAAGATCGAACTCATGGTTGGCAAAGACCTCCAATTCATCCGCGTCAATGGAACCATCGTCGGCGCGCTCGCCGGTGTGACCATCTACGCCCTGACCGACCTAGTCTTTTGGCTATGGTGACATGCACGCTCAATCGGGCCTGCACTGCCGTACACTAACAACCATGGAAATCGTGATTCTGCTGTTTCGTGCCCTCAGCATCATCCAACTCATCGTGACTGTGCTGGTGGGGATATTGGCAATCGTGGGCTTCTTCGATGTTCTGCGCACTCGCCCAGACGCATACATGGTGATCGATCGCAAGAAAGAAAACTGGCTCATGATGATGGGCGGCGCCTCAGCACTGGCGCTGGTCTCGTCCTACCTTTCCCAATCCGTGGGCATGCTAGCAATTATCGCCGCCGTGATGGTGGGGATTTACTGGCAAGACGTCCGCCCATCCATCCGCGACGTGCTCGGCAACGCCAGCGGCTCCTGGTAACCCCACCCGACGAACACAAGAGGACGAGCACTCATGGAACATGCACACACTCAGCGGTCATTCACTCGCGCGGAGGTGGCGTCGGTTATGGACTACACGGTGCTGAAACCCGAAGCCACGCGCAACGATGTTGCAGCGCTGATCAGCCACGCGGTCGAGCTCGGAGTTGGGGCTGTCTGTGTATCGCCATCGATGCTGCCAATCACCCCGCCCGTGCAATCCGACGCCACTCCACTACGCATCGCAACCGTTGCAGGCTTTCCATCCGGCAAGCACCACAGCCTCATCAAAGCCACTGAAGCACGATTCGCCATTGAACATGGGGCCGAAGAAATTGACGTCGTGATCGACATCGCTGCCGCCCAAGCCGAAGACTTCAATGCGCTGCTATCAGAGCTCATGACCGTCCGCGAAGCCGTACCACAACCAGCAGTGCTGAAAGTCATCCTGGAAACCGCCACGTTGAACGAAGCGCAAATCCGAGTCGCTGTGCGTGCATGCGTCGCCGCCGGTGTGGATTATGTGAAAACCTCCACCGGCTTCCACCCGGCAGGAGGAGCAACCGTGGAAGCCGTGCAGATCATGGCTGATGAACTCCGCAAAGCTGGAAAACTCGCACCGTTTGACATGTCTGATGTGGCGCGACAAGCAGCTGGCCTTGTAGGCATTAAAGCCAGCGGTGGCATTCGCGACTGGGACACCGCAGTAGCGATGTTGCGCGAAGGAGCCACCCGCCTCGGGGTCTCCGCAGCTGGGGATATCCTCGCCGGGGCTTAGACCTCATCCTCTCGATCAGGAAATCTAGATGATGAGGGTTATCCCAACTCGCTGAGGGCAACATCTGTGCCCTCAAGCGTGGTTTGCAACCCCTCCGCAGTGACCTTAGCCTCCACCACGCGAACATTCGCCCCCATGCCCAACGCCTCCTCCGTCGCCTGGTCCGCCAAGCCCTGCGCAACCGAATCACGAATCGACGCCGGCAACGAGAAACCAAGCAACTGCACATCAGCAGCCTTCATGGTCATCTCACCATCAACTACCTGAGGCGACATCACCATCGTTGCCACCCCGCCACCAAGCTCAAACTCCAACGTCTGATCCGCCTCATTCGTCCGAATATCAGTCACTCGTAGGAATTCAGCAATCAACGAATTCACACCCTCACCCTGCTGAGCCGCATTCATCGACGCACTTGCCTCAGCAAGCATCAACTCCGACGGCACCGTCGTGGTCATCCGGAACGAACCCAAACGAATATCCTGCTCCCCGCCAGGCCCCATCTTGATACGATGCGCCTCAAGATTCATCGCAGGATTGCCCTCCACAACCGGCTGCGATTGATCGCCACTCGGGTAGCTAATCGTGATCGTCGATGGGGCATCCAACTTGATATACGGCAACTGCTGCCGCAGTAACCCAAACAACACCGGGCTCGCCCCCAAAGCAACGCTAGCCTCCTGCGGCTCCGCAGCCCCTGACGAACCAGCCGCACCCGAAGATTCCGCCGTTGCACTAACCGAAAACTGTGCTTTCACCTGCTCCTTGATGTACCAACGCACACCCAACTCCGCCACCACAGCAAGCAACACAACAATGGCCACGACCCAAGCGAAAATCTTCTTCATAGCCATCCAGTGAACAGGAACTCCCCGTAGCCCGCAACCGTCAAATCGCAAAACTCCACGTCAAAACAGCTAAAGAACAAAACTCCACGGCACCGTAATCACACAATCCTGCAACCGCCTCCGCGCCAACCCCGCAGCCAACAACCGCTGAAAAGACGGCAAGTCCAAGGGAGCGGCGTCGGATGAAACAAGCGGGGCATCTACCGAGAGATCCGCAAACAACGACGAAGCGCCCAACAACAACTCGCGCTGCGCCTCCCGCCACCGCACCCGCGGACCAAACACCGCCAACGGCGCCGCCCGATCCCAAGCCGCATCCAACGCGCGCAACCACGCAAACACACGCTCACCAGGAACATTCCGATGAATCAGCATCTTCGGCAACCGCTCCGCCACATCACTCGGCCGCTGCACATCACGAGCATCCCAAGCCAACGTCAACGAACGCGGACCAACCTCATCCAACAACACCCAAGAAGCCCGGCGCCCCAACTCATCACACGTCCCCTCCACAATCAACCCACCCGGATACAACTGCGCCCGCATCGTCGCCCACGCAGCCTCAACCTGATCCACATCATACTGACGCAACACATTAAACGCCCTGATCAAATCAGCTTTCCGGCCCCCACACTCAAAACCACCCAACGCAAACTCCACCCCATCCCGCGGCGGCAACACCCGCGAAGGCTCAATCTC
>JBHAQQ010000029.1:0-4300 GCA_041830435.1 Corynebacterium sp.
ATGACGGTCCTGCCGGCGGTGTGGGAACTTTTCGGTGACCCACTGGCGACACTGCAGGAAGGCAATGCCGGTGCTGCAACCGATGGGGGTGCAGCCTCCCCAGCAACCCTGCTGAATGGTTTACGCAGAGACACGTTGCTCAACGCTGGCAGTGGCGGGGGTGGTTGGATGAGCGGACTGGATGCTGGCACCAATCCGGCATTCCTGGTGGTTTGCGAGGACCAGTCAGTGCTGCATATTCATCGATACATTGACGCTTGGACCATTGGGCGGCGTTCCCTGAGGCATACCCGGATGAACACGTGGGCGTGTGTCACGTCCGCTGCCATTGGCGCCCCGCTCTCTATCGACGGGGAGCAGGTATTTCCGTCGCCAATCGTTGACGTGTGGCGAATTGCCTAAACCACACCATTGGCGAGGTGCGTCGCTGGTACCGTGGGAGCATGGAAGCTCAGCACCACCACAGCCAAGACGCCTCCGAGCCTTTGGATCTCTTGATCATCGGAGCCGGCATCAGCGGGATTGACATTGCCCACCACGTGGCGAAGGAATTCCCCCATTGGAATTGGCGCGTGATTGACAGCAATTCTGACATTGGGGGCACGTGGAACACCTTCACCTACCCGGGTATTCGCAGCGACTCAGACATGGCCACGTTTGCGCTACCGTTCTTGGAATGGCCGCACACAACTACCCTGGGCACAGCGCCACAAATCCGCGAATATCTCCGTGAGGCGGCCGCAGGGTCTGGCATGTTGGATCGCCTGCAGCTGCATTCCTATGTTTCTCACCTCGATTACAACTCTGCAGAAAACTTGTGGCACGTGCGAGGCACGCGAGCGTTGGATCCGGTCAATCATGCTGAAGGTGCAGGGCGCGCACCAGCGGATGCAGCGGGCAGCCCAGCGCAACCCGTGGCAACCGCCCCGTTTTCATTCACCGCGCGCCGTGTGCATTTCGCTGGTGGTTATTTCCGCCATAGCGCTGGCTATAGCGCACCTATTCCTGGAATGGATGCGTTTGCTGGGCAGGTTGTGCATCCGCAGTCTTGGCCGGAGGACTTGGATGTGCAGGGCAAGCGTGTGGTGATCATTGGTTCCGGCGCGACGGCGGTGACGTTGGTGCCTGCATTGCATGCCATGGGTGCCGAGGTGACCATGTTGCAACGTACCCCGACGTATATCGCGCCGCTTCCGAACCGCGATCTGGTGAGTAGTGTTGCCAAGGGTGTTGGTGGGTTGGTTGGCAAGCGTGAGCAGGCGCTGGCTGCTGCGCGGTTGGTACATGTGTATCGGGACATGGCCCAGTTTTACTTGTGTACGAAATTCCCGGCGGTGGCGAAGGTATTCTTCTGGGCGTTGGGGCGGCGGTATTTGCCAGCTGGGGTTTTGCGGGATCATTTCCGCCCGCCGTATAACCCTTGGGAACAGCGGGTTTGTAAGTCTCCAGATGGTGACTTTTTCCAGGCCTTGCAAGCTGGGGCTGCGGTTGTGACCGGCAAGATTGCCACTATGCGTGCAGACGGTGTGGTGTTGGCAGCGGGGGCTAAGGATTGGTCCCCGGAGCCAAAGCTCGTCCGGGACGGCGCTCCATCAGAACCGTACTTGCCGGCTGATGTGATTGTGTTGGCCACTGGCCTTGAATTGCTGACGTTCGGCGGTGCGGAGATTGCTGTGGATGGGGTGGTCAAGCCGCCACAGGAGATGCTGGCGTATCGCGGGCTGATGTTGGATGGTGTGCCGAATTTCTCTTATAGCATTGGCTATCTCAATCAGAGTTGGACGTTGCGGGCAGATATGGCGAGCCGTTATCTGGTGCGGTTGTGGCGCACGGCTGCTGAACGGGGCGCGATTGCTTGGATGCCTGTGCGGCCTGCTGGGTTGTCTGCTGATCGCCCGCTGTTGGAGATGGAGAGTGGGTATATTCGCCGGGCTTCTGAGCGGTTGCCGCGTCAGGGCGATGCTGATCCATGGATGCTGGTACAGGACTTTGTGCGGGAACGGCGAACCATTGGCGACGCTGATGTGACAGCGGACATGCGTTTCTGGTCATAATCGCTGGGGCTTGGCCACTTGAGCCACTCGTAGTGGGCATGACTCCTAGCTTGACTAGTGGGCATGATCGTTGGGGCATGAGATAAGGGTGAAGGGAGTTCCTTGGCGGAACTCCCTTCACCCTTGCTGTTGTCTAGAGAGGTTCTTCATCTCTGTGAGCAGGCGTGTCCTTCACGTCCTGCTGGCTTAGCAACGTGTGCTTGTGGTGTCTAGTCACAAGACGGTGGTGATTGGCGTTGTCTAGGCGCTGATCACGGTGTTATTGCTGCTGAGCCGTTACGTGAAGTTAGGCTGCTACAACCTTGAACTTCAGGTTTGCTGCAATGTTGGAGTGCAGCTTTACTTCCACGGTGTATGCACCGGTGGACTTGATGTGGTTCTTGCCCAGCTTGATGCTGTGCTTGTCCAGGCTGCGGCCGTTTGCTGCCTTTACTGCTGCAACGATGTTGTCAACGGTAACGGAGCCGAACAGCTTGCCGGAGTCGGAGGTGCGAACTGCAATTTCTACACCTTCGAGAGCTTCCAGCTCTGCCTTGATTTCACGAGCGTGGTCGAGGTCGCGGATTTGACGCGCTTCTTGTGCTCGCTTGATTCCTTCGATTTGCTTCTCAGCGCCACGGGTCGCAACGATTGCGTAGCCGCGTGGGAGCAGGTAGTTACGTCCGTAACCAGCCTTAACCTCAACGATGTCGCCAGGGACACCGAGGTTCTCAACTGCTGCGGTGAGGATCAGCTTCATGATCCAGCCTTTCGTAGTGCGGTGGGGTTGACCTTGTTTTGCTTGTTGTTATGTGGACTTGCGTTCTGGTGATGTCACACGAACGCTCGTGTGGTTCGATCAGAACGGTGGGTCCTCATCGCCGCCACCAAAGCCACCTTGGTTTGGCGCTGAATTCCAAGGATCATCCATTGCATTGTTTTGATTTGGGAATCCTTGGTTGTTCTGTGGGCCATTGGCCCCAGCGCCACCAGCTGCGAATCCACCTTGTGGTCCGCCTTGGTTACCACCGTATCCGCCGGCACCGTTGTCGCCTCCGAAGCCTCCACCGTTGCCACTGCGTGCAACTTTGGAAACCTGTGCGGTTGCGAATCGCAGGGATGGGCCTACTTCATCAACTTCTACTTCGTAGACAAAGCGACGTTCGCCGGTTTTGTCTTCGTAGGAGCGTTGACGTAGCCGTCCGCTGACAATTACGCGATCGCCCTTCGTTAGGCTTTTTGCGACATTTTCTGCCGCTTGGCGCCACACGTTGCAGGTGAGGAACAATGCTTCACCATCGACGTATTGGTTCTGCTGTGGATCCCAACGTCGCGGAGTGGACGCAACTCGGAAGTTCGCTACTGCTGCACCGCTTGGTGTGTAGCGAAGTTCTGGGTCGGCAACTACGTTGCCGATCACAGTAATTGGAGTATCGCCCTGTGCCATTGTTCTTTCTTCCTGTGGTGTGGTGGTTTGGTGTGTTTGGTGGTTGCTGACCAGTTGTTACTGGTCCTTGCGCAGCACCTTGGTACGCATGATGCTGTCGTTGATGTTAAGAACGCGGTCAAGCTCCAGCACGGTAGCCGATTCGCACTTCAGGTCGAGAACAACGTAGATGCCCTCGTCCTTCTTGTTGATCGGGTACTCGAGGCGACGCTTGCCCCAGATATCTACCTTCTCGACGGTACCGTTTTCCTTGCGGACGATGTCCAAGAACTTGTCCAGCGATGGCTGTACGGTGCGCTCATCCTGAGAAGGGTCAATGATGATCATCATTTCGTATTGACGCACGGACCTCATCACCTCCTATGGTCTAGTGTTTTTCGGCCATATCCGGGATTGGGCATGGCAGGAGGGTCGTTGCGTCAAGCAACCCTTTAACCGTACTAGGTTGCCGCGAAAATAGCCAACCCAACTGGGATGAACGTGAGGAATACAATTGCGACGCAAAACATGGCGATGAGTTTCGACTTGTCCCATTTGTAATACGCCCCGGCGAATGTGGCTCCCATGAACAGGAATCCGATAAGTACGCTCACCATGGTGATGTACATTGTGGCATTCATTGTGTGACCTCGTTTGTTAAATCGTCCTGGTTTCCGGTCGCTGCCGGCACTGCTGTGGTTTCATTCGACGCCGGCGCCTTGTGCGCTGGTTCCACAAGCGTTGGGAATGCTGCTGCCACTGTTGGTGCAAGCGGGTCGTGCCCACCGGATGCTTGGCGAATCGGGTCCTGTTCTGGCTGGAGAATGTGCCGAATGGTACC
>JBHAQQ010000030.1:0-9392 GCA_041830435.1 Corynebacterium sp.
CGGTGCTTGGGCAAGCTGCGGGGTCCGCCCCGGAGCTTGGGGTGGAGCTCGACGCCACCTTCGGAGCCTTCGCCCACTGGCACGGCAATGACCTTCGGCGAGCGTTCGCAGCTACCCGCAGCACAGTATTTGAAGATGAGGGACTACCGGAACCAATCGAGAGTCGCTTCTGGGAGGGAACGCTGGACTCCACTGGCATTGAGTTGCCGTTCATTCCGCAGGAATTGGCGTGCGATATCGCCGAGTACTGGTTAGGGTTCCCCGTTTCTTCCACTCCCGGCCCATTTGGCCAGCAGACGCCACTGATCGACATTCCGGTTGCCGCATTTGCGATTGATGACCGGGCTGAAGTGAAGCAAGTTGTGGATGCAGATCGCGGTGCGCCTGGACCAGCTACATCAGCCCGATTGGTGGCCGGTGAAGGTTCCGGCACTGGTTACGGCACGGGTTCCGGTGCTGGTTACGGTTCGGGTTCCGGTGCTGGCTCCGGTTCTGTCTCCGGCGAGGATTATGATGACTACGCCGACGCCCAACAAACCACCACCAAGTTGGAAGAAACCATGAAAAAAATGGCCACACGTGCAACAACAGTGTTGCACGGTGGCCTCGGGGCTGCCCGGGAGCAAGCCCAAGGGGCAATCGCGAAAGCGATTAGCCGATGGCGTTCAAAATAGGGTCCACTGCGAAGAACAGCAGGAACGCAAACGCCACAACATACATCAATGGGTGAACCTTCTTGGCCTTGCCGGCGAAGATTGCCATTGCCACGTAGGCGATGAAGCCAACACCAATACCATTTGCAATGGAGTAGGTGAATGGCATGATGACGATGGTCAAGAATGCTGGCAGGGCGATTTCAAACTCGGAGAAATCAATGTCCTTGATCTGCGACATCATCAAAGCACCAACAATCACCAGTACTGGGGCGGCAGCCTCAATTGGCACTACTTCGTACAGTGGGGTGAGGAACATCGCTGCGAGGAACAGCACACCGGTCACGATGTTGGCCAAGCCAGTGCGGGCACCGTCGGCGATACCAGCTGCGGAGTCAATGTAGACGGTGTTAGAGGAGGAGCTTGCCGCACCACCTGCGATTGCGCCCACACCTTCAACTACCAGGGAGGTACGCAGGTTTGGCAGACGGTTTTCCTCGTCCATCACACCGGTTTGCTTGCCGAGTGCGGTGAAGGTACCCATCGCGTCGAAGAAGTTAGCCAGCACCAGGGTGAAAACCAGCATTGCCGCAGCCAGGGCACCAAGGCGGGTGAATGCACCGAAGAGGTCAAAATCGCCAACCAGGGAGAGATCCGGCACGCCACCGAGAGATTCAGGGATCTGCGGAACTGCCAGGTTCCAACCGCCTGGATTTGGTTCTCCATTTTCGAAGGATGCGCCGGACTTGGTGACAGCTTCCACGATCATCGCGATGATGGTGGTGGCAACGATACCGATGAACAAGCCACCACGTACCTTGCGAACAACCAGCACGCCACAGATCAGGAGACCCAGCACGAAGGTTGCGGTTGGCCAGGAAGCAATAGAACCACCGTTGCCCAGCTGCACAGGGACGGTGGTGCCCGCAGCGTCTGGGATACGACGAACGAATCCGGCGTCGACCAAACCGATGAGGGCGATGAACAGGCCAATACCCACACCGATTGCTGCCTTCAGCGAGTTCGGGATGGAATTGAATACAGCCTCACGGAAACCAGTGAGGGCCAGGATCACGATAATGATACCGTCAATGACCACCAGGCCCATGGCTTCGGCCCAGGTCAGACCCTCGGTAGCTACGAAGGTCACACCAACAAGCGTATTGATACCCAGGCCGGTCGCGATGCCGAATGGGTGCTTGGCAAAAATACCGAACGCAATGGTCATCAGACCGGCCACGAGAGCGGTCACTGCGGCAACTCGGTCGAAACCAAGCGTGTATCCAGTATGATCCGCGCCGGAAAGAATAAGAGGGTTAAGAATAATGATGTAGGCCATCGCGAAGAAGGTCACTACACCGGCGCGGATTTCCGTAGGAATATTGGAACCGCGCTCCGAAATGTGGAAGTAACGGTCAAGGAAGCCCTTGTTGCCAGCGGATGTGGCTTGAGCTTCAGCCTGAACGGCTTGCTTGTCTGACATGGCTTTGAATTTTCTCCGATTGAAAACGTCTGACAGTATGTGAATTCAACTGCCAAACAATAAATTGCCATGCCGACCAGGGCTGGAGCAAATCCCCAGCGGTAGATCCGCGGGGTAGCGCACCGAATTTCCAGTCGCTGTGCGCCTAGATTCCGTCGTCGAACGCGCCGTAATCCTTGTTGGTGCGCCCAATCGCCTCTTCCTTCGTGGCGGAATGCGCCCCGCAACCATAGCGGTAATCCACCACGCGCCCATCCGCCGAATATTCATTCGCGCACACACCGTAACGCACGGCATTCTCTGCGATTGGGAGGAAAAATGCGCAGGTATCGCACGTCCACTCCGCTTGGCGTGCCATCACACTGCCACGACCATAGGTCGCGCGCCAGCGCTTGTTCGCATCCCGCAAACCCTTCTCACTGAGTTGCAGTTCCGCACGCTCATTACGCGGGAAGCCTTCCACATCGGCAACGGGTTCCGACGAGAGACGTTCATCGCCATGCCGTGGCGGGAGCAGCGCACCCGGGCGCAAATCGCCGGGCTGCACCCGATCCTCATACGGCACCCATTTTGGCGGCAGATGTGCCTTATCGCCAGCTTGCAAGGTGACTTCATTAATGGTCAGCACCCCACTGCCCGGCACGGTGGTCAACACCACAACCCATTCCCAGCCGCTATAGCCAGGGGTGAGCGACGCAAATCGGTGAACTGCCATACCCTCCCGCATGCTAATGCCGAGGTGTTCCCCAACTTCCTCGTCAGCTGCTTCGGTTACCACTTCCCGCGCAAGGGCTTTAGCTTCATCACTGAAAAGCACGGAAGCGCCACTGCGGTTGCGGCCACGAGATCGATTACGTGAGTTCTTCATACTGTTGCCCATTATGCCTCATCACATCGCCAAGCAATGCTAAGCCGCCAAGCATTGGTAAACCCACCCCTGCCAGATTAGAGTTTGTGACCATGGGTATTCTTCCAACACAATTGCTTAATTCCGCAGGTACCGCTGCCCTCGCAGTGCTGGCAAGTTCCGCACTGGTGCTGGCCAGCTGCTCCACCGGCGGCTCCTCCGACGGTGCACAGGGCAGCTCCCAAACGGGTACCACGAATACCACCCCGGCAGTAACCGCTGAACGCATGACTGTACAAGTACAGCAAACCCACCCATGGGATGCCACCTCCTTCACCCAAGGACTCGAAACCACCGCTGATGGACAAATCCTCGTCGGCACCGGCATGGAAGGTCAGTCCCGGATCTACAAAACCACCCTCGATGGGCAGCAATCCCTGGAACAGCGCCTGCCGGACAACTACTTCGGCGAGGGCCTCACCATCCACGGGAACACCATTTGGCAATTGACATGGAAGAACGGTGTGGCGATCAAACGCGATGGGGAAACCTTGGCGGAAGTTGGCCAGGCGTCGTATGACGGTGAAGGATGGGGGATCTGCTCCACCGGTGAACAACTGGTGATGTCCAACGGTTCCGGAACCCTGACGCTGCGCGATCCTGAAACGTTTGCAGCAACCGGCACCATCCCCGTCACCCTGGACGGCCAACCAACCACCATGCTCAACGAGCTCGAATGCGACCAGGACGGCGCAGTCTGGTCCAACGTGTGGCTCACCGACACGTTCTACCGGATCGACCTGACCCAAGGTGTGGTGACCCACGTTGTCGACACTGCAGGTAAACTCCCGGCGAAACAACGCCCCGGCGCTGATGTCCTCAATGGAATCGCCCTCGTGCCAGGCACCACCCCAGCAGAGCAGCGCTTGTACCTGACTGGCAAGTACTGGTCGGAGCTCTACGAAGTGACGGTTGTTCCAGCGGGTGAAGGAAACTAGGCGGCACGGCGACACTGCCCCGTCACCTTGTACCTTTGATACCTTCGTATGTTGATCAGAAGAAAGCGGGATTGAATTCACCATGGCAGAGAAATTGAGCCGCAAGGCAGCTCGACGCAAGGAACAGGTCCGCGCCTTACTGCTGGCCGTTGGCGTGCTGGCGATCACGGCAATCGTGGTGGGCGGCACGATGTTGTACATGCAGTGGAAGGATGCGCAGATCCAAACCCTGCCGCAGGATCAGCGGATTATCGCAGTGGTCGATGGGAAAGAAATCTCGCTGGCCCCGTATTCAACCTGTGAGCTTGACGACCCTGATTGCCAGACGGGCACACCGACTGTGTTGCAGGTGGGCGATGCGGAGTCCTTTACCTTGCGCATCCCTGAGGATGTGTATAACCATGATTGGTCGTTGCTGAAGGTCTACGACGATCCTGGCGCGAATCGTGAGCAGTACTTCACCAGCTATGAAGCCGATGAGGTTGAGGTCGTCGTTGGCGCGGATGTGGTGAGCGCAGATGGTTCTGAGCCGAAGTTGGTGGTGGTGGAAATCCAGTCGCTGTTGGTAGGTCTGGATAGCAATGAGGACCAGACGCCAATTGCGACGATCTGGTCCTTGGAAATTCAGCAGTAGTTAGGCTTCGAGTTCCCGCGCAATCGTGCGGAGAATTTCGGCGATCTGCTTGCCTTCCTTGCGATCCGGGCGGCGGCCGGCTTCCAATCCTGGCTGCACGCGGGTATCCAGCATGGTCACCACATCTTGCACCATCGAGTTGAGTTGCTCGGTGGTGTATTTGTGTTGTGGGCGGGCTCGGCGTGGACCTTCGTCGAGGATGGTGATGTTCGACGCCTGCGGACCGCGACGCCCTGCAAATACTTCGTACTCGATCCTCTGGCCCTTGGTTAATTCTTCCACGCCTTCAGGGAGCACAGCTTGGCCTACGAAGACGTCTTCTTCGCCTGGGTTACTTACGAAACCGAATCCCCGTTCCGGGTCGTACCAGCGCACCTTTCCTGTTGGCATGTTTACTCCTTATTGTTTGGTGATTTGCAGCTGAGTTGCTTGCAGAACTTATGAATTATAGTGACAATTCGCGCGAGTTCTCAATTTGTGGTGTTGTGTCGGCAGGATTTTCAGTGCCCTACATCACAAATTGATTGTGATTTGCCTCACTATAACAAAATGGTAACAAAATGAATACTATTCGATAAAAAGCGGGTTGAACTGGAAAAAGTCGCTCCCTTCACCATTTTGCTGCCGCCAACCACCGCCGCAGAAAAATTCCAAACAGCATGACAAGCCCAGCAAACACCAAGTAGCGTATCCCAAGTACCGAAAGGTTGCTGTCAAACATTCAGCTCGCAACACCTTGCGACAACGACATGCAGAGACACAGCCCCAAGACAAACTTTGAAAGGGAAAGAAGACACTATGGCACGCCACGAAAAGCGCACCTCCTTCTCCACCTCCACCCGCATGCTCGTTGCAGGCGCAGCACTCGTTAGCGCTGCAGCAACCATCGCCCCAACCGCATCCGCGGCACCAGATTCCGACTGGGATCGTCTCGCTCAGTGCGAGTCCGGCGGCAACTGGCAAATCAACACCGGCAATGGCTACCACGGCGGCCTCCAGTTCTCCCCTTCCACCTGGCGTGCATACGGTGGCGCTGAGTTCGCACCATACGCATACCAAGCAACCCGCGAACAGCAGATCGTTGTCGCAGAGCGCACCCTGGCAGGACAGGGCTGGGGCGCATGGCCAGCTTGCTCCCGCAAGTTGGGCCTGAACTCCGCACCAACCCTGCGCAACGCACCAGCTCCAACCCCAGCGCCTGCACCAGCACCTGCACCAGTTGCTTACGCAGCGCCAGCTCCTACTGCCCCACAGGCAGTTGCAACCCTGGCCGCACAGCCAACCGTGTACGCATTGGATGCTGAGTTCGCAAAGATCGTCGCTGCCATTGAAGCAGCTGGCTTTGTAGTTCCTCGCGAAGTTCACGATTTCTACCAGCTGCACCGCGAGAACCTCAACAACCTCTACCTGCAGCACCAGCCACTGTTCAACGCAATCCTGGGACGCTAAACCCTCCCATGTGAACAAGCCTTGTGCACCAAGCGGCGCGCCGCTTCCCTAACGGGGAAGATTGGACGCGCCGCTTGGCATTTCCCACCCTGACTCGGCAAAGCAAATCCCGCTACCTCAGCAGAGGCAGCGGGATCAACTATCGCACAGCAACTGCCACCATGGTCACATCGACCTGGTGGCAATCACCAAACAGCGCAACCGTTACTTGTTAATAACAGTGGTTGGGTGCACGTAGTTCAAGGTGGAAGGATCCACTGGGAAATCCACATCACCGTACGGGCTCATTGCGCCAGCCAAGGTCGCAACAATTTCCGTCATTGCATGCTGACCCTCTGGCAAGTCAGTTGGCCAGCCCGGATCTACGTAACCATTCTTCTTTGCTTTCGACATACTGCTCATTTTTCCACACTCCCCCCAAAATTTCACTCACTCCCAAACCGAAATCCCCCTACAATCCCCCCTGACTCCCAGCACTAACACCCTGCGCCAACTTCCAGCACCCATCCACGGCACCAACACACGACACCAACATCAGCCCGAACTCCCGGCACCTACTCCCGGCATCTGCTCCCGGCACCAAGCACCCACAGCAGACAAACTAGAATGGTCTGATTATGAACGCCCCAGCACCCCACCAGCCCTCCTACTTCGAATGGCTTGCACAGCTTGACCTCGATGAGGTGCGGGACCGACTGTTCACCCTGGCAAACTTCGCCTACCCTCCGCGGATGGCCAATTACGCAACCCCACTGGACTACGACGGCACCGCCCCACGGTTTCCCACCCACGCGCACGCCCTGGTCTTTCTCACCAAACTCCAACTCCTCGTCCTGCAACACATCCAAGAACTGTGCTGGGACGCGGAAATGGAACAACCAACCACCACCACGCTGGAGACGCTCCACCACTCCATCGCAGAACTCCACCATGAATACCCGCACGTTGCCGAACAACTTCCCACCCCAGCCCAAGTAACTACCGCTGTCCAACAACTCCGCCACTTCCACCTGATCAGCACTGACGTGCCAACACCAAGTGACGGCACGCAGATCATCGGCATTACTGAGGATCTCTTCGACAATCTCTTCCTCAGCTCCCCATTGCTGTGGGCACTCAGCATCGACATGGAAGACACCCGCAGCCCAGCAGTACTTCGGGAAACCATCAACTCACTCGACAATCGCAGCGCCTCCCATCTGCAACTAGTCCACGAACATGCGGGACTGGGCTACAGCAATCGCATGCAGGAGCTCCCTCCCGAACACCCAATTCAACAACTCCTCACCAAGCAGCTGTTCTACCTTGTCGATGGGCAAACCATCCGCCTGAACGAGCGAGTAGCCCGCATCCTCACGGGAGCCTACGTCCCACCAGCTGGAGGACTATACGCACACCCCACTGCACACACCCCAAGCATCCCGCTGTCCCCGTCGCCGGAACGCACCTCCCTCAGCAGCGCCGCAGACCGTGCCATCGCCCAGGAGCCACAGTTCCAACAGTGGATCAGCTCCCATATCCAGCGGATCTTGGACCTGCGCACCACCCTGGCATTCACCGCCGAGCAGCCCTTGAAGTCCCTCGCGAAGGGCGGTGTGGGGGTCAGAGAGGTATCCACGCTGGCAAAGCGTGCCAATCTCAGCGCTGATATCGCCACCGAACACCTCGCGACCCTCCACCAGCTCGGCTTCATCAACACCGCCGAACCGGTCTCCTCCTTCAGCTTCGAACATCTCTGCTCCGCCACTGACAGCGGCTTGGATTTCCTCGACACCGACATGGCGACCGCCTGGGCCGCACAACTCGTCGGCTGGCTGCGCTCCAACATCCGCCCGCGCATCGGTAGCGACCTGAACCTCTGCCACCCGGACGACACCGACAGCGAAGCCGCCCTCCTCCGCGCCAGCACCGCACCGATATTCGCCGCCTACCCAGAGGCCGCCACAGATCTCGACGTGTTTCACCAAGCCCTTGCACGCGACTTGCCATTCGTCTCGATGACCGTCCCAGCCCACGTGGTTGAAGCAATCCATGCCGAAGCGCTGAGCCTAGGATTGCAGTGGATTGCACCCCTCATCGCGGACGTGGCGAACCGCTGGACGCTCTACGACCCAACCAACGAACTCCACGGCAACCGCACCGCAGCGCTGCGCGAAACTTTCAGCACGGTATTGCAACCTCTCCTGCCTCAGCCGGTGACGTATGTGGTGGTGCAAAGTGACCTCACCATCCTCGCCCCAGGGCTGCTCACCGCCGACGACACAGCGCTCCTGGCAGCCTTCGCCGATTGCGAATCCCCCGGTTTGGCCAGCGTGTGGCGGGTCAGCGCGGCGTCGATTCACCGTGCGATACAACGCGGAGTGGACAGCGCAACGATCCTCGATTTTCTCCACACCCGCTCCGCGACCCCGATCCCGCAAGCGCTCGACTATCTGATCCACGACGCCGCCTCCGCCCACCAACAATCCCCACAAGCAGGAGCCAGCCCAACGGGCACCAGCCACACCAAACCCCGCACCGAAGTTGCCGAACGCACAGGCCCATACCTCACCAACTCAGACGTGGCTGCAGCAATAGAGGCCAATATCGACAAACACATCGCCAACCTCACCTACCTCCGACAGCAGGCATCCACCACCCAACCAGTCGCAACGCAACAAGCCACACCCCAGATCCGCCGGGTGCTGATCCAAGCCCAACAGCAAGGCCACCAGCTGAACATTCGTCATCAACAGGACCCGGCAACCGTGCACCTCGCGACCGTGCTCATGGTGATCGGCAACCAAATCACCCTGGCCATCACCGGCACTGACGCCGGCGCGCACACGGAAACCGTAACCTGGCAGCTCAAAGACATCTACCATGTCGAACCCCACAAGCCGGTAGACTAGAACTTTCGGAAAATAGGAGGTTCTCCCGTGACATTTGGAACAGGTCCCCTCATCGTCCAATCGGACAAGACCGTCCTGCTGGAGATCGACAATCCCCTCGCCGGCGAGGCCCGCAATGCCCTCGCCCCATTTGCAGAACTCGAACGCGCACCAGAGCACGTCCACACCTACCGCATCACCCCACTGGCACTGTGGAACGCCCGTGCAGCAGGCCACACCGCCGAACAAGTCGTCCACGTACTGGAAACCTACAGCCGGTTCCCAGTACCGCAGCCGCTACTCATCGACGTAGCTGAAACCATGGACCGCTACGGCCGCCTCACACTGCACAAGCACCCAGCACACGGCCTCATTCTGGAAACCACCGACCGGGCCGTCCTCGCGGAAATTCAACGCCACAAAACCATCCGCCCCATGCTCGGCGCCCACATCGACGA
>JBHAQQ010000031.1:0-3245 GCA_041830435.1 Corynebacterium sp.
CCGGATCGCAGTTGGTGTCCAGGATGGCGACGACCGGGATGTTGAGCTTCTTCGCCTCGGAAACGGCGATGTGCTCCTTGTTGGTGTCGACGATCCACAGGGCCGAGGGGGCCTTGGACATGTCGCGGATGCCACCGAGGGTGCGCTCCAGCTTGGTGCGCTCACGGGTCAGCATGAGGATTTCCTTCTTGGTGCGGCCCTTGTAGCCGTCCTCAGCCTGATCCATGAGCTGCAGTTCCTTGAGGCGGTGCAGACGCTTTGCAACAGTCTGGAAGTTGGTGAGCATGCCGCCGAGCCAGCGGTGGTTGACGTATGGCATGCCAACGCGCTCTGCAGCGGTCTTCACTGGTTCTTGTGCCTGCTTCTTGGTGCCTACGTAGAGGATGTTGCCACCGTGTGCAACGGTTTCCTTGACGAATTCGTATGCTTCGTCAATGTAGGTCAGGGTCTTCTGCAGGTCGATGATGTAGATGCCGTTGCGGTCGGTGAAGATGAAGCGCTTCATCTTTGGGTTCCAACGGCGGGTCTGGTGACCGAAGTGGACACCAGCGTCGAGCATTTGGCGCAAAGTTACAACTGCCATATGTATGTGTCAGGGGCGATCGTTTGTGTGATGCCTTCATGCAGGCACCACCGCCCCTTCCTCGCTTTCAAGTTTAGGGTTTCACGGTTGTTGCAGGCCACGTTGGCGGTTGCCATATTGGTCTGCCCTGGTGGATCGCCACGGTGTTCGCGAGGTGCCGTTCCATGATGTGATGGTCCGGACCGTGTCTCGGTACTTGTGGTTGTTGATCCACGCGAAGTCAATGTGTTTGGATGCGATCCGGTTGGATACATCTGTTGACACACTGCAACCGGTAATAATACTGCATGTTCACGTCGCATAACAAGTCGTTGTGGCGCGTTTTCGTCAGTTGCTGCACAACGCTCCGTTTGGGTGTTTAATGGTCGCAAGGCATCGAAGTGTTATTCAGCTTGTTAGCTATAAGGGGGGTTCAATGTTGCTGCCAATTATTCGACGCCGCATCCACATAGCCTTAACTGCTTTGTATGTGGGATTAGTGCTGGCAGTTGGCGTCGGGGTGCATTTCACTGGAGGGGGTCTGATCGGTGATCAGCGAGATACGCCTCGGCCGATCGCAGCAATTCGCCAAGCGATTCCCGCCCACGCACTCCCAATTGAGGGTTCAATCCTGGCGGAGGCGGACATTCCAAACGAGCGTTGGCAATCCGGTCATCGAGGTGTGGACATAGCCGCCCACCCAGGTGATGCGATTGCGGCAAGTCGCGGCGGAACAGTGCACTTCGCTGGGGTTGTAGCTGGCACGCCGGTGGTGTCGATCTTGCATAATGACGGTTTGCGAACAACGTACGAACCGGTGATCGCCACGGTGAGTCGCGGTGAACACGTGCGCAAAGGTCAAGTAATCGGCCATCTCGCGGATGCGCAGGAACTTGGAGAGCATGCTCGACGGGCCTCAGGGTTATCGTGGGGAGCGAAATGGGATGGCGATCTGTACATCGATCCGCTGTCCTTACTCGGCGACCCAGTGATCGTACTGAAGGAATAGGCTGAAGGAATAGGCTTCTGCGAGAATTTGTGCAAAACTGCTCCTTATGACTTTCTCAGATTCCCTGGTTGGGGCGAACCACACCCCTACCACCAAGCCACACATGGCCTGGATCTACCTCACCTCAGCCGCCTTGTCCATGCTGGGCAATGGCGTGGCCGGAGTTGTCT
This sequence comes from Corynebacterium sp., assembly GCA_041830435.1. Taxonomy (GTDB): domain Bacteria; phylum Actinomycetota; class Actinomycetes; order Mycobacteriales; family Mycobacteriaceae; genus Corynebacterium. Next base: position 1,742 of record JBHAQQ010000031.1, read on the forward strand.
GGCCATGGCTGGTGTTGGAACGAACCAACAATCCCGCCGCAGCCGGCATGGTAGCAGCGGCAATCGCAATTCCTTCCCTCGTGTTCGCATATTTCGGCGGGAACCTGGTGGACTCCTTCGGACGTAAACCGATGTCCATCATTTCAGACATCATTTCTGGTTTATCGGTCGCGGCCGTAATTCTGGTCGACAATACAATCGGCTTGACCATCACCATGTTCATCATCATCGGCATCGCCGGAGCAGTTGGTGACATACCAGGCATGGCAGCCCGCTCAGCCCTGGTCGGCGACGTCTCCAAGGCGAGTGGAAAATCCGTTGAACAACTCTCCGGTATTAACCAGGCACTCATGGGCATTTCCTTCTTGGTCGGCCCAGCCGTAGCCGGCTTCATGATGGCAACCATGCCAATCCAATCAGTACTGTGGATCACCTCCGTCTGTTCCCTGCTCGCAGCTGCAACCACCGCATTGCTCCGTCTGCCAGCATCCGCCAACACTGAGGAAGCCAATGCCGAGATCGAACGCGACAAAGGACTTGCCGGGTGGAAGATTGCCCTGTCATTCCCAGTAATCCAGCTCCTCGCAATCGACGCCCTCATTGCCACCGCACTCGTTGCCCCGTACTTGGTGGTCTTGCTCCCTGCTCGCTTCCAGCAGTCGCAGGAACCACAAATGGTGGGCTTTGCCATGAGTAGCTTCGCGCTGGGCATGGTGGTGATGGGCATTGCCGCTGCAAAGATCGCCAAGTTCCAACGATTGACCTGGGTTATCGCCATGGTCTTGTACACCATCGGTTTCCTGTGCATGGGCTTCCTCCAGCACGGATGGATGGTCGTTGCAGGTATGTTCATCGCAGGGCTGGCCTCCGGTTTGGCGCACCCGCTGCAGATGGTGCTGGTGACGAACACTGTTCCTGAGCACATCCGTGGTCGAGCGTTCTCCGTGTTCACCGCGATTAATCAGGTATCCGGGCCAATCGGCCTTTCGGCTTTCGCCTTGATTCTGACCACTACCACCATTTTCAATGCCGCATGGATCGCCGTCGGACTGTGGTGTATTGCCGCAATTGGACTGATTTGGGGTGGCATTCGACTCATTCCAAAGTTGGCTCCGGAACCAATCGCGGAAGGCTCCCCTTCCGCAGGAGCTGCCACATCCTCAGCCAGCACCGCGGAATAACTACGCCCTCGCTTATTCAGAACGTGGATGCGCCTGCTGGTACACCGCTCGAAGCCGTTCTGCGCTCACATGCGTGTAGATCTGGGTGGTCGCCAAACTTGCATGGCCGAGGAGTTCCTGCACGGCACGCAGATCTGCGCCACCTTCAAGAATCGCGGTCGCTGCAGAGTGCCGTAGTCCGTGCGGCGACAAAGTAGGCATGTCCTCGCGCTGTCCTGTCAATTCCTGAACCACCCGACGCACTTGCCGCTGATCAATCCTGCCCCCTTGCACACCAAGGAACAAGGCATCAGCAGATTTCCCGGCGCGATAATAATCAGCGC
>JBHAQQ010000032.1:0-7545 GCA_041830435.1 Corynebacterium sp.
AACGCAGCATCCCCAGAGGTCGCAACCAACCCCACTACATCAGCGGCGCAACCCCACTCCGACAGCACAATATGCGCCATCGCCAACGCCTGTGAATCCCCCGGATTGGACTTCTTCCGCCACCGCGCCGGCACCGGACGCCCCAACCCCAACGCACTCACATCCAACACCGAAACCAATTCCCGATCCGCCCGACGCACCACCCCATGCGCACTCACCAACACCGGCGCATACTCCATGAACTCATCCACCCCCTGGCCCAAATCCAACCGGACCAGCACATCCACCCGCACCGCAAACTGCGCATTACTCAAATGCGCATTCGTCACCACCCGCACCCCAGCAGCCAACGCCTCCAACGTCGACTCCACAGGATTCGGATCATCAACCGCAATATCCACCCGACTAAACCGCACCTTGTCACCCAACCTGTGCTGGGTGGGAAGCTGCGAAGCAACCTGGCTCAGGCGTCGATGATGAGCGATATCCAGCGCCAGCCCCTCAACCGACGCCGCCAACCGCCCCTCCCAATCTCCCCGCTGCCCGGCGCGGCGCAACACCGTCCGATACCGACAACCAGCCACATCACGCGGCTCAAGCGGGGCAGGAACAGAACAGGACACAATACACAGAGCATACCCGCAACCCAACATACGATAGAATCAGACGCACCCACCACAGAAGACACGAAAGGCCACAATGGGACTCCTTCGCAGCATCCGCAAGCGCCGCGCTGAAAAGCGCGCCATGTACCGCGCCGCGAAAGCAAAAGCACTCGCCGAAGCAAAAGCCAGCGCAAAGCTCGAAAACCGCAAAGAGAAGTACCTCCGCAAGACTGCGAAGCAGGTGCGGAAACTCGAAAGCAAGCAACTCGCGGAGTACCACAAGCACGAACAAAAGATGGCCCAAGCAGCAATCGAACGCGCCAAAGCTGGCCGCTTCAACGCCAAGACCGTGCTGCGCTACGGCATGGCCATCCGTGCCTTGCTGCCAGTCCTATTGCCGTTGTTCTACCGCCTCCAGGCAACCCAGCGCGCAGCGAAGAAATAACGCTACCGTCGCGAGGGGCATCGCGGTTGCGGTAACCATTGCTGCCACAGATGCCAGCAACATCAACAACTCGCCCAGTCGGAGAACACCCTGCATCACCCAGCCTGAAGTTCTCTCAGGCTGGAGTACTCTCAGTCTGAAGTTCTCCCAGTCTGAAGTTCTCCCAGAATTCACCAAAAAATCACTCAATTCAACCCCCAAAACCATGCAATTGTGTTGTCATTAACCCTATGACTGCACAAGAGACCACAACTAGCACTGTTTCGCGTCGCCGAGTTCTGCAAACCGGCGCCGTATCCGGCGCCGCACTCGGAGTAATGGCCACCCTTCCAGGGGCTCTCCCAACCGCTCGCGCGCAGGTGAACCCGTTCCAACACGGTGTGGCATCCGGCGACCCATACCCAAACAGTGTCCTCCTGTGGACTCGCATCACCTCCCACGAAGGTGACCTCCCAGGCCGCGAACAAGGCGTGGCAACACCCGTGCGCTGGGAAGTTTCCCGCGAAGAATCTTTTGCCTCGATCGCCGCTTCTGGCACCGCCACCGCTGTCCCAGCAGCCGACATGACCGTCAAGGTCGAAGCAGGCGGCCTCGCACCGTACACCACCTACTTCTACCGCTTCATTATCGCCGACGGCCCCCTCGCCGGCAGTGTCTCCCCAGTCGGGCGAACCCGCACCGCACCAAGCCGCGACCAAGACATCGCCGACCTGCGATTCGTCCTAACCTCCTGCTCCAACTGGGAAGCAGGACACTTCCACGCCTACGGCGACATGGCCCGCCGCGGCGACATTGACTGCGTCCTCCACGTAGGCGACTACATCTACGAATACCCAATCGGCGAATACACCGGTAAAACCGGCACCGTCCGCCCGCACTCCCCAGCACACGAAATTGTCACCCTGCAGGACTACCGCGAACGCTACGGCCAATACCGCACCGACCCGAACCTGCAAGCCGCACACGCAGCACACCCATGGATCGTGACCTGGGACGACCACGAAATCGCCAACGACGCCTGGGCCGCCGGCGCAGAAAACCACACCCAAGGTGCTGCCACCTCCGACCCATCCTCCGTCGCCCCAGGATCCAGCACCCACGGCGGCGATGAAGGAGACTTCTTTGCCCGCCGCGCTGCAGCCGTCCAAGCCTACCTGGAATGGCTACCAATCCGCGCCGTACCGTTCTCTCAAGGCGGCCACATCTACCGCAACCTGAGCTTCGGCAAGCTCGTCGACCTGAACATCCTGGACCTGCGCACCTACCGCAACGAGCCTCCAGGATTCACCAACATGAAGCTCTCCGACGACCCGAACCGCACCATGCTCGGATCGGAACAATTCGGCTGGCTCGCGAACCAACTGCAGAACTCCCAAGCAGCCTGGAACCTCATCGGCAACTCCGTCATGGTCACCCCAGTGCTCATCCCACCACTGGACCGCAACCTCACCTACGCCATCACCCAGCTGCTCGGCCTGCCAGAAGAAGGCATGCCGTACAACTTCGACCAATGGGATGGCTACATGGCAGAGCGGCGTCGAATGCTGAACTTCCTCAATGAGCAGGGCATCCGCAACACCATCTGGCTCACCGGCGACATCCACACATCCTGGGCCGCCGACGTACCACTCGACGCCGGCACCTACCCAGCCTCCGGTGCCATCGCAGCGGAATTCGTCACCCCATCCGTCACCTCCTCCAACATCGACGACATCCTCAAACTCCCAGAAGCCAACGGCCTATCCAAGACCGGCGAAGCTGCGCTGACGTTCGCAAACCGCCACATCCGCTGGGTTGACCTGGACCGCCACGGCTACGCAGTAGTACAAGTCACCCCAGACTTTGTCCACACCGACTGGATCTTCATGCACCCAGAGCAAAAACTCCGGCCAGAACCAGCGGGCTTCTTCGTGGGCCGCTCCGCCCGCAAATACCGCGAAGGCGGAGTGGTCATGCACAACGCCGCCATGCCACCGCGCTAACCCCTCGGCGCCGGGCAAGTCGGCGCCCCACAATAAAACACCACAGGCACATGGCATAATGAAAGCCATGAGCCTCAAGCGAATTGCCACCCTCGGCGCTGCCGCACTCATCAGCGGCAGCGCCCTCGTTGCATGTGGAAACACCACCACCGACAGCGCCGGAGATGGCACCACCCAATCCAACGGTGCTGCATCCGACAGTGCCGCAGCCGACGGAGCTGCATCCGATGGCGCTGCGGCCGATGGTGCCGCCAACGCACCAGCAATCCTCGGCGCCGACCTGCCAATCGACACAGCAATCGAATGGAACAACACCGGCACCGCCGAAACCTGCCCATACATGGACGGCCCATTCATCGAAAACGCCAACGGCATGCGCTGGACCGCCACCGGACTCGACCACCGATTCGACCCACCAGCCTGCGTATTCTGGTCCTACGAAGAAACCCCCCAAGTCACAATCCTCGTGCGACACATGCCAAACCACCAAGCAGCCGTCGACGTTGTGAACCACTTCGCCCCAATCGACCAAACCCTCAAAGCCCTCCAGCCAGAAGGCTGGAGCGGCGGCCGATCCCGCAACGACAACACCCCCGGATCCGTCTACGCCGTATTCAAAGACAACACCGCAGTAGTAGTCACCTCTGCACAGGACCAAACAGTCAAGCCGGAAAGCATCGCCATCGAAACCATCAACCGCCTCGGCCTATAGCCCTTTGGCGTAGCCACACCACCGAGACTCGGCGCCCACCGCCTCTAGTGTCCACCGCCACTAGCGCCCGCCTCGGCGCCCATCACCCCTGGCGCCGGGCCGACCCGGCCAATCACACAACTAGCCGACAGAAACCTGATTCCACGGCAGCTGCGGGCCAATCATCGGAAACACAACCTCCATCAGCAAGAAAAAGATTGCCACCAACAACACCGCGCAAATAATCACCTTCAACCAGGTAGGCCCCGGCAACAACCGCCAAAACGCTGCATACATACCGCTCTCCACTCTCCTAAAACAACCGCACGGCTACACTACGCCGTTTCCGTCAATTCCACCGGCACATACCCCGGACTCTTCGGATCCTCACGCACCTGCACCGCATGCACAATCATGCGCTCAGCATTGGAATACTGCGGATGGCACGTCGTCAACGTCAACATCTTTGCCGTGCCCTCCTGTACCTCCAACGTATCCACATTCGGAATTGGGTAAATCACCTCAATATTCGACGGCTGCGTAATAAACCGACCACTAACATGGGCATACTCAGGAGAATTCATCTGCTCCGCCAACTCCGGCGACAAGCACTGATCCAACGCCGCACGTCGCTGATCCGCCGGCACATCAATCGGCAAAATCCGGTACACCAGCCACGAACCAGCCGTCTCCACCACAATGGAATCGCAGGTATTCAAACGACCCAAATCATTAAAAGGTGCACCACGACCAACCCGGTGGCCAGCGATCGCGAAATTACCCGGCTGGCCAGGGTCCTGGCTATCCATATAATGACCAGGGCCCTTGTCGAGGTCGGCGTCGGTCACCCCTTTCACCACCGAAAAGTTAAAATCCGACCCAAACGATGGAATCATCAACCGCGCGAACGCCGTGCCCTCCGTTGGCTCCGTCAACGGCCGCGGATTCTCATCCTGCCACGTCGACTGCAACTCCTGAGCAACCACATCCTGCTTACGCCCCGACTGGACATTCGTGTAATAAACATCCCAATAGCCAAACAACAGGGCCAACACGCCAAGCGTAATCAGCACCTCGCCAAGCACGCCCAAAGGATCAAGACGGCGCGGCTTCTTCGAAGCAGAATGTGTCATGTCATCTATGTTAGCGGGCATCCCTTAGATGCTGTAATTGCTCAACGGAACAGTGAGCAACAACTGCTGCGCCAACCCCCGCGCAGTTTGCAGCGGACCCACCGTCCGCGACATCTTCGCCCCCGCCAAACCACCATCAAGGAAAATCATCAACTGGTCTGCCAACGTCCGCGACGCATAACCAAATTTCTCAGTCAGCAACTCCGCCATCGTGTCACGCACCCACCGACGATGCTCCATCGCCGCATCACGAATCCGGACTTCGCTCTCCGTCTCCGGACGCGGATACTCACTCGCCGCATTCTGGAAGTGGCTCCCCCGAAACTCATTCAACGGTTCCTGACGAATACACACATCAAAGAACGCCAAGATCCGCCCCTCCGGATCCGCACATTCCTTCGCGATGCTTTCCCATTCCTCGCGCCACGCCTCATCAAGCGATTCGATATAGGCAACAACCAGGTTGTCCTTCGAACCGAACAGCGAGTACAAGCTGGCCTTCGCCACATCCGCTTCCTTCAGGATGCGATCAATACCGATCACGCGAATGCCCTCAGTGGTGAACAAGTTCGTTGCAGATTTCAGCAACCGTTCGCGTGGCGCGGGCCGGTTACGACGAGACGTCGTCTTCTTCGCCGCTGCCGATTTGGAAGTTGCTGCCACCCGATCGATTCCTTTACTCAACTCACAATTGCTGTACTAACCATAGCGAACATCCCGCCGAAGCGGGGTACAATCCACCCCTTTTATTGAAGGTATCCCCCGGTACTGTTCACACCACCGAGGGATACCGTTGTTGGGGCGGACTACTGGCCGCGACGAACCACCATCATTGGGCATGGCGCGTATTGCAGCAACGCCCGCGACGTGGAGCCCAGCAGCATGCCACGGAATCCACCACGGCCGTGCGATCCCAGCACCAGCAACTGGGCATCGTCTGCTGCTTGCTTCAGCGCCTGGATTGGCCGCTCACGTTCAACGATTTCCACCACGTCCACATTTGGGTATTGTTCGAGGAATGGTTGGAGCTCTTGGTGCAGCATCTCGCGCCGAGCTGCAACGATTTGATCGATTTGTTGTTGGGTTTCCACTACTCCGACATAGCCGGTTTGGAGGGTGGATTCTTGCCAGGAGTGGATGGCGCGGAGTTGCGCGCCGCGGGCGTCGGCCTCTTTGAACGCCAGGGCAACGGCCGCGCGGGAAATTTCGGAGCCGTCCACACCGACCACCACTGGACCGTATTTCGACGCCGCATCCGGAACGTTATCCTTCCGAACCACCACTACTGGGCATTCCGCATGGGACACCACAGCAGCCGAAACGGAGCCCATCACCAGGCCCGACAGTCCGCCGAGTCCACGGGAACCCATCACGATCATCACTGCAGTTTCGGACAGGTCCAACAGCAGGTCGATTGGGCTTGCTTCGTGCACGCTGCTCTCTACCGCGATGTCCACACCAGCTTGAGTGGCGAATGCTTCCACAAGTGCGGTTGCGGCGGCGAGTTTCGCGTTCGCATCTGCCTGCAGTTCTTCGTAGAGTTCCGGTGGCGGTACCAATCCGTCCGCGTACATGAATTGGGGAGTGGTGTAGGCGCTCACCAGATGCAATGGCTCACCGCGCTTCGCAGCTGCATTTGCTGCCCATTCAACAGCCGCATTGCTCGCATCAGAACCGTCGACTGCGACAACTATTGCCGGGGTGTTTGCCATGATCTGTCCTTTCGAAGTTTCACACGCGGTCATCGCGTGTCATCACACTTTCATTATCCGCAATTGCCTGGGGAGGCGCTATAGCCGGCACAGTTTTCGCCCCCAAACGGGAAAGCACACACCGGGTAGGTGTGTGCTTTGGTTGCCACGGGTGCGGCGTCGAACAACAAACGGGGGTTACTGTCCCGGGATGTTCGGAGTTGGCAGTGGTACATCCGTTGCTGCCTCGGCGTTTGCTGGGAACAGCACTTCGTAGATGCTGCGGAGCAATTGGCCGAAGAAGTGTCCAAGGTCCGTGCTGAGGAAATGGACGATAGAATCGAGAATAGCATTCAAATCCATGGAGAGAAATGTAGCACAATGCCGAACCCCTTGCCAATTAAGAACGGGTTGAACGCAACCCGCGTGCAGATGCCCGTTGACTGGGAAGGTTCCCGGGTTGCAGCCGACTTTGTGTGGCATTTGGTGAACACGCAGCGCCACCGGCATCCGGAGGATGATCGGACTGCGGTGCTTGCTCGTTTTGCCGCTGGGGAGGTGGTGACCGACCGGGGTGAGGTGGTGGCAGCTGATGATGTGCTGTCGTTGGGGGCGTGGATCAATTTCTATCGACGCCCAGCACCGGAGCGCGAAGTGCCGGGGGAATTGCGTGTATTGCACCAGGACGAGAATCTGGTGGTGGTGGATAAACCGGCGTTTCTGGCGACGTTGCCTCGTGGTCAGCATATTGCGCAAACTGCGTTGACGCGGGCGCGTGTGGAGCTGGGAATGCCGGAGTTGGTGCCATGTCATCGGCTGGATCGTTTGACGAGTGGTGTGCTGATGATGAGTGCCCGCCGGGAGGTGCGTGGGGCGTACCAGACGATGTTTGATCGGCGGTTGCCTCAGAAGACATATACGGCGATCACTCCGATACCGGAGGGTTGGGGTGGTTTTCCCGATCATCCACTAGAAGCCTTGGCGGTCGATGGCGCTGC
>JBHAQQ010000033.1:0-6247 GCA_041830435.1 Corynebacterium sp.
CGCGATACCTTGTCCGGGCCGGAAGTGTACGTTCAAGAACGCGCGTCGACCATGGCGTTTTGTGCAGAGATGACGGTCTTTCCTGGCGGCGGGGTGGATGGGCGTGACATCAACGCTGGTACGGAATTTCAATGGGAAGGGCAGGGGGTTGATTGGTGGGCCAATCGGCTGCAGAAGGATGAGTCGATGGCTCGGGCCCTGGTGTGCGCCGCAATTCGCGAAACCTTTGAAGAGGCTGGAACCCTCTTGGCGGGCCATCCGGACGGAACCATCGTTGCGGACACTGCACCATTTCAAGCGCAGCGTAAGGCAATGGAAGCGCACGAGCTGAGTTTTACCGATTTCTTGGTGAATAATGCGTTGGTGTTGCGGGCGGACCTCATTCGACCATGGGCAAACTGGGTTACACCGAAGGAACAGCCGATTCGCTATGACACGGCGTTTTTTGTTGCCGCCATGCCAGAGGGGCAGGCGACGTATTCGGATACTCGTGAAGCCACGTCAACAGGCTGGTTCCGCCCGTCGACGCTGCTGGATGGCTGGCGGAGTCGAAAAATTAGTTTGATGCCACCGACCTGGGCACAACTGAAATTATTGGATACGTTCCGTAGCGTGGATGAGGTGATGGAACTGGCTTCGGGTCTGTCGGTTGATCCGGTGTTGGAGGAGCCGATCAATGAGCCGTACATGGCCGAGTATTACCTGATGGAAGCTGCGATGTACGGTACGCCCAAGCGCCAGTTCGCGCCGGGAATGAAATTCGCGGTGGACCCTGAGGATCTGCCGAATCACCCGTTTGATCATCGTCCGGGCTTTTTCTGATGGCGTTTACAGCTGAAGAGCTCGATTTCCTGTTTGCCCATCCTGAAGCTATTGAGGCGGGGCGGGCGTTGGCCTTGAGTAAGGCGTCGTTGATGCAGGATGTGGCAACGCTGCGTGGGGAGTTTGGGGAGTTTGCCCGAGCGATCGTGGAGTTGGTGTCGGCTCGTCGTGTGATGGAGGCCAAGACGGGGCTCGTGGATACCTGGGTGGATACCGCTGCTGCGCAGCAGGCGACGCATGCCCAACTTGGTATGTATCGGGCGCTGATGTTTCAGGCAATGGGTGCGCGTCGGATTGCGGACGTTACGTGTTCGGTGGGGACCGAGTTGATGCTATTGCATCAATCGATGGCAGCATTTCCGCACGTATTGTCGCAATTGCAGGGGGTGGAATGCTGGGCGAGTGACCTGGATCCGCAGCGGGTACGATTGGCGCAGGAAAATTTGCACGCTTTCAACGTTCCGGTTCAGTTGGCTGATGCAACGCAACCGGACGAGCTGGTGCAGCAATCTGCAGATTTGGTGGTGTTGGCGGATCCTGCTCGGCGGAATTCTTCGGGTCTGATTGCCCGATTGGAGGATTTGCTTCCTCCTCCGTCGGTATTGGCGGATCTGTATCCGCGGTTGGTGATGAAACTTGCGCCTGGTGTGAATCCGAGTGATGTCGATGCGTGGGCTGGGCTTGTGGATTATGTCTCTGTCGATGGGGCGATGAAGGAGGCGTGTGCGTATTCTCACCGAGTGGTGGAGGATCTGCGCGCGGGGAGGGAAGCGGCGGCGTCGGATCTGGGAGTGGGGTTGGGTGAGCGAGGTGTGGTGCGCCGGGCGATTTGTATCAGCGGTGGGCAGGTCACAGTGTGGCATCACGAGCTTCCGCAGAGGGGGGAGGTGGGGGCCGCGGGGCGGTTTATTTTGGAGCCGGACCCGGCGGTTATCCGGGCTGGGTTGGTGCAGCATTATGCGACGGCGCACGGGTTGTGGCAGTTGGATCCACATATTGCGTTTTTGACGGGAGATAGGGTTCCCGCCGGGGTTCGCGGGTTTGAGGTGATCGAGCGGGTGTCGCTGAAGCACGTCAAGGCCGCGTTGAAGCAACTCGACGCCGGTGCGGTGGAAATTCTTGTGCGAGGGGTCGATGTTGATCCTGATGTGCTGCGCAAGCAGTGGAAATTGCGTGGTCGGGAGCAGGTGAGCGTTATCATTACGCGCTTGGGGGATGGGGAGCCCCGGGCTGCGTTCTTGTGTCGTCCTGCTGTTGTTGGCTAGGGGTGGGCAGCCGGGGGACGAGTATTCGAGTATTAACGCAACACTTGTGTGGGGTAATCGGGGGTAAACAAAGTTATAAAACTAATTGTGAAAAAGGTGGTCACCATCACCCAGCAATAGGTAATATGGCGGAGGACAAAATACCCCGAGCAGGAAAGGCCAACGAATGTCGAACATCGTTGTTCTCGTCAAGCAGGTGCCAGACACCTACTCTGAGCGTAAGCTCAAGCAAGACGATTTCACCTTGGACCGCGAAAGTGCAGATGCAGTCCTCGATGAAATCAACGAAAATGCTGTTGAAGCTGCATTGCAGCTGAAGGAAGCTGACGCATCCCGCAATGTAATCGTGCTCTCCGTGGGTCCATCCCGCGCGACTGAAGCACTGCGTAAGGCCCTGTCCTTGGGTGCAGATGAGGCTGTTTTGGTTACCGATGAAAACCTCGCCGGATCCGACGCGTTGGGTACCGCATGGACCATCGCGCAAGCGCTGAACACCATCGATGACATTGAGCTGATCATCGCTGGTAACGCATCTACCGACGGTGGTGCTGGTTCCATCCCAGGTCTGCTTGCAGAATACCGTCAGATCCCTGCGCTGACTCACCTCGAAGAGCTGTCCGTTGAGGGTGGCAAGGTGACCGGCAAGCGCGTGACCGAGGATGGTGTGTTTGGCCTTGAGGCTCCAACCCCAGCAATCGTTTCCGTGACGGAAAAGGCGAACACTCCACGTTTCGCAGCATTCAAGGGCATCATGGCTGCGAAGAAGAAGACCATTAAGGAACTTGCCATTGCTGAAATCGGCGTGGATGCAGCAAACGTTGGTTTGGCACATGCCACCACCTCTGTTTCCGCATCTGCACCAAAGCCTGCAAAGTCTGCTGGCGAAATCATCACCGACGAGGGCGACGGCGGCAAGAAGCTCGTTGAGTTCCTCGTCAAGGAAAAGCTGGTTTAAGGGAAATAGGGAGTACATATCATGACTAACGTTTTGGTTCTCGTAGAGCACGCAGAAGGCGCGCTGAAGAACACCACCCTTGAACTCATCACCGCTGGCCGCGCGTTCGGTGCAGTTGGTGCGGTGGTTGTTGGTGCCCCAGGTACCGCTGACGCACTGCAGGCAGATTTGGCTGCAGCCGGTGCAGAAACCGTGTACGCGGCAGAGTCTGCAGAGGCAGCGAACCTGCTGGTTACACCACAGGTTGATGCGCTTTCCAGCTTGGCATACAGCTTGCAGGTTCCGGTTCTTGTTGCAGCAACCGCTGCTGGTAATGAGATCGCTGGCCGTGTCGGTGCTCGTGTTGCTTCCGGTGTTATCTACAACGCGATTGCAGTGGATGCTGACAAGAATGCACAGATCGGCATTTTCGGTGGCGAGTACACCGTCACCGCTACTGCAGCGGGCGCTTCGCCAGTATTTTCCGTTCGTCCAGGTTCCGTAGAGCCTGCACCGCAGGCAGCTGCTGGCACCGTTCAGGCTGTGGAGTTGCCTGCAGCTGGCCCAACCGCAGTGACCATCACCTCCTTCGCACCAGCAGAAGGTGGCGACCGTCCAGAACTGACCGAGGCTTCCATTGTGGTTTCCGGTGGTCGCGGTGTGGCATCGGCAGAGGGCTTCACCACCACGGTTGAGCCTTTGGCAGACGTGCTTGGTGCAGCAGTTGGTGCATCCCGTGCTGCTGTAGACGCCGAGTTTTACCCAGGCAAGTTCCAGGTTGGTCAGACCGGTGTTACCGTTTCTCCAAACCTGTACATCGCATTGGGTATTTCCGGTGCAATTCAGCACAAGGCGGGTATGCAGACCTCGAAGACCATCGTTGCTGTGAACAAGGATCCAGAAGCATCCATCTTCGAGATCGCAGACTTCGGTGTGGTTGGTGACCTCTTCAACGTGGCACCACAAGCTACCGAAGAGCTGAAGGCTCGTAAGTAATTCCGCACACTCGCAGATCAGTTGTGCGCTGAGCTGCGAGTCAGTGGGGTGACCGCGCGCTAAGCCAAATTTTTGGTTTAGCGCGTTTTTGCATGGTTCTGGCTATTTGGGGGAGGGTGGCAAATCTGAGTTTTCCTATTTACGTAACAATAGTGTTAGATAAATAAGGTCTGCTTAGGTAAGTCTAACTTAAGCATTAATTGCACCCCCTCTGAAAGGTTCGACCACAATGCGTCTGACTCGCACAAATGCCCGTATTGCCGCTGTCGCAGGACTCACCACATTGGGCCTGCTCCTCACGGCATGCGGAGCCGCCAACGAAACCAACTCCAGCTCTGCGACCAATAGCACTGGGGCAGCAGCAGGTGACGAAGCGGCTGCCGGCAGCATCACCATTGAACACAAGTTTGGTACCACCACCATTGAAGGAACTCCGGAGCGCATTGCAACTGTCGGCTGGGCAAACCACGAAGTGCCACTGTCCCTCGGCGTGGTCCCGGTTGGTATTTCTAAAGCCACCTGGGGAGACGACGACGCCAACGGCATCATGCCATGGGTGGAAGAAAAGCTCACCGAATTGGGTGCCGAAACCCCAGTCCTCTTTGACGAAACCGACGGTATTCCTTTTGAACAGATCGCAAACGCGAAGCCAGATGTGATCCTGGCTGCCTACTCCGGCCTGACCCAGGACGACTACGACAAGCTTTCCAAGATAGCTCCAACCATTGCACAGCCAGGCGACGACTGGGCAACCACCCTCCAAGACATGGTGACCATGGACTCCCAGGGAATGAACCGGGAAACAGACGGAGAAAACCTCAATACCGAACTCGAATCGTTCGTCGAAACCACGATGGCGAAGTTCCCAGAACTAGCGGGCACGAAGGTGCTCTTCTCCAGCTTCGGCAGCGAAAGCAACACCGACACCATCGGCTTCTACACCACGGGCGACCAGCGTGCAGCCTTCCTCGAATCGGCCGGCTTTGGGGTGCCATCGATTGTTGAACAAGAAAGCGCGAACTCGGATCAATTCTTCACCGAAGTGTCCCTAGAAAAGCCTGAACTCTTTGCCGACGTCGAGGTAATCGTCACCTACGGATCCGACGACGCCGCCGAAAACGCCGCCGCACTCAAGGCGCTTCAAGAAAATCCGCTGTACAACCGCATCCCAGCAATCCGCGATGGACGCGTGGTGTACCTCGGCAACAGCCCGCTTGCAGCTGCAGCAAACCCATCGCCATTGGCCATGAAGTGGGGCTTGGAAGACTACCTGTCCATGATTAACGAGGTCGTAACCCGACCAGCCGCAAACTAAGGTTAGTCGGCCCGCTCCGATTGTGGCTCCCACCGATCAACGACCCATGACGCATTCTCCTCAACATCACCCAGGCAAACGCACTGCGCTGCTCATTGCAGTGTGCTTGGTACTGTTTGTACTCGCCTGCCTGGGAAGCCTGGCGCTCGGCGTGCGAAACATCGCGCTGAGCGAAGTCTTCCAAGCGCTGCGCGGCGCTGGCGACGTGATGGCAAACACCGATGCGGCAGTAGCTGCAGCACGCATTCCCCGCACCGTACTTGGCATGATTGCCGGTGCCGGGCTCGCCGTAGCCGGGGTTGCCTTCCAATCAATCACTCGCAACCCATTGGCGGATCCTGGAATCTTCGGTATCTTGCATGGTGCCGCGCTCGCCGTGGTGATCGGATTGGCATTGGGGATCCATGCTTCATTTGTTCTGGCTATTCTCGGTGCCGCACTCGCGGGAATTGCGGTGTTTGCGCTGGGCACAGCCGGCCGTAGCGACCTACAACGCCAGGCGCCCCTGCGGCTGGCGCTGGCTGGTGCCGCAATCGGAGCGGTCTGCTTGAGTCTTATTCGGGCCGTCACCATGCCCAACGTGCGGCTCATGGATGAATTTCGCCACTGGCAAATCGGTGGTATCGGAGGAGCCAACTGGTCAGAAATTGCCATTGCTGGCCCCATGGTCATCCTGGGATTGTTCATCCTTTGGGGCCAATCTGCTGGTCTCAACGCGCTTGCCCTCGGAGATGAAGCAGCAACCGGACTTGGGTTCCGCCCAGGCAAGACCCGCCTCGTCACTGGTCTTACCGCCATTGCCATCTGTGGCGCAATCACTGCCGCTTGCGGCCCAATTGCCTTCGTTGGCTTGATCGTGCCACACGTGTGCCGCCTTATCGGAGGCGGAAACCACCGGGTGCTGCTACCAGCAAG
>JBHAQQ010000034.1:0-9871 GCA_041830435.1 Corynebacterium sp.
CAGGTGCTGGATGACCTCGTCAGTTCAAAGGTGCACATCGATGATCCTGCGCACGAGTTGCTCCACGGAGTGGCGTTGGAAATCATGGACGTAGAATTGGCACGAACTCGCAGCCGAGAATGGGAAGTACGCAGCGTAGCAGTGATGCAGCGCGGCCGCTTGGGGCGCCGCACGAATGTGACAGTTGTGCCGTTTAAGCACGTGCAAGGCCTCCATGCTTCCGGTACCGGCGCAGTGAACCAGGATGCGGAGATCATCGCTTCGTTCCAGAATCTGCGTGCGGCTGATGCCGCGCAGGCAATGCTGGACATGCCGGAGTCCCGGCGCTTCCGCATTGCCGCCGAGCTGGACGATGAAATGCTGGCTGATGTGATGGCCGAGATGCCTGATGATGATCAGGCAGCCATCTTGACCCATTTGAATATTGAACGTGCGGCAGACGTGCTGGAGGAGATGGACCCGGATGATGCCGCTGACCTGCTGGCGGAGTTGCCAGACGATACCTCCGATGTGCTGTTGGAGCTGATGGACCCGGAGGAATCCGCGCCGGTTCGCCGATTGATGAGCTTCTCACCAGATACCGTGGGTGCATTGATGACCCCTGAGCCAATCATTTTGGCGCCACAGACCACCGTGGCGGAGGCCCTAGCGCATGCACGGAATCCGGACTTGCCACCTTCGTTGAGTTCGATGGTGTTCGTGGCCCGTCCGCCGCAAGCCACACCGACGGGACAGTATTTGGGTTGTGTCCACTTGCAGAAGCTGTTGCGCGAACCGCCGTCGACATTGGTTGGTGGCATTTTAGATCTAGAGTTGCCTTCGCTGTTTGCGGAGGATTCACAAGAGACTGCGGCCCGGTATTTTGCGACATATAACCTGGTTTGCGGTCCTGTTGTGGATGAGGATGGACATTTGTTGGGCGCGGTGAGCGTGGATGACTTGTTGGATCACTTGCTGCCGGAGGATTGGCGTGAGCAAGATTGGCGCGTTCCAGCAAATCCTGGACAGTGATCCACGACCATAGCTTGGGGAGGTTACGGATTGCTGGTGTTGCATTCGCTGCCTGCCATACGATGTTGATGAGTTTGAGAGAGTTGAAATAATGGCCCCTAGTTTTCGCCGCAGTAAGTTGGACACTCCAGTTGATGCTACGAAGCGCAAGCGTTTTTCGTTGAATTTGGATGGCGACGCGGTTGGTCGTGGCGCTGAGTCAGTTGCGCGGTTCATGGGCACTGGCAAGTATTTGGCTTGGCAGACTCTGATTGTGATTGTCTGGATCTCACTGAACATTGGCGGGTTTTGGTGGAATTGGGATCCGTATCCGTTCATTTTGTTGAATTTGGCGTTTTCCACGCAGGCTGCTTATGCGGCGCCGTTGATTTTGTTGGCGCAGAATCGCCAGGATGACCGTGACCGTGTGTCGTTGGAGGAAGATCGACGCCGTGCTGCAGAGACGAAGGCTGATACGGAATTCCTGGCTCGGGAACTGATGGGCTTACGGGTGGCTGTAAATGATACGGTGACGCGTGATTATCTGCGCAGAGAGATTGAAGATCTGGCAGATTTGCTGAAGCGTATTGACGATAAGTTGGATGACCATCGTGCGGATGGTCAATCCAGTGATCAACTCTGAGGATGTATCAACTAAACTAGGTTATTGTTATGGCTGAAATCACCGAAAACGCTGTTCGCAGCGCGTTGTCCCGCGTAGAGGACCCTGAACTGAACCGTTCAATCACAGATTTGGGCATGGTGA
The DNA here is from genome assembly GCA_041830435.1 of Corynebacterium sp. Lineage (GTDB taxonomy): Bacteria > Actinomycetota > Actinomycetes > Mycobacteriales > Mycobacteriaceae > Corynebacterium. The sequence continues at coordinate 1,757 of JBHAQQ010000034.1, forward strand.
AGTCTGTGCATATTGATGGTTCCCATGTAGCTGTTGAAATTTATTTGACGATCGCGGGTTGTCCGATGAAGAGTCATCTGACGGAGAAAACTCGTGAGGCTGTGCTTGGGGTGGAGGGCGTTGATTCTGTCGATGTGACGACGGATGTGATGAGCGATGAGCAGCGTCGTGAAGTACGAAAGGTGGTGCGTGGGGATGCGGCTGACCCGGTGATTCCTTTCGCGCAACCGGACTCAACGACGCGGGTTTATGCTGTTGCTTCCGGCAAGGGCGGGGTCGGTAAGTCCTCGGTGACGGTGAATCTCGCGGTTTCTTTGGCGCAGCGCGGGTTGAAGGTTGGCATTGTCGACGCCGATATTTATGGCCACTCTATCCCGCATTTGATGGGCAGCAATGAGGCTCCTCATCAGGTGGATGAGATGATCATGCCGTTGCAGGCTCATGGCGTGAAGCTGATTTCTATTGGCCATTTCGTGGGCGATAATTCTCCTGTGGTGTGGCGCGGTCCGATGCTGCACCGGGCTATTCAGCAGTTCTTGGGTGATGTGTTCTGGGGCGATCTGGACATCTTGTTGCTGGATCTTCCGCCTGGCACTGGTGACGTGGCGATTTCGGTTGCACAGTTGGTGCCGAATGCTGAGTTGCTGATTGTCACCACTCCACAGGCCGCTGCTGCTGAGGTTGCGGAGCGTGCTGGAGCCATTGCGCAGCAAACTCGTCAGCGCATTGGCGGTGTGATTGAGAACATGAGCTGGATGGTGATGCCGGATGGCTCGAAGAATGAGATCTTTGGTTCTGGTGGTGGCCAGCGTGTGGCTGATCGCCTGACGCAGATTGCTGGTACGAAGGTGCCGTTGTTGGGGCAGATTCCGCTGGATCCGAATTTGCGTATTGGTGGTGACTTGGGCAATCCGATTGCCAAGGCTGAACCGAATTCTGAAGCTGCGATTGCCTTTGGGGGAATTGCTGACCATCTTGCGGTGCGTCGTTCGTCCCTTGCGGGCAAGAGTTTGAATCTTGGTGTGACTCGCAAATAGCTCAACCGTAACAAGCAACAAGCAATAAACGCTGCGTATTACTACGCAGCGTTTATTGCTTCGGTTATTGCCTCAGTTATTGCATCGCCGAGTGGCGTGCGTTGTCGCTAGGTGACGTCGTCCCATGCTGCCGCCGCTTCTTGCGGTGGCTGTTGTGGTTGTGAGGCTTGTTGCGCTGGTGAGGATTGTTGCTCTGGTGGGGCCTGTTGCGGTTGTGGCGCTCCGTGGTGTGCTTGTGGGCTCTGCGGTTGTGGTGAATTGGCCGCTTGAGACTGCTGCTGGCCGGCTTCGTCCCACATTTGTTTGATATTTGGGCGCTTGTTTACAACATCCGCTGCGGACTGGAGGGAATCCCGGGCTTCTGTGAATGGCTGCAGGTACGAGTCGTCGCCATCAAAAATCGTTTTCGTGATGAATTGCTTTGGACCCATGGCCCGCACTTTGTTCAATTCACTGAGTGGTTTGGCGATGGTTTGATATTCCTCCCCAAAGTCCTCTTCTAGCTGTTGCCGTGCTTGTCCTACGCTATTGCGAACTGCGAGCATCACTGCGCGAATGTCTTTGAGCAGGCCTGGGAGACGTTCCGGGCCTAGTACCAGCACCACTACGACCAGCAGAACGAGCAATTCGCCCCAGCCAACATTGTTGAACATGCGTATCAGCCTAGCACGGAGCCTAGGAGCTCTTTGACCCAAACTTGCGGACAAACAGATCCAGAGCGTCAGAGAGACATTCCGGTTTCCGGCAACCATCCGCTGCGATCAGATAATGTTTTTCGGATTCAGGTATTTCCGATTGTTGCCGTGCCAGTTCAGGAATCGATCGCAACTTTTGCATCAACCGGTGGGAGGCACTCACCGAATCGGCACAACTATCTTCCCGAAGTGCACGCGCAGCTTGTTGTTGCCCGTGCACTTCGGCGCGACATTCATCACAGTGTGCAAGGTGACTCGCTGCCCGATCAACTGCTTTCCGTGGCAGTTCGCCATCCACAAAGGCAGCTATGGCCTCCGGAGATAAATGATCAATTGACAACACAACGCAACTCGCCTTCAGCAGTCAGCTCAAGTTGTGCACGAAGTTGTGCACGAGCTCGGTGGATACGGGAACGAACGGTTCCCATTTTGACACCGAGTGTACGCGCAATTTCCGTGTAGCTCATTCCGAGTCCATCACACAGCACCAAGGCAACACGAAACTCTGGCGCCAAGGTATCCAAGGCACGTTCGAGGGCCGGATCCAAGTTATTGAGTTCATAGGCCTGCTCTGGCTGCGCTTCGGCTTGTTTGGAAGCGACAACGCCTGCATATTCTTCTGGCAGGGCCTCCATGCGGATCAGCGAACGGCGTCGAACCATGTCCAGAAACAGGTTGGTGGTGATGCGATGCAGCCAACCTTCAAACGTGCCCGGTTGATAATTCTTCAAGCTTCGAAACACCCGCATGAAGGTATCTTGCGTCAAGTCCTCCGCGTCCTGTGGATTACCCGAGAGGCGAAATGCCAGACGATAAACCGAATCGGCGTGTTCCTCAACCAGCTCACTCCACGACGGCATGGAGCCCGTGCCAGCATCAAAATCCGCAGTGGACCGCGCCTTCTCACCCGCCGAAGCTACCTGCTGTACATCAGAAGATTGCGCCAACGCTGCGGAAGCAACTGTGGGCGAGGCGGTGATGGATGCGGGCGTTGTACTCATGTCGTTTATTGTGCAGCGCTCCCCTAGCAATGCAATGCAGCGAAGCTGGTAGTTTCCTGTGAGTTACGCTCCTCATGCTTGACAACCCATGCTGCGGCTGGATTGCACACCCCCACGGAACACCCCAGCAATTAACTGTAATCACATGCGTTTCAGATTTCCTACGAGCTCCTCAACACGACCCAAAAACACCCAAGATCACCACCAGTTTCGCCTAGGCTAGGCACCGTGAACACCCCAATGACCTCATACGACGCGATCAACGCGTTCACCACCGATATTCGCGCCCTCCGCGCCGCGACGGCTGCCCAAGGCAGCGTGGAAGCAGCCACCGCAGCAGCGTACCTGCGCGCCGAAGAAGCCGCCCAAGAATTCGGTCTTGCCACTCCGGACACCCTCACCCAAGAGGCACTGGAATTCCTCGCCGCGCAACGCGCCATCACCGCCAGTGCCCAAGACCGTGAGCCAACCGCCGTTGTCATGAGCCCATCCTTCAACGTGCTGGGCCTTGCGCTATTCCGGGGTTTTCAAACGGCAGGCCAAACCGGTCACATTACATTCATTGACCCTGAAGCAGAACATCAGCAGCTCGCGCGTCAAGCGTTGTCTGAGGCTGCCATCCCGGCAAATGCATACCGCTTTATCCCTTCCATCCCGCTGAATGTGATCAGCCGCTTGACGAAGGACCACTACGACGTCCTCGTTGCCGAATGCGACCCGGAAGATATGGTTAGCACGGCCCAAGCTACCCTTCCGGTGCTGCGCACTGGTGGCATCCTGGTATTGCTCGATAGCTTGATGGATGGGCTCATTGCCGATGAGTCCCGAACTGAGCGCGATATCGCAACCACGCGCCAAGCAGCCCGCGAACTCGCTGGACTGGAAGGCATGCTGATCACTCGCCTGCCACTCGGCGCTGGACTCACGGCAATCACGAAACTCTAGGATTTCGCACCCACGTTCGCCCCGTGCCCCGCTCCTACGCGCGCTCGTTGGCGCGCTGTGAAGTACCCACGACGCCACCTCCAAAACGCTGGTATAAACGGGAAGTATGACGAACAACGGGAAGAGTACTCACCGCAACCTGCAACGCTCCCGCCGGCCAGAACTCCACGCCACTGCCGAAACTGGCGTGCTGGAAGCCCCAGCCGGCGCCGTGATGGTCAACGGCGCGTTGCATATCTTCCACCAATTCCGACCTCGTCCACAGGCCGGAAGTCGATGGGCACACCAATACTCCCCAGACTTGCCGTTCGGATGGGACGTTTGCGACGATGTGTTGGCCCCAACTGGTGATGAAATTGATGTGCTCGCCGGTTCGAGTGTCGCGCTTCCCGGAACCGATACTGTGGAATTGTTCTTCGCAACGACGCATGCCGAACATCACCATGAAGGCGATGGACAAGATAGCTCTTCCACCGTTGATACCTCGGTGTTGGGCAATGCCATTGACCACGGAGTGCGGGGACCGCGCAAATTCCGCATTCAACGAGCGAAAATCGAGCACATCAGCGATGCAGTGGAATGCTCGGATGACCCAAACCATCTGCAAGAAGGAGTGGAACGTCTCGGCGCCATCACGCTCCACAACGGTACCAATGCAACCATCGACGTAAATGATCTCCAATTGGTGACACCGTCGGTCATTTACAGCCCGGAGGACACTGAACGGCCTTGGCTCATGATCGCTCTATCCCTATTGGATGAGACTGCAGCCGAAATTGTGGTGCTGCGTTCACCGGATCGCGAACATTGGGACTACCTCGGCCCGTTGGATTGGAACACTGACGCATTTGTTGGTGGCGAGGAAGATATTCCAACGGGTCGGCCGTTCGCTCCGCGCATCATCGTGATGCAAGATGAAGAAACTGGCCAATCGCAACATGTCCTGTTCTTGACCTATCCAACGGAAGATTCACTCGATGGTTCCGCAACGGGTGAAGTCACCGGCTATGTCGTCGGTTCCTTGGCGGGCGCAACATTCCATGTTGCCCAACCGTTTCGCGTGCTGGACTTCGGCTATGACTTCACACGTCCGCGCGTTGTGCAGACGGATCGACCAATCCTCTTTGCTTTGGTTGGCGCGCACCCAAATGAGGACGACCGTTGGGCCAACTGTCTTTCCTCCCCACGGTACATTTCCCTGCACAATGGCGAAATCCACCAGCGCATCGAAGGCGCTGCGAAGGCCGTGAAGCACTACTCCGATCACGCCTTGCTGTGGAATACAGCATTTGACGTTTCAGCTGGTGGCGAAGTGGTCGCTGAGGTGAAGACGGACACGGGCACGTGCCTATTGGAGGTACGCTGCTCGCCTTCAGAAGTCCGGGTGACCCGCAATGGTGACGAACCGTGCGTTGCACCAATTGATGTTCAGGATACCGATGGTTCGCTGTCGATCTTTGTCGATGGGCCCCTGTGTGAAGTGTTTGTGAATGGTGGTGCGCTCACCTTTACCCTGGCGCTGTATTCTTCCGTTACTCCGGTATCTCCTGATGGAACCGATTCGCATGGCAACGCCACCTCGGCCACCACGCAGACTGCACCTACCCTGCCGCACGGGCCGGCGTTGCACGTCAGCGTACGAACGGAAGGCGCCGCAGATGTAGCTGCCGGTATGACAGCCTACGGTCGCGAGTTGCAGCTGCAACTCGCAGGCGTTACGTACGACTAAGCCAGTAGCTCGCGACCTATGTTGCCTTCGCCAGGCGCGTAATCGCAGCTCGAGCGGTAACTTCCATGAAATCTGGGAGTTCCGCGATGCGCTGTTCAAGCACATCTGGGTGTATATGGCGGGCGGAAGGACTCATCCCAATTTGCGCTGCAATTGAGGCTTGATCCAAGTTCATGGTGAACTCGATAATCTCAGAATCCCCCACGGGTACCAAGTGACCGGATGCTTGCTTAATCATCCGCTCCACCTTGCCCTCTTCCACGTTAATGATGCCCAAAGGCTCACGCAACTCCGCCAGGTGCCCTACCTCTGCAGTCAACACCACAACCTGCCCCTCGTCGGTGAGAATGCGGGCGAACTCGGCAGCATTTCTAGGTGCAAATACCACCGCAATCGCATCAACAGAACCACTGAGAATCGGCAACTGCTGCCAAGCATCCGCTACCACAGCCCCTACCCGCGGGTGGGAATGCGCCAAACGCTTCGCAGCGGCTGTGGAAACGTCAATGCCAATGCCCCGCGATCCGTCGATGGAATCCAACGCGTGTGACAAGTAGTAGCCAGTACCTGCACCGACTTCAACAAGCGCTGGCTTGGCGTCATCTGCAATACCGGCGTCATCAATAACCTGCTCCAAATTGGCAGAAACCGCTTCCACAAACGGTGCAAAATGTCCCCCAGCGAGGAAGGTTTCGCGCGAATCAATCATATTCGCGCTATCGCCGGTATAGCGCAAACCAGCACCGCCAGCCAACGTCACATAGCCCTGACGGGCAACGTCGTAACTATGCCCCGACTCGGAAACCAACGTCCTCCATTGTTCATCGCCAGGACGCAGCGGCGTACCATCCACTGGGTCTGCCAATAGGTCGATGATGTCGGCAAGCATGCGGGCGATCCTTCCAAATGGAAAATAATTGTGATACTCGGCTGTTTATCTTACTCGGCGGGCTAATGAGCCAACCAATTGATCAAGGTTCTGGCACCAAACCCGGTACCCAACGGCGCTATTTCATCGTAGGTGGACTCTGCTCGCCCAGGACCAGCAATATCCAAATGGTAGAACGGCACCTCACCCACAAATCGACGCAGGAACATGGCGGCGGTAATCGCACCAGGACCACGCGGCGTTTGATGCACATCTGCAATGGAAGAATTCACGGCATCTTCCAGGTACTCCGGCATTGGCATCGGCCACCACCGCTCACCAACAACCGCACCACGCCGCGCTAAACGGACTCCCTTGCCCCAGTGAGGCGCAAACACTGCTCCAGTGCGAGTGCCGAGCGCCAATTTCGCAGCACCAGTCAATGTTGCCATCGAAATCACTACCGATGGCTTGTACTTCTTCACGCCGTAGGCCAGCGCATCCGCGAGAATCATGCGGCCTTCAGCATCCGTGTTCGCCACTTCGGTGGTCAAACCACCGTAGTGTTCAACTACGTCGCCAGGGCGATAGGACTTACCATCCACCATGTTTTCAGCCATCGGAATTACCGCTGCAATGCGACGCGGTACCTGCTGTTCAGCAAGTTCCCGGAATGCAGCAATCACACTAGCCCCGCCGGTCATATCCGTCTTCATGCTTTCCATACCAGCAGCCGGTTTGATACTGATGCCACCAGTATCAAACGTCACACCCTTACCAACCAACAACACCGATTTCCGGCGTCGCTTCTGCCCCACCCGTTCTGGATCCCACTCCATTTCCACCAGCACCGGCTTGCGCTTCGAACCGCCGCCAACAGCCAGCAAACCGCCGAAGCCCTTCGCCTTCAGCCAAGATTCCTCCCGCACCCGCACCTTGACACCAGGAATATCCTCCACGGCACCCAAGGCCTTATTCGCCAACCACGTCGGGGTCTTCACATTGCTCGGCACATTCGCCAAATCGCGTGACAAACACGTCGCTCGCGCCAACCGCAAGCCCTGGTCCACAGCCACCGCCAACGCACTATCCGCGGCAATACCATCCTCGTACTCTTCCGTACCATCCACCACAATGTTGATGGCTTGGATGCTGGTGCGCGGCTTCTGCTTACTCACCACCAGGTGGTTATCCCCCACAACCAAACCAATCACCAAGGACTGCAGATTCGTTGGCGAAACCGTGCCAGGAACCGTGACCTGCACCAAGTGCTTCTTGGCTTTCACCGGATTGTTGCTCACCACAGTGGAGAGGCGTCGAACCAAAGCGCCGCCCGCGGCCCGCCAACCGTCATCAAAAAACTCCGGACTGTCCGTCAGGTCATGATCCGCCCCCGCCACAGCAGGAACCCCCACGCTGAAGATCAAACCGCCCTCACCGTCATCGACGATGCGTACATCACGCGGAGCGTCAAGCACCACCTCAGCCGCAATAACATGATTCCCGGATTGGGGCTTCCCCAAAGAAACCGCTGGGACTGGCTGCGGAATACGTGGAAGAGCAGACATATCAACCTTTCGAACAATGAATCATTCTCGACCCTACCTGGGGCCAACCTAGTGCCAACCTATTGCGAATCTTGCGAAGCTTCAAGTTCCGCAAGACGCGCAGCAACACGTTCCAAATAGGCATCAACCTGGCGCTGATCATAACCCCGCCAAGCCAACGCAAACGGAACACTACGCACCGACGACGCCGCAATCGGAGCTTGAGTCACCGCCCGCCACGGCTCCACCGACGACGGAAACTCCTCCAACGCCGGAACCTGTTCACCACGACC